>NZ_PUHY01000016.1 GCF_002967765.1 Blastopirellula marina | reverse complement strand
CCCACTGCTCGTCGGTGAGCAGCACTTCACGTTTACCAGCCATCGAAGGACTCCTTTCGATGGTAGGTGTAACGCAAATCGTTACCTGGCGCAAGCTTATAACGTCAGGGTTTTGAAACAGCCTCTACTCTCTATCTGTTGTGTTGTCGCCATGATAACACCTGGGCAGAGTTAAGGTGTCCTGATTCTTCTCGCTTCTCAGTCGCCGCCCGAAACATACAAGCCCTGCAGTCAGCCCGGAAGCTTGTCTTGGCCAAAAAGCCGCCGATAGGTGTCTTGCGATCTCTTTTCATAGTCCAACATAAACAAAGAATCCTGACACCGTAAATCCTCCGGGCTTGCTTGTTCGGCTATGGCCATTTGGATGGCGGTACTAATTGGAGCGGGCATTGGTGCCATTCTCCTTGGACTTCTTGCAGGGGTTTGTGCGTTAGCGGCGATTGACTATGCTCGCACCTGCAGAGACTGACCATTGCAATTGCGTGAGAGATATTTGATATGCCAAACAAGTTGCCAATAATCTGCTGTTTAACAGCTACATTTGTTTTCTCTGTCAGTGCTGTGTTTTTCGGTATTGCAAGCGTTGATGCGAACCCAGTGAGTCGAAGCATATACATAACAACAGTAGTGTTTTCCGTGACTGGAGTTGCCTATTTATGGTATAATCAGTACTGGCGGTAGCGTCTTGTTTGCATGGGCTTCGAGTTATGGACAGTGTAAACGCTTATGGCAACTATATTCGAAAACACAGGCAAAACGGGAGCTTCTTCACCAAAACCACACACTCGCACGAAAAAATTGGTCCCTCAGGCTCTGTAGGATAAATTTAAGGTGTCAGGACTCTTTGTGTCCGTCTCACGTTTGCCCGGAAGCTTGTCTTGGCCAAAAAGCCGCCGATAGGGGTCTCGCCATCTCTTCTCATAGTCCAGCACAAACAAAGAGTCCTGACATCGTAAATCTTTCTGACACCTTAAAGAGACCCAGCGAGCTACTAAGATGACGACCGTGTCTCGCGAAGTGAAAGGGCTTTCTTCATATAGCCTGCGATTACTAAGTCTAGCCCGTGTTCGAAAGGCAACTTGTTCGCTTGCTCCAAGTAATAGATTGCTTGTTCGGGATTTCCGAGCTTCAAATACGATCTAGCCAAGTCGATAAACAATAACGTAGTGGGGCAGATATCCGAGGCACGTCGAAAGGACGCAATCGCATTTTCAAAGTCATCCATCGAAAAGTACGATTCACCTAGTCCTTTTAGAGCCAATTCACTAGTAGGCGAAAGAGTGACGGCAGCTTCAAAGCTGCTTTTGGCTGCATGAAATCTATGTTGCATTATCATGCAACGCCCCATGCAAATGTGTGACATAAAGTCACTTGGGTCAATCTCAATAGCAGTGTCAGCACTTTCCTGTGCCTGATCTAATTCGTTGAGACTTAAGTACGATAAACTGAGAAGTTGATGTAGTTCACAGCTCCGAGGTGTGAAACGCCTTGCCTCGAGTAAGTCAGCTATTGCTGCGGCGTGGTCTGAAAAGCGAAGTGACAGCAGTCGGCCTCGCATTATCAAATAGTCTGGGTCATAAGGAGCGGACAAAACTGCTTCGTTCAAAAGGTCCAATGCATCATCAAACAGCTCTGCTTCTTCAAGCTCTTCACAGCGATGTAGCGTGTCATCCTTATGCATGTAGCTAATCCTTGAACAAAAAAGGTGTCAGGACTCTTTGTGTCCTTCTCACGTTTGTCCGGAAGCTTGTCTTGGCCAAATAGCCGCCGATAGGGGTCTCACCATCTCTTCTCATCGTCCAGCACAAACAAAGAGTCCTGACACCTTAAATCCCTGACACCTTAAATCTTAAAATTCTCATTTACAGTGGTTCAGTGTTTCGGTTGCAGGTCACGAGCCGGCACGCTGCCAAGCACAAAATAAAGCTTCGGAAACGCCTTTAAGTAAGCTGGCGTGCCCCATCATACGCAGGCAGGCGTACTATTTCTTCGCCACGTCACGACTCCACAGCGTGAAGCTCCTGTCACTAAGAACATACTCCGATGAGCGGGAAAATGCAGGGGGATGATTAATCCAATAAAGCGATGCCAACGCGGCTTAGGTCTTGATCAAATGTTCGCAGCAAATCGAACGCTAACGGAGTGAATAGACAAGAGTTGTGAAATGACTCGTGCACGATATCTTCACCCGACCAACGTGATTTCCCATATCGAAGTGGACCGAATAATGTCGTAAACTTGGGAAGATTGCACTTGGAACATTCGCCGGAGTGCGCGACCACCTCATTATCGTGTAGGATCAACGGTCCTAGGTTACACATTGCCTGCAAGTAGAAATATCTTTCTTGTTGATCAAACGGAAGAAAACACGCTCCGACAAGTGATTCTTCGATTGCGGCTTTTACTTCCGCAGAGACAATCTTGAATTGGCCGTTGACACTGTGAAGTGGCTTCTTTGACTTCACTTCCGAGACACGGACGCTCGTGTCTACCACAATTCGCTTGCGTCCACATTCTCCACAAGTCGAAGAAAAATCAATCTCGTCAATCCAAAGATCGGGGAATAATACCTCCCACAGCGGAGCTCGCTGGTAATCGCTGTCGTCGTACTCTGGCCATATGGTCCGTGATACCTTAACATCCCAATGCTGATCATCGACAATTTCCTGAACCTTACTCAGGCGTGTCGGCTCATACGAACCAGTGAACTTAACACTTCTCTTGTTGCCCATGTCCTCGAAATAAAGGCCATGTTCGGAAAATATTCTCCGGAGTAATTCCAACGGCACCGGCAATGGCTTAGGAAAAGGCATTCCCTCAATGCGAATGGATTCTCGAATATCCATAGTTAAAGCCCTTGTCGAAGGATATCGCAAAGTGCATCATCTGCCATGCTCGGATAGCGAGCCTTATAGAAGTCAAACAATGCACCAGGAACAAAGTAAGGTGTCAACTCTTTGTGTCCTTCTCACGTTTGTCCGGAAGCTTGTCTTGGCCAAATAGCCGCCGATAGGTGTCTCACCATCTCTTCTCATCGTCCAACACAAACAAAGAGTCCTGACACCATAAATCTACTCCAGCGATAATAATACAGCACAACAGCAGACACGGCGAATATCGCAATGGCTGTGCCGACCAATCGACGCTTAGTTGTATCTGTTATTAGATTCCGAAACACTATGTCCTTCACCTTGATAGAATGTTCGTGTCACGGCCACTCGTGCCAACACATGCGTTATTACTAAGTGAGCAATTGTCATCTGGTGATGCATTGCAGGCACCCATCGGTGCAATCTGTGGTTCTCTTCACTCCCTCAGCATCGCATGGAAAACGTGAAACGCTTCCGCCCCAGTGGGCGGATGTAAACTTAAGAAAAAGTTTTTCACGGCCGTAAGCCTGCTGCCTGTACAGGCTTATCTCTGGCGTGCTCAAGAAAATGCTCGCAGGGCGTTTGAAGTTTGAAGCGCCTGGCTGGGATGCTTGAGGGAAGTCAAACGCGAAGCTTGCTGCGAGTGGCTATTTGCCGCCGGTGAGCATGCCGATTTGACGCTGGAATTCCCCTGTGTCGTTACCTCCCTGGATGACCATTTTATCACTGATTTGTGTCCGTACTTGGGCAACTGCGACGGTCACGCCATTGACGACGATGGCCAGCTCTTGCCCGCTCGGTGTGGCGGTCGCGGTGGCCATATTGGTGGCGCCGGTCGGGTTCAGGTTGATTTGCAGCGTGGCCGATTCGGAGTGAAGCGGGGGCGATTCGGAGTGAAGCGGGGGCGATTCGACCACCTCGGCGATGGTCGCGACATCGCTGGTAGCAATCAGCGGGGGCGTTTTCAGGAAGATCGGCTTGCCCGTCTCGGGATGCACGGCGGTGAGGCTGCTGGGGTCTTGCGTGGGATCAAGTTCGTAGATCTCGACCGTCATGCCTGGCGGCACGGCAACGGCGACTGGTTGTGGGGGAGGCGTTTTCCCACAGCCAGAGATCACGAACAGTGAAAACGAAATCATCAAAACAATACGAATCATGAAGTTCACAGGAAGATGCCTACAATGTTAGTTCTTAAGCAGTTCAATCGAAGTTTGAAGGGGCTCATGCGGCGGGCCAAGATTTATCAGTGGCGACGCGGCGATCGGAAGCGAACGTTGATTCAGACCCCTTGTTGTCTTCGGATATTGCGAGGAATAATTGTTCCTCGCCCCACAGTTTCGCACGAATTAGAGTCGCATGCACGGAATTCTGAATCTCAACAAGCCAGCCGGCAAGACCTCACGCGATATCGTGAACATCGTCCAGCGGTTGATTCGCCCAGTAAAAACAGGGCATGCGGGCACACTCGATCCCTTGGCAACCGGCGTGCTGGTTTGCCCTGTGGGGCACGGAACGAAACTAATCGAGTACATCCAGCGGCTTCCCAAGACGTACGTCGCGAAGTTTATTCTGGGAAAGAAGAGCGAAACGGAAGACATCGAAGGGCACGTCGAGACGCTCATCAATCCGCCCCAGCCATCGCGCGAGCAGATCGACGCGGCGCTTCCCTTGTTGCATGGCAAAATCATGCAAGTTCCGCCTGCCTTCTCGGCTTTAAAGATCGCTGGGAAGCGGGCGTACGATCTGGCTCGACAAGGAAAGAAGGTCGAGCTTGCAGCTCGCGAGATCGAAATCTATTCGATCGAAGTCCTGGCCTATCACTATCCCGATCTCTGGTTAGAGATCCGGTGTGGAAGTGGAACCTATGTCCGATCGCTCGGGCGCGATTTGGCCCAACAATTGGGGACCGAAGCGGTCATGGCCGAACTTGCCCGAACTGCGATCGGCAATTTTCGGCGGGAAGATGCGGTGAATCCATGCGAAGGGTTCGATCGCGCGACGATCGAACGATCGCTCTTGCCCACAGTGCAAGCCGTGCAGGGCCTGTCTCAAGTAACCGTTGGGCAGGAGGATATCGTGCGACTGGTGCACGGCAAGCTGATTTCGATCGACGTGGCCGAGGCCCGGGAAGCGGCTGTGGTCGATGCGGCCGGCAACCTGCTTGCCGTGGTCCAACCCGGCAAAGAGGGTGGTTGGCGATCGGTGCGGAACTTCGCCAACGACTACTTGTAGCGGCTGTAACGATGGTGCCATGCTTGTGGGATATGGCTTCTAGAGAATCGTTTGCGTGGGAAAAAAACGCATTGTGGCTTTGTCGCTAGCAAAGCCGAAGGAGGACAGTGGAGCGCCGGCTTCCGAGTTTTGGGTTCGGACTGGCTTCCATCGATCTCCCCGTTTTCCTGATAGCATCGCATGTTCGAAGAGCGAAGTATCCAGCGAGATTTGATCGCCATAGGATTGTCCGCGCTGACAATCTTCCTGGCGTTGTCGCTGTTGTCGTATCGCGCCGACGATGCGATCGGAGAACTTCCTGCTCCGCTGGCAAATTTTTATCAGCCTGATCAAGTTGTTTTTCCTCAACCGCAAGTCGTGCATAACCTGTGTGGTGGCATCGGCGCGTTGGCGGCTGACTTTCTGTTGGTAACGCTGGGGATTGGGGCTTACTTCGCCGTGGTTAGCCTCGGCACGCTCGATGTGGTCCTTCTCATGCGGCGCGAGATTACGTCGCCTGCGATTCGCCTGGCGGGTTGGCTGGCCACATTAGCTGGCATCACGACTCTGGTGACCATCGTCGTCCCTGGGGCTTCGCCAGGGCCGATCAGCGGTTCGGGTGGCAAGCTTGGTTTGGTCGGCCAGCAATTCCTCAGCGAGCACTTCGCCACAACCGGCAGCGTGATTCTTTGCCTCACGGTCATCGCTTGCGGGCTGCTGCTTTGTACCGAGTACGAACTGGTCCGCATTACTGTTTGGGGCCTCGTGAAGGCGAAGGAAAAGACTCAGGCCGGTGCGGCCGCCTGGAAGAGTCGTCGCGAACGCCTGGCCGAAGAGAAGCGTGCCAAACTGCGGGCTGAATTCGGTTTAGATGGCGAAGAAGATGAGTACGAATACGAAGAGGAAGAGGTCGACGAGAAGGGGGTTCGCATCAAGATCGGCGGTCGCCAGATCAAGACCGACGTTGACGAAGAGATTCCGTTTGAGGATGGCGAAGAAGTCCTAGGCGGCGAACAGGAAATCGACGAAGAAGAAGTCGACGAGGAGGAGCCAGAAGAGGAAGAAGAGATCGACGAAGAAGTCGAAGAGGAACTCGAGGAAGAGGAAATCGACGAGGAAGTTCCGATCACTCGCGTCGACAAGCCTCAGGAAACGTCACCTCTTTCGGTCAAGTCGCGCAAGAGCAAGAAGGAGAAACAGGACGAAGACCGCAAGTCGGTGATGAGCGAACTGGACAGCGCTGCCGATGGCCGATCGAATCCAAAGAACTACGAATTGCCGCCGATCGAACTGTTGATCGAGAGCGACGACTTCTCGTTCGAAGAACAGGAACGTGAAGTCCGCCAGAAGGCGAAAGTTCTCGAGAAAACGTTCCTCAACTTCGGCTTCAACGTGAAAGTGGTCGAAATCGAAACGGGCCCGGTCATTGCGCAGTACGAAGTCGAGCTCGAAGCAGGGCTGCGTTTGTCGAAAATCACCGGCCTGGCCGACGACCTGGCAATTGCCCTGCGAGTGCCCAGTGTGCGTATCGTGGCACCGATCCCCGGCAAGAACACCGTTGGTATCGAAGTCCCGAACGAAGAACGCCAGATGGTGCGTTTACGCGAGGTGATGGAAGAAGCCAGCGGTCGCATGAACAAGATGAAGGTGCCGATCTTCCTCGGTAAGGACGTTTCGGGGAACTCGTTGGCGGTCGACCTCGCAGCGATGCCTCACCTTCTGATCGCCGGTCGTACGGGTACCGGTAAGTCGGTCTGTTTGAACGCGCTAATCACCTCGATCTTGATGACGCGCCGTCCCGATGAAGTTCGCATGCTGATGATCGACCCGAAAATGGTCGAACTCTCGTGCTACCGCACACTGCCGCATTTGATGCACCCGGTGGTGACCGACATGAAGAAGGCCGAAGCGATCCTGGCTTGGGCCGTCGAAAAGATGGAAGAGCGTTACCAACTGCTTGCCCAGGTTGGTGTGCGTCACTTGAGTGCGTTCAACGCACTTGGTGAAGAAGAAATCTGGGATCGCATGGGCTGCGAAGATGAGGGGGAACGGAACAACGTCGCGACGCACTTGCCCTACATCGTGATCGTGGCGGACGAAATCGCCGACATGATGATGACTGCCGGTAAGGAAGTTGAACAACACATTATTCGATTGGCCCAAAAGTCGCGAGCGGTCGGTATCCACCTGATTCTCGCCACGCAGAAGCCGACCGTGGACGTTATTACCGGTTTGATCAAATCCAACTTACCAGCACGTATCTCCTTCCAGGTCGCCAGTCGTACGGACAGCCGCGTGGTTCTCGACGAAATGGGGGCCGACAAGCTGCTGGGCAATGGTGACATGTTATTCCTCTGGCCAGGCACGTCGACGCTGATGCGTGGTCAAGGTACGTACCTGAGCGACGAAGAGATCAACCGCGTCGTCGAATTCGTCAGTACGGGCGAGCAAGACTTCGTGAAAGAGCTCGTCCAACTGAAGGTCGAAGACGGCGCGACCGCCGACCCGGCCAAGATGAAGAAGCGAGACGAACTATACGAAGCAGCCGTCGACGTGATTGTCGCCGAGCAACGCGGAAGCGTGTCGCTCCTGCAGCGGGCATTAGGCGTGGGCTATGGTCGCGGAGCCCGCCTGATCGATTTCATGGCGGAAGACGGGATCGTTGGTCCCTATAACGGCTCACAGGCGCGCGAAGTGGTCATTACACCAGAAGAGTGGGAACTGATGAAATCAGGCCAGTCCGCCCCGACGGAAGTCGAGCCGGAACCGGTTGCCGCCGCGCCAAAGGCAAAACGATCGAACAAGATCAAGCCGCACATTCCTGAGGAGGAAGAGGAAGAAGAGGAAATCGACGAAGAGATCGAAGAGGAGTACGAGGAAGAAGAATACGAAGAGGAAGACGGCGACGGCGAAGAGTACGAATACGAAGAGGACGAGGAAGCCGAGTACGAAGAAGAAGAGTATGAGGAGTCGGACGAGGAAGAAGAGGAATACGAAGACGACGATGAAGAGTACTTAGAGGAAAGTGCTTAAATGCCAGTTGGCCATGTTCGTTGAAGCCTGCTGACGCGATGGGAGTACCCTTCCGCAGATTTCAGGCAGCTCCGATTCCCGCACCCCTCAGGGGAGAGGGGAACGTAATGGGCGAACCAGGCAACGGGTTACGAAGTCTCTAATTCAAGAGTTTGAAAAACCAACGGCCGAAAGCGGAACGGAGAAAACGTCCAACCACGCCTCAAGGGCGTCCCAACTTGACAGTTCTCATTGCCACTTCTAAACTTACGTCTTCAAATCGACCATTATGTGTCCCCTGGGACCCACCATGATTCAGCCCATCGTCAACCCTATCGTAATTCACATTGTGGGAGTACCTCCCATTTCGGCGTAGGGTCTGCGAACACGAATGATTCAAAGGTAAGCCCTGACGCCCCAACGGTTTCAGGGCTTTTTTGTTGAACCGCCTTTGTCTTGCCTGATGGCCGGCAAACGGTAGCACCCAAGCGGATCGCCCCATGAAGAAGATTGAAATTTACGACACGACCCTGCGTGATGGAGCCCAAGGGGAAGGCGTTAGCTTTTCTTTGCAGGACAAGCTGGCAATCACACAGCGTCTGGACGAAATTGGCGTCGACTTCATTGAAGGGGGCTACCCTCTTTCTAACGAGAAAGACGCCGAGTACTTCCGTCGCGTGCAAGAGCTCGACCTGAAGCAGATCAAGGTCTGCGCTTTTGGTATGACACGCCGCAAGGGGATGGAAGCCAAGGACGATCCCGGCATGCAGGCTCTGCTGAACTCCGGAGCACCTGTGGTGACGATTGTCGGTAAGACGCACGACTTCCATGTGACCGATGTGCTGCGGGTCTCGTTGGAAGAAAACCTTTCGATGATCGCCGATTCGATTGGCCTGATGGTCGCAGAAGGACGGGAAGCGATCTATGACGCCGAGCACTTCTTTGACGGCTGGAAGGCCAACCCTGACTACGCCGCTCAAACCATACAAGCTGCCGCCAAAGCTGGCGCCAGGATGGTCGTGCTGTGTGATACCAACGGGGGCAGTCTTCCGGAAGAAGTCGCCGAGTTGGTGAAAGCCGCAATCGATGCTTTGTCGGAATACAACGTGCCAGTCGGCATCCATACCCACAACGACGGCGAACTTGCCGTGGCCAATGCCTTGGCGGCTGTCGATGCGGGCGCGTTGCAGATCCAAGGAACCATTAATGGCTTTGGCGAACGCTGCGGTAACGCCGATCTGATTTCGTGCGTGGCGAACCTTGCATTAAAGAAAAAAGGTTACGAAGTGCTAGGCGGGGATGGGCTCGATCACCTGACCGAGTTGTCCCGATTTGTTTACGACACGGCCAACGTCAATCGCCGCAACAATCAGGCATTCGTCGGACAAAGTGCGTTCGCTCACAAAGGGGGAATGCACGTACACGCGGTGAATCGAGCTGCTTCCAGCTACGAACATATTTCGCCCGAGTTGGTTGGCAACGAACGTCGCGTGCTAGTCAGCGAACTCTCCGGTCGCTCGAACATCATGGCTCTCACCACCAAGATGAATATCGAGCAAGATCGCGAAGTGATGGATAAGATCCTCGCCCGCGTGGTCGAACTGGAAAACAAAGGCTTTCAGTTCGAGGCAGCCGAAGCGTCGTTCGAGCTTTTGGTACGCAAAATACTGGGAACGTTTACCTCGCACTTCGAGACGCTCAAGTACCACGTCGAGATCGAAGACTTCGTCGATCGACAAGACATGGAGTTGACCACCGAGGCAACGATCAAGCTGAACGTCAACGGCAGCCAAAAACATGAAGTGGGCGAAGGGGACGGCCCGATCGATGCATTGAGTGCCGCCCTGCGTAAAGCGCTCGACGTCGCTTTTCCGAACCTGAAACGTATGAAGCTAGTCGATTACAAGGTACGCGTGGTGAACAGCGAAGCAGGTACCGCCGCTCGCACTCGCGTTCAGATCGAATGCAGCGACGAGCACGACGTGTGGGGGACAATCGGCGTGAGTGAGAACATCATTCAGGCCAGCTGGAATGCCCTGGTCGACGCCGTGGAATACAAACTACATAAAGACGAGTCCGCCGCCAAAGCTTCCACGAACAAGGAAGTCGCCGCGACAAACTAGTCTGGCAACATAAATGTCGATGGAGCTCGAGAGATCGGTCCATCGAAACACTTCCGTTTCCTTTCCCCGGCAAGTGGGGCGAGGAGACAAGCTACTGAAACACTAACAATCATTCGTTCATAGCGAGTCATACTGGTGGCGTTTTCCGCTCAGGACATTCCAAATCGTTTTGATTTCTCGATCTCGCCCAAAATCTACGAGTATTGGGAATCGAAGCGTTTCTTCCATAGCGAGCCCGATCCTAATCGCAAACCCTTCACGATTGTGATTCCCCCACCCAATGTGACCGGGGCGTTGCATCTGGGGCACGCGCTCAACAACACATTGCAAGACGTGTTGATCCGTTACAAGCGGATGAAAGGTTTCAACACCCTCTGGATTCCTGGTACCGACCATGCCGGTATCGCCACACAGGCGGTGGTCGAGCGTCGCATCTTCGAGCAGGAGAAGAAGAGCCGGCACGACCTGGGCCGCGAAGAACTGGTCCGCCGTATCTGGGATTGGAAAGATCAGTACGAGGCCCGCATTCTTGGTCAGCTGAAGCGTCTAGGAAGCAGCTGCGACTGGGAGCGAACGCGTTTCACGTTAGACGAACGCTGTGCCCGCGCGGTGCGACGAACCTTCTTCGACTTGTTTGCCAAGCAGTGGATCTACAAAGGCAAACGTCTGGTCAACTGGGATACGTTCCTGCAAACGGCTGTGAGCGACGACGAAGTGTTCGACGAAACGACCGATGGTCATTTCTGGCACTTCAAATACCCGGTGATCGATCCCAAGCCGGGTGAACCCAAGTACGTGACGATCGCGACGACTCGTCCTGAAACAATGCTTGGCGATACCGCTGTGGCCGTCCATCCGAATCCGGAGAAGGCGCTCAACACGATCGAAGCGGAATTGAAAGAAAAACTGAAAGAAGCCGCTGGCAAAGACAAGCCGGCGATCCAGGAACAGCTCGATCAAATTGCGGAACGTCGCGAGACGATGCTCCCGCAATTGATTCAGCTACGCGACATGGCCCTCGATGGTCGCAAACTGATGCTGCCGCTGGTCGATCGCGAAATTCCGCTCGTGGCCGATCAATGGGCGAAGCCGGAACTCGGCTCTGGCTGCGTGAAAATCACGCCGGCTCACGATCCGAACGACTACGAGGTGGGACGTCGGCAAGACTTGCCGATGATCAACATCTTGAATCCTGACGGCACCATGAACGAGGTGACCGGCGAATATGTGGGGCTCACAATTCCGAAAGCTCGCGAAGCGGTGGTGCGCGATCTGGAAGCATTGCAGCTGATGGAGAAGGTGGAAGATCGCAAGATCGAAATGCCGTACTCCGATCGCAGTAAGACACCGATCGAGCCGTACCTGGCCGACCAGTGGTTCGTCAAAATGGACGACCTCGCCCAAAGCGCGATGGACGCGGTGAAAGATGGCCGCGTGAAGATCTTCCCGCAACGATACGCCAACGGCTATCTCGACTGGCTGAGCGAAAAGCGAGACTGGCCGGTCAGTCGCCAATTGTGGTGGGGACATCAAATTCCGATCTGGTCGCAAGAGTGTGCCCACAAGGAAGATCACGACGCGCTGGTGGCCAAGTTGGATGCTGATCCGGATATTCAAAGCCATAAGGTGAACTACCAGATCGAACGCGATGTCGAACTGGAAGCTGCTGAGAAGACTGGGACGATTCAAGGTGCCGCTCGGGCCGCGATGCCGTACAGCCAGGTGCATGTGTGCATCGCCGACGAAGACGACACGTTGGCTGCCAAGTACGAAGCGATGGGCTTCGTCCGCGAAGAAGATGTGCTTGATACCTGGTTCAGCTCGGCTCTGTGGCCGCATTCGACACTCGGTTGGCCAGAGCACACTCCCGAGCTCGAATATTACTATCCCACCAGTACGCTGATTACCAGCCGCGACATCATTACGTTGTGGGTGGCTCGCATGGTGCTGGCCGGTATCAACAACATGGGTGAGATTCCGTTCCGCGAAGTCTTCATTCACCCGACCATCTTAGATGGCCTTGGCGAACGAATGAGCAAGTCGAAGGGGAACGGTGTCGACCCACTTGATGTGATCGATCGTTTCGGCGCCGACTCGTTACGCTTCGGATTGGCCTATCTGACCACCGAAACGCAAGACGTGCGCATGCCGGTGCAGTTCGAGTGCCCGCATTGCAACGCGTTGCTCGATCAGACAAAGAAGAATCGCCAACAGCCGCGCATCGAATGCAAGAAGTGTGGTAAAGCGTTCAGTACCCAATGGGCGGAAAGTGAAGAAGACAAGGCGTTGCCTCGCGGCTCTGTCGTGAGCGAACGGTTTGAGCTGGGACGGAACTTCTGCAACAAGCTATGGAATGCAGCTCGCTTCACGATGATGAACCTGGAAGGTTACACACCAGGTACCGTCTCGGACGACGAACTTCAGCTGGAAGATCGTTGGATTCTATCGCGGCTGCATACCGTGACCAAGGAAGTGGAACGTTGCTACGAAAACTACGGCTATGCCGACGCGGCGCGGGCTACGTATGATTTCGCTTGGGACGAGTTCTGCAACTTCTACGTGGAAATCTTGAAAGAGCGTTTCCAAGATGAGAAGCAGCGTCCAACGGCGCAGCGCGTGATCACTTACGTACTCGATAGCATGCTGCGACTGCTGCATCCGATCATTCCATTCATCACCGAAGAGATCTGGCAGACCCTCGGCAAGATTGCACCGATGCGTGGTTTAGAGCAGGTCACCGAAGCGACCGAAAGCATCATGGAAAGCTCTTGGCCAGAGATCGCTGCCAAGTGGGAAGATGGTACGATCGAGACACAGTTCTCGGTCTTCCAGGAAACCCTGGGCAGTTTGCGTGAAATTCGTAGCCGGCAAAACATTGGTCCTAAAGACACGATGGAGTTCGTCATTCGCTGCGACGACGCCAAGGCCAAGCTGCTAGGCACGATGTCTCCTTACTTCCTGTCGATGAACAATGCTCGTAGCTGTGGCTTAGGAAACGCGGTGGAGGTTCCCGAAACCAACGCCACGATCACCGCGGGCGACATGGAGATTTTTGTCGACCTCAAGGACTTCATCGATGTCGAAGCGGAGATTGAGCGAAATGAAAAGCTGAAATCGAAGCTCGTCCAACTGGTGACAACCAAGGAGAAGAAGCTGAGCAACGACAGCTTCGTCAGCCGTGCCCCCGCCGATATCGTGGCGAAAGAGCGGGAGAGTCTGGAGCAAGCTCGCCAGGAACTCGAGCGCGTCATATCCGCACTCGCTCGCTTACGGGAGTCGGCTGCAAAGTAAGTCCCCCGGGGTGGGACTGTTCCCAGATAAAATTCCCCGAGATATAATCGAATGAGAACGTTTCTCGGTCATCACGTTCGTCGTGGCAAGCTCGTATGAGCTGATGCATAATGCCCAGACGGCTGCGTGACGACCGAGAAGGTATGCTCGTTCATCGAGAATCCCTGCGGAAAGCTGCACCTCCTATGCCGATCCAGATGGAACTCTCGCGGATCATTATCAGCGAGATCAACGACCAGCAGGTTATTTATTTGAAGGAAGTGGACGGGGACCGTCAGTTCCCGATCATGATTGGTATCTTCGAGGCGACCAGCATTCATCGTCGTGTGAAAGAGTTCATCCCGCCTCGCCCACTGACCCACGATTTAATCGTAAGCATTGTCGAGCGATTAGGGGGAGAGCTCGATAGCGTCATCATCAACGATCTGAAAGAGGGAACCTACTTCGCTAATCTGCGGGTAAAGGTTGATGGTGAATTGATCTCGGTCGACGCTCGTCCGTCCGATGCGATCGCAGTAGCTGTCACTAGCCAGCCTCACCTGCCTATCTACGTCGAAGAGCATGTACTCGAAGAGTCGGAAGTTTAATCCAATCTTCGGAGTGCCTGATCGAACTTTTCGCGTCCGGTATAGTTAGGTTGGACGTCAGGAATGAATTGATCGCAGTCCCCCTAAGAGGGCATGCTGAGATTGCGGTCTGACCGCAAATTGACCACCTGCCTCAAAATAGGCTCGTACGGCTTGGTCTAAAAAAGATTCCCCCTCTTGTGGAATTGTGACTCTCCTGGTTTTCACCCCTTGCTTCTCTTAATTCCATCTTAGTGGTGCAATGTATTCCTGTGAGGCGATCTGATGAAGGCCTGATGCGCCAAAATTCTCAATTTGGATGACATTCTGTTCGACAAAAAGGTTGACGGGTTCTATGCGAACCCCTAGATTAAGCCCCTGTCCTGTAAAAATCTCATCTTTTCGCAAAAAAGGGACTTGTCTATGGCTGTGCGAATCAACCGCGGTTTTACCCTTGTAGAACTGCTTGTCGTCATCGCGATCATCGGCGTACTGATCGCTTTGCTTCTACCCGCCGTTCAACAGGCTCGCGAAGCTGCCCGAAGGATGCAATGCACCAGTAATCTCCGCCAGATGGGACTCGGGTTGCACAACTATCATGACACGTACGGCGTGTTTCCGCCTGGGAAGATTACCGAAGGAAATTGTTGTGGAACGAAGAGTCGTTCGAACTGGGCGATCATGATTCTGCCGTTCATCGAGCAAGGCAATCTGGCCGATCGCTACAACAACAGTGTCTACAACGAAGACGCTCCCAATCAGTTCGTGCGAGAGTCTCAGGTCGATATCTATATGTGTCCCTCTGATCCCGAGGCTGGCAAGCTCGAGAAGCCCGGTAGCGGTCCGGGTAGTGGTTTGGCTTACGCACACGGTTCCTATCGCTGCATGGGCGGTCGGAGCGATGGCTCTGGCTGGTGGGACAATAATCAGGCATCGTCTTTGCCGAAACAGTGGAAAGGTCTACTACATGCGGTGGGGACGCTTGGGCTCGATACCGAACGGATGGCCAGTGTCGTCGATGGAACTTCCAACACGCTCGTGATTGGTGAAATGAGCACGCGAACGGAAACCCGCCGTGGTACGTTCTGGGCCTACAGCTACACGTCGTACAATTCTTCCGATGCCCATGATCAGCCTCGTACATTGATCAGCGATTACAACAAGTGCGTCGCCATCGGTGGATCCGGTGGATCGAACTCCTGTAAGCGAGGTTGGGGTAGCTTCCATGCTGGCGGCAACTTGGATTTCCTGTTGGCCGACGGTTCCGTGAAGTTGGTTCCACTGACGATTGATATGCAGGTCTGGGTGAACGGTGCCACGATCGCCGGAAGCGAGGCAACGACACTTCCTTGATCGATCTTGTAGTCAAACCAGGAGCGTGCAGGTTTTGTTGAGATTGGACGTGGGCAGCGACGCAGTTTGCGACTGGTCCAATCTCAACAACTTGTGGCTCCGACCGCTTACCGAGACTTCTCATCTTTTCATCTGGAACTAGGAGCAACGTGGACGATGCGCTCGTTTGGTATGGCATTGAGCATAATCGGTCTCTTGGCCGTCGGCGCCCTGGGATGTGGATCCCAAGGAAATATCGCGCCGGTAACCGGAACAATCACTCTGGATGGCGCTCCTTTGGAAGGAGCAGCCGTTAGTTTTCAACCGATTGCGTCGGAAGGGGAATTGACCGTCAGTGGAATGGGTTCGTACGGTAAGACCGACGCCCAGGGCCATTATTCCCTGAAGTTGATCGAGACCGATGGTGAAGGGGCTTCGGTCGGTTCGCATCGTGTTCAAGTCAGCGTTGCCGAGGAACAAGCTGGCGACGCGTTAACAACTGACAAAGTGCCTTCTCGGTATCGGGGCTTTGACTCGGAGCTAACCTTCGACGTTCCTTCCAGTGGCACCGAGACGGCCAACTTCGATCTCACTACGAAACGGAAGCGATAAGTACGATACGGATCGGCGATACCCACAAAAAAAGGCCATCCGTAGATGGCCTTTTCTTTCTTAGGCTTTTTGAACCGGCCGACGCATTCACGAGTCGGCTAAGACATCGGCGAATGCCTCCTTGAGAACCTTCAAGCCAGGCTCGCCTTCATGTTCGTCGACGATCACGTTCACGCGCACTTCCGAGGTACTGATCAAATCGACGTTGATGCCAGCATCGCTGAGGGCTTTGAACATTCGCACACCTACGCCAGTGTGGCTACGAAGTCCGATTCCGCTGACGCTTAGCTTGGCCGCTTCACGGTTTCCTTGGACTTCGCCGTTGCCCATCTCCTTGACCACTTCCTCTAACGCCGCAAACGCTTTCTCGTAGTCGGCAACTGGGCAAGTAAAGCTGACGTTCGCGCAATCATCGCGACCGACGTTCTGAATGATGACGTCGATGTTAATGCCCTTGGCGGCGACAGCGTCGAAAATTTTGGCGGCAATACCAGGGTGATCCGGCACGCGACGAACGGCCAGAAGCGACTGACTACGATCCAGTTCGATATCGTCGATCGCCAAGTCTTCCATCTCGCGCAGACGCTGGACCACAACGGCTGGATCGGTGACATCCCGCACGCGGACATCGCTGACTTCCGCCGGCGAGTCTTCCGGCGTGACGTCGAGTTGGAAACCATTGTGAACCGCTTGCAGGGCACGCTGGGCGTCGGAGCGACTCACCAACACGGAGATCTTGATTTCAGAGGTCGAAATCGCTTGGATGTTGATTCCTTCGTCTGACAAGACACGGAACATCTTCTCGGCCACGCCAGGGATGGTGGCCATGCCTAAGCCGACGACCGAAACCTTCGAGACATGATCGTCGTATGTGATATCTTCTGGCTGCAGCAATTCGGTGGCTTGTTTGACGGCATCAAGCGTGACCTTCAGCTCTTCCTGCGGCACCGTGAACGAGATATTCGCTTTACCGTCAGAGCTGATGTTCTGCACGATCATGTCAACCGAGATTGCTTTGGCGGCAATTCGGCGGAACAGCTCCAGTGAGATGCCCGGCTCGTCGGGAACGCCTGCCAGGGTGATGCGAGCTTCCTTCTTGGTGATCGCCGCACCGCTTACCGACCGAGTACGCGACTCCGGATCTTGTACGATGAGCGTGCCTGGGATGTCGGTAAAGCTGCTTCGGACATGGATCGGTACACCAAACTTTTTGGCGAACTCGATCGAGCGACTGTGCATCACGCCGGCACCTAGGCTGGCAAGTTCCAGCATTTCGTCATAAGCGATTTGCGGGACACGACGGGCTTCTGGCAACACGCGCGGGTCGGTTGTGTAGACGCCATCGACGTCGGTGTAGATTTCGCAGGTATCGGCATCCAACACGGCAGCCAGGGCGACGGCGGTTGTATCGCTGCCGCCTCGGCCGAGGGTCGTGATGTTGAGGTTCTCGTCGATCCCCTGGAAACCGGCTGCGATGACAATGTTGCCGGCATCAAGCAACTGTTTCACACGGGAAGTCTCGATCGAGCGAATACGCGCTTTGGTGTGGGTACTGTCGGTGCGAATGCCGATTTGGGCGCCGGTGAGGCTGACCGCCTTCGAACCGAGGGCATCGATCGCCATCGCCATCAGGGCCACGCTGACTTGTTCGCCGGTGGACAGCAACATGTCCATTTCACGCGCGGGTGGACTATCGCTGACTTGTTGAGCCAGGTCGACTAACACGTCTGTGTTTTTGCCCATCGCACTGACGACCATCACAACTTGATGGCCTTCTCGCTGAGCGCGAATCGCTTTTCGCGCGGCAGAGACGATTTTCTCGCAATCGGCTACACTCGTTCCCCCGAACTTCTGAACAATTAGTGACATGGGATTAAATAATCCGTAAAAAATTAGCACTTGGCAATGAGGCCGACCGAAGCAACCACTCCGGCCGCAAGACTAAACGCCGAGGAAGTAGGGCATCATCTTCCATCCCTCGTCGAAGCTTAGCGACGAGGCGTCGGCATTCAGTTCATCAAATGTGTCAAACGCATCAGCTTCCACATCGCTGCCACATAGGGCAAGCGGCACGAAGCCGTGACTATGCGTTTTGGTACGGCAGAATGTCGGATGGTCCGGAAGGACGATGATCCGATACTCGCCATGTTTCTTGAGGGCTGCGTGCAGCGGACCGACGATTTTCTCGTCGATTGCTTCGAGCGCCTTAATTTTCTCCGGGATGTCGCCTTCATGCGAAGCTTCGTCGGTTGCTTCGACATGCACGCAGATGACATCGGTAGAGTCTAGCGCGTCGATCGCGTACTGCCCCTTGGCGGCGTAATCCGTATCAAGGTAGCCGGTCGCTCCAGGCACTTCGATTCGGTCCCAACCAATCAGGGCAGCTAAGCCGCGTAACAGATCGACGGCAGTAATCATCTTACCAGTCTTGCCGTACAAGTCAGCGAACGGAGTCAGGGCCGGTTGTTTGCCAAGGCCCCAAAGCCAGACGTTGGTCGCCGGTGGCTTCCCTTCGCTGACTCGCTTCACGTTAACCGGATGATTCGCGAATAGCTCAACACTGCGGCTCATCATTTCCGAGAGCCAGCCGCTGCCGAGGCCTCGCGGGTAGCTATCAGCGACCGACTTGTCGCTTAAGTCGTGCGGAGGCGTCGTACGCGTTTCCATGCTGAATGGCGCCGAGCCAGGCTGACCACGATAGACCAACAAATTGCGGTAGCTGACACCAGGATGGAACTCGATGCCTTCTCCGCCCAGTTCGGCTTGGGCAGTTTCTAAGAGGGCTTTTGCCTCATCCGAAGAGATTTGTCCCGCGGTAAAGCTCTTCATGATTTGATCTTGTATCGTCACCAGGTTGCAACGAATAGCCCAGTCGTCCGGTCCAAGCTGAATTCCTTGGGCGGCCGCCTCTAAGGGAGCCCGACCCGTGAAGTATTCTAGCGGGCTGTAACCCAATAGGCTCAGGTTGGCCACGTCGCTGCCAGCCGGTAGGTGAGCTGGCACGTTGTCCGCACGACCGACGACACCCGCTTTGGCGATCGCGTCCATGTTCGGCACATTGGCTGCTTGCAGGGGAGTCTTACCACCGAGCGACTCTTGCGGTTCGTCGGCGCAGCCGTCGGGAATGACAATCGCGTACTTCATATTTCCCGAATCTCCTTGTTTCGTACCGACGTTTGGGTACTTCTTGTTGACTGAGCGTTTGATTGAAATGTTCGTCCGCTCAGGCAGTTTGGCTTACCAAGCGGCTTGCTTCGTCGAAGGGGTGAAACGCCTTCGACTCCATGCGTTGCAGGATCTCTCAGTCCTGAACCAGCATCTTTCGGGCGCCTGATTTGACCGAGTCCATCTTGCTGATCTTCTCCAAGGCGCGACCAGCCTGACCTTGGGTGGCGGTGTGCGTCATGATCACCAGCGGCACGAACGAGCGAGTGTCGCCGTCGGCATGCTCTGGCTCGTGTTGAATGACCGAGGCAATCGAGATTCCTTGATCGCCCAAAACGCGCGTGATATCGGCCAGTACACCCGGGCGGTCTTCGACACTGAAGCGGAAATAGTGTCGTCCCTGAATCTGATCAGGCGAACACATTTCGACGTCGCTGTGGTTCTCGGTGAACAGCTTAAGCGTGCGGAAGGTGAGGGCAGTGCGACCCACCGCCATATCAATCATGTCTGCCGCAACCGCCGAAGCTGTTGGCTTCTGACCGGCCCCCTGTCCGTAATAGAAGAGAGGGCCGACTTGATCCCCTTCGACACTGATCGCATTGAAAGGTCCGCGAACTTCCGCCAGCGGTCGCCCTTCTCGAATCAGCGAAGGCGAGACGTGCAGTTCGAGACCAGCATCGCTCAATTGCGCCGAGGCCAGTAACTTGATTCGATAGCCAAGTTCTTTTGCGAAACGGATATCAACCGCTTGCAGCTTGTCGATCCCTTCCCGCGGGATGCTCTTCCAGTCGATTTTTACGCCGAACGCAATGTGAGCCAGGATTGCCAGCTTTTGGGCGGCATCGGTACCGTCGACGTCCATGGTCGGATCAGCTTCGGCATAGCCCAGTCGCTGTGCTTCCTTCACGGCCCATTTGTAACTGGAATCTTGCTCTTCCATCGCCGAAGCAATGAAGTTGGACGTACCGTTTAGAATCCCGCTGAGCGAACTGATACGGTTCGCGGTGAGGCATTGGCTGAGGTTGGTGATGATCGGAATACCACCAGCCACCGCCGCGTCGAACGCGATGCTGCGTCCCAGTTCGCGAGCGCGAGCGAAAAGCTCGGCACCATGGGTAGCAATGAGTGCTTTATTGGCCGTGACAATATCTTTGCCACTTTCTAGCAACTCGAGCATGATCGTGCGGGCGGGTTCAAGGCCCCCGATCAATTGGGCGACCACCTTGATCTCTGGGTTCTTCGTCACTTCTGACAGGTCGTCCGTGAGCACGCCGTCAGGTAGTTCACAGTCCCGTGGGCGACTCAAATCGCGGACGACGGCTTTCTCTAACCATAGAGTAGTCCCTGCGTTACGTGCAGTACGGTCGCCGTGATCGAGCAGGATTTTGGCAACGCCAGCTCCGACAGTTCCCAAGCCGACGATGGCGACCTTCGTTTTGTGCATGGTTGCGAAGAACGGTAGATGGATGAACGAAATTGGTGGTCAAAGGGATCATCCTAGGTTGCCGCGGGGCGAACCGTCAACTGGGCTAAAGTCTTTGCCCAGGAAGAGGTTCGGCCATGCGCCACGCAATTTTGCACACTTGGGCGAAGGCCCACCGTCGGGTGGGCCCGTTATCCATTGTTACTAGATTCGATCAAGCGGTCCAATCGAGCAAAGCTCGTTCGCTTACAGACCGAGCTCCTGCTTTACGGCCGCGAACTGTTCGACGGCGAATTTCAGCTCTTCGATCGAGTGCCCGGCCGAGACCTGGGTTCGGATGCGAGCTTTGCCTTGCGGAACGACCGGGTAGGAGAACCCAATCACGTAGATACCACGCTTCAGCAAACGTTCTGAGAAATCGGCGGCGACTTTGGCGTCGTAAAACATCACCGGCACGATTGGGTGTTCTCCAGGTAGCACATCGAGTCCCAACTTCGCGATCTCTTCCCGGAAGAACTTGGTGTTCGTTTCCAGCTTATCACGCAGGGCGGTGGAACCCTGAATCAGCTCCAACGCTTTTAGCGAGCCGGAAACAATGGGCGGGGCCAACGTGTTGGAGAATAAGTAAGGTCGCGAGCGTTGACGCAGCAGATCGACGATTTCTTTACGGCCACTGGTGTAACCGCCTGAGGCACCACCCAGGGCCTTGCCGAGCGTACCAGTAATGATGTCGATTCGCTCGATAACTTCGTGATGTTCGTGCGTGCCACGCCCCGTTTTTCCCATGAAGCCGACGGCGTGTGAGTCGTCGACCATGACCATCGCATTGTATTTGTCAGCCAGGTCGCACAGGTCAGGCAAGTTGCAGATATATCCGTCCATGCTGAAAACACCGTCGGTGGCGATCAGACGCACGCGGGCATCCTTCGCTTCCTTCAGCTTTTCTTCCAGATCGGACATGTCGTTGTTCTTGTACCGGAAACGCTTCGCCTTGCAGAGTCGAACGCCGTCGATGATGCTGGCGTGGTTCAACTCGTCAGAAAGGATCGCGTCTTCCGGGCCAAGAATCGTTTCGAACAACCCACCGTTCGCATCGAAGCAGGAAGAGTAGAGGATGGTGTCCTCCATTCCGAGGAACTTGCTGATTTCGTCTTCCAGTTGCTCGTGCGCGGCTTGGGTGCCGCAAATGAAGCGAACGGACGAAAGCCCATAACCCCAGCGATCGAGACCTTCCTTCGCAGCCGCGATGATTTCGGGATGATCGGACAGCCCGAGATAATTGTTGGCGCACATGTTGAGGACTTCGGTCTGTTGCGGCAGGTCGATCTTCGACTTCTGCGGCGACAGGATGGTCCGCTCGTTTTTATAGAGACCCGCTTCCTTGATATCGTTCAGGATGCTGGTGTACTGCGATTGGGTTTCCGAATTCCACATGGCTCTGTCACCTTATTTCCCCTTCCGGTCCCTTCGCCCCTCCGGGGACAGGGCTAGGGTGAGGGGAGAAGCTATACCGATGTTGTTACTGTGATGTTGGGGGCTACCAATGCGTTGTCGTTTGTACGTTTTCTAGGATAATGCAACGCTTGTTGATTGGCCCTTAGCCTAACCCTCTCCCCTCAGGGGCGAGGGGACAAGATTGGTTGGAGACTTACTACCGAACGTTACTCGGTCCAATCGAGCACGACCTTGCCCGATTGACCAGAGAACATCGCTTCAAACCCTTTTTCATACTCGCGATAATTAAGGCGATGCGTGATGATTGGTTCGATGTCGAGTCCGCCTTGTAAGAGAACGGTCATCTGGTACCACGTTTCGTACATCTGACGACCATAGATTCCTTTGATCGTCAGCATGTTGAAGATCACGTCATTCCAGTCGATCGAGATGTCCTCAGGCGGAATCCCCAGCATTGCGATCTTACCACCGTGACACATGTTGGCGATCATGTCACGGAAAGCGGCCGCGTTGCCAGACATTTCCAAGCCGACGTCGAATCCTTCGACCATCCCCAGTTCCTTCTGGACGTCGGCAAGTTTTTCGTTGCGAACGTCGACTACGCGAGTCGCGCCCACTTTCTTGGCAAGTTCTAAACGCCAGGGATTCACGTCGGTCACGACGACGAAGCGAGCCCCCGCATGTTTGGCCACGGCAGCCGCCATGCAGCCGATTGGCCCGGCCCCGGTGATCAACACATCTTCGCCCAATACAGGGAAGGTGAGAGCGGTGTGAACCGCGTTGCCGAAGGGATCGAAGATGGAAGCGACGTCGAGTGGAATACCGTCGGCATGATGCCAAACGTTGGTCATTGGAACGGAAATGTACTCGGCGAAGGCACCCGGACGGTTGACACCAATGCCCTTCGTATCGGCACAAAGGTGTCGGCGACCGGCCATGCAGTTCCGACAGTGACCGCAAACGACGTGGCCCTCGCCACTGACGATCTGCCCTGGTTCAAACACGCCGACGTTCGAACCAACTTCGACAATCTCGCCTACGAATTCGTGACCAACGACCATGGGGACCGGTACACTTTTCTGAGCCCAGGCGTCCCACTTATAGATGTGGACATCGGTCCCACAGATGCCTGTCTTAAGCACCTTGATCAGAACGTCGTTGATCCCAATGGTTGGTTCCGGGACGTCTTCCAGCCACAACCCTTTTTCCGCGTGCCGCTTGACCAGCGCCTTCATAAATCGGTCCTAAGAGAACTCTGCGCAAAGTTGAACATTTGGTTGCCAAGCTTTGATTGTAACGTCGCATCGCGAAACGCGAATGGCAGACGAGCGATTCACGCGAACAAAGATGAGCGTAGATCGAGAAAAATGGCTAACAGCTAAACAACCGTTTGGTGACAGTGGCAACTGTAACCACGATCTCGCGTGGCTGCGTTTCGCCCGGAGGGGCATTCCACTATGTTGGAATCGTACGAGACACCCACTTTGACGAAGGAATCTTGAGCATGCCCCGTCCGCTCCCCATCCTTGGATTGAATCACTTAGCCCTGGCCGTTCGTGATACTAAGACCAGCACAGCGTTTTACCGCGATGTACTTGGCTTTCGTGAGGTCGAACGTCCCCCATTTGATTTCCCTGGGGCTTGGCTTGTCGGCTACGGTATCCAGATCCACATCTTGGAAACGGAGTATGCCTACGAAGGAGGCGACCAACCGAACTCGCGGGCCGATCATTATGCCTTTGCGATGGCCGATACCAGCGAACTAATCGAGATCCTCAACGAGCATGGCATTCCTTTCATTCAGCGGGTCAATGCTGGCAATATTCATCAGACGTTCTTTCAAGATCCCGATGGACACTCGATTGAAGTCGCCGTTTATCCCGCCGATCCCCCTTTTCTCGATTAGTCGCATTCGCCGGCGGAGTGCCGTCCACGAATAAGGCCGCAACGAACGTCGTTTCATTGCGGCCTTTTGTGAATCTGAACGTCTGGGCGGAAACTATCGATCCAATTCCCGTTTCTTGCGTCGTCGGTAGCGCGTGACGGCTCCCATCCCTAAAGCACCGAGCCCAAACAAGGCAAACGATGTGGGTTCAGGCACGGTCGTGGGGCATTCTGGCGGAGGACAATAAGGAGGTGGGCAGAACGGTGGCGGACAGAATGGGGGAGGGCAATATGGCGGGAATTTGTGGCCTGGTTTCGGGTATCCAGGCTTAGGAAATCCGGGGTGGGACGGGAAGCCAGAGCCGAAGTCATCGCACCAGTCGGAAGAGCCAGGCCCCGGCTTGGGGCTTGGCGTCCATGGAAAAGGGAAGCAAGTGAAGTCGCTTGGTTTGTGACCGGGGAATGCAAAATGCTTGCCTGGTCCTTCCATCTTTTTCCAGGCGTGTGGATCGACTTTTGGGATAGAAGGTGAGTAATGATGGCCGCTGGTGGCTACCTTCTTGGGATTCCAACTCATCGGGTTGGACGATGGCTTGCTACGAGGTGTGAAGGACGACGGAGGACCGAACGGGAATTTAGTCGATCCTGGGTCGTAATCTTGAAAGTGAGATGGTATCGAGAATTTGTAGGGCCCCATCATCCCAGCCGTTAATTGCCCTGCCGCAATTCCGACAACTGCCAGGCATAGAAATGCCCATTGAATCTGCCTCATCTGTTCAATCCCTTGCAATTGGCTCTTACTCTGTAAGCTGGCATCCGAAATCAAATTGTTTTGATGCATCCCGGTTCCGCGATTGATGATATACAAATCGCAAGCGGGTAGTCACACGAATTTCGGTATAAGCCGCATGTTTGCGCAAAGTTATGTGAACTATTCAGAAGGATAATTCTCCCCTGTTTGTCTATTGTTCGCAGGTTGACGGTCAGCTGTTTCGCTGCGGAAAAAATGCATTGCCCATCTCGTGGCGTGAAGTCCATTTGAGTCTAGAAATTAAGGAGGAAATGGTGAGCCAGCTTACATTTCCCAACCTTTGTCAGAAGCGCGCCCATAAGTTGTAAGTTCGAGATTGGCCACGCGACAGTTCGACTAATGTTTTCTCGTTCCTTGTCATTTTGCAGTCTCCATATGCTATTTCATGTCATATGCCATGGCATAATAGGCGGATTGGTTTGCATGGGGTGTATGGTGTATATGCGTTCTATGGGAGGCGTGAGGCATAAAAAAAGCCCAGGCAAGCGAAGTGGCTGGCCTGGGCTCTCGATTTGTCCTGCGAGCAGAAGCTCAATTAGATTCGCCAGCCTTCGCGGTACTTGCGTTCGATGAACTGATTGGCGCTCTCGTTGTTCGTAACCTTCAAGTTCTCGGCGTCCCATTTAATCGGGCCACCGCTACGGAATGCGACGTTGCCCAACAGAACGGTTTCCGTTAGCGGACCGGAATACGAGAAGTTACACGTGGTTGGCGTACCTTCTTTACAGCCCTTGATCCATTCTTCGTAGTGACCGATCGAGTTGGGGATCGATTCTTCTGGAGCCTTCCAGTCGGCGTACTTGTCCTCTGGATAAAGCTTGAATCCACCATAGTCGGCGAACATCTTGCCTTTCGTGCCATGGAACATGACGCCGGAACCTGGCACTTTGTGACCGCCGACTTCTTTCGGCGTGTGGTCACCATCGCGCCACGTCATCTCAATTGCAGGAGCAACGTCGGTCTTGGGGAACTTGTAGTTCACGGTCAAGCCCAGCGGTGCGGTATTAGGATCTGGCTCTGGCCCTTCTGCACTGATTTCAGTTGGATACTTAAGCTTTAAAGCCCAGAAAACCAAGTCGATGTAGTGGCAGCCCATATCACCGAGCGTGCCGCCACCGAAATCCCACCAGCGACGCCAGTTGGCTGGCATGTACACAGGTGAATAAGGACGGTATGCGGCTGGGCCGAGCCACAAATCCCAGTGAACATTCTTGGGAACCGGTGGCTTGTCGGTCGGGATCGTACCGCCACCCCAGCCTTTGCCAACCCAAACGTCGACGCTGGTCACATCACCAACGGCGCCGGCCTGAACGGCTTCGACAACGCGACGATAGTTATTCCCGGCGTGGATTTGCGTGCCCAACTGCGTGGCGAGCTTGTTTTTCACGGCCAGCTTGGTCATTTCGCGGGCTTCGTGAACCGTATGGGTCATGGGCTTTTCGCAGTAGCAATGCTTGCCGAGTTGCATTGCCCACATCGAAGCGGGGGCGTGCGTGTGGTCAGGCGTGCTGACAACCACCGCATCGATGTTCTTTTCCTTGTCCAGCAGAACGCGGAAATCGTTGTACTTATTTGATTTCTGGGAAGCATATTGCTGCAGAGCTTTATCCAGATATTTGTCGTCGATATCGCACATCGCGACAATATTCTGACCGCTCACGCCACTTACGTTGGCCGAAGCTCGGTTTTGGACGCCGATGCAGGCCACATCGAGCAGTTCGTTGGGGGATTTCGATTCCGCGGCACTTGCCAGGCGATGAAAGCCGGTGCCAGCGATCGCCGCCGCCGTCGCGGTGGATTTCAAGAAAAATCGACGATTAATCTTCGGGTTGCTCATAGAGGGAGGTCCTTGTCAGTGGAGCAGAAGGTGGAAAGAGCGAAGAGGGGGTGGGAAACATTAGGATAACGCGTGGAATCACTGCGTCACACGCTGAAATTTCAAAATTACAGCAGATGTCTCGGAATATCTCCCCATTTCCGGATAGTTTTTCCTTGTTATTTCACGAGTGTATCTAAAGTTTTTCACTCCAACGAAAGCAATTTTGTGGCAACCTGTCGTAACCCCTTGTCAAAGGATGCAAGCTTCGGCACAATGTGTGGTTTCCACCCTGACCGAGTATCTGATCAGGGGAACAATCGTGGATGTAGGAATCGATATTCCCGCTGCGATCGACAGTTGGTGATTCCTGGGAAAGTAACGTAGGAGTTAATCGTTCATGGGCCATTACACCGGTCCGAAGGCCAAAGTTAATCGTCGTCTCGGTGCAGTCATTTACGAGAGCCGCGGTGCAATGCGCGCTGCCGATCGCCGGCCTTCCCCCCCAGGTATGCACAACCGTCCGAAGCGCCCGTCTAACTACGGTGCTGCGTTGATGGAAAAGCAGAAGATCAAGCACTATTATGGCATCGGTGAGAAGCAGCTTCGTCGCTACTTCGACCACGCCAAGCACAGCAAGGGTAACACCGGTGAAAACCTGCTGACCCTGTGCGAGCGTCGCTTGGATAACGTGGTTCGTCGTGCCGGCTTGGCACTGACTCGCTGTCAGGCTCGCCAGGGGATCGTTCACGGTCACTTCCTGGTCAACGGCCACAAGGTCGACAAGCCCTCCTATCAGCTACGTCCTGGCGACGTGGTCAGCGTCCGCAACCGTGAAAAGCTGCAGATCCTTTATCGCAGCATCCACGCCGACGCCTCGGGAGAACAGGCTTCGTTCCTCTCGGCCGATCCAGAAACGCTCTCGGCAACGTTCGACAGCGTCCCAGGCCCTGAAGACATCAGCCTGCCGGTCGACGTGAACATGGTGGTCGAATTCATGTCGCGTTAATGTTCGCGAGCCATTTCATGGCAATTCTCACCAAATCGTAACTTCAAAGGGATTCCGGCACGTTGGCCCGTCGCGGAATCCCTTTTTTTTTGGTTCAATATGCCTCTGTTACGCTAGGACTTGCCGCGCATCTCCCCACTTTCGCGTCGCAAGAGCGTAATCTCAATCAATGCCTAAGAAAGTTTGCTAGAGAGACATCATGGCTCATACCCAATTGGCGGTCATCGGTGGTGGTCCCGGGGGCTACGCGGCGGCGTTTCTGGCTGCCGACGAAGGAATGGAAGTCACCCTCATCGAGAAGGAACCTCGCCTCGGTGGGACTTGTCTTCTGCGGGGATGCATCCCCTCTAAGGCCCTGTTGCACGTGGCTCGCGTTATCGACGAAGTGCACGAGTTGAACAAAGACTGGGGCGTCACGTTCGGCGAAGCCCAGATCGAACTCGACAAACTGCGCGCCCGCAAAGAAGGCGTGATCAAGTCGCTGACAACTGGTCTGGGGCAACTCGCGAAGAAGCGAAACGTTACCGTCATCAAAGCGAAAGCGACCTTCGTTGATTCCAGCACTTTGGAATTCGAAGGTGACGATCCTTCGATTCCGGAAGGGGGCAAGCTAACTTTCGATCGGGCGATTGTCGCGACCGGTTCGATTCCTGCGATGCCGCCTGCGTTTCAGATCGATTCGCCACGCGTCATGGACTCGACCGGTGCTCTCGATCTGCAAGACATTCCAGAAACCATGCTCGTGATTGGTGGTGGTTACATCGGACTCGAGTTAGGTTCCGTCTACGCTCACTTGGGTACCAAGGTGAGTGTCGTCGAACTGACCGACGGCCTGCTCCCAGGTGCCGATCGTAATCTGGTTAAACCGCTGCAGAAGAAGCTGACCGAACTGTTCGAGGATCGCATTTTCACGAATACCAAGGTTGGTTCGCTTGGCGACCGCGACGGTAAGGTGGAAGTTGCTTTCGAGGGACCAGCGAAATTCGGTACCTTCAAGTACGATCGCGTCCTGGTTTCGATCGGACGTTGGCCGAACACAAAGGGTATCGGTCTGGAAAACACAGGTGTTGTCGTCGACAAACGCGGCTTCATTGAAGTCAACAAGCAGCTGGAAACCGCCGATCCCAAGATTTCCGCGATTGGCGACGTAACGGGCAACCCGATGTTGGCCCACAAGGCCACCCACGAAGGCAGGGCTGCCGTCGAAGCGATTTTGGGTCATCCAGTCTCGTTCGAGCCTGCTGCGATCCCCGCCGTTATCTTCACCGATCCTGAAATTGCTTGGGCTGGGTTGATGGAAGAAGATGCTAAGCGGTTAGGTAAGAAGGTGGATGTCGCCATCTATCCTTGGGCTGCCAGCGGTCGTGCTCAGGCTTTGGGCCGCACCGAAGGAATGACCAAGTGGGTGATCGACCCCGAAACCAACCGAGTTCTCGGTTGCGGTATCGTTGGTCCTGGGGCTGGCGAGATGATTTCCGAAGCCGTTTTGGCGTTGGAGATGCGTGCCGAAGTCTTCGATTTGACCTCCACGATCCATCCTCACCCGACTTTGAGCGAAACGGTCATGAACGCGGGCGAGGTATTTTTCGGGACGGCCACCGAGATTTACAAGCCAAAAAAGAAGTCGTAAGCTCGTCTAAGCAAACGACTTGTGGTATAAATCAGGCTTCTGCTGAATTTAACGTTTGCAGAAGACGGGAGGGGTTTGCCTCCCACTCGCTGACAAACGCCGCCTGCGCGGTAGAATTCAAACTCGAAGCCTACCTCGGACATAACCGAGTTCGATCTTTGAGATAAGTTATCGAGGGTTGCTTCGCCAGTGATGGCCTTGCCACGAAGGTATGGTCAAGATATTCGTCTTTTCCTGGCGTGAAGCAACGGACTGAAAAAAGGGAAGTTGCATGGCGAACGCCAAAATGATGCCAGCCGAAGAGAATCTGATGCGGAACAACCCGTCGACTTTCGCAGCCGACGTCGACCCAGCAGAGACTCAAGAGTGGCTCGACTCACTCGATTACGTATTGGAAGGCAAAGGGGAGGATCGGGTTCGGTTCCTTCTTTCCGCTTTAGAAAACCGAGCACATGCTCGTGGCGTCGATATTCCATTCGCCGCCAACACGCCGTACATCAATACGATCCACTCTTCGGATCAGCCTGCTTACCCAGGCAATCGCGAATTTGAACGTCGCATCAAAAGCATCATTCGCTGGAACGCGATGGCGATGGTGACGCGGGCCAACAAGAACTTTGAAGGTCTCGGTGGTCACATCAGCACTTTCGCTTCCAGTGCGACCCTCGTGGAAGTTGCTTTCAACCACTTCTTGCGTGGTCGCGGCAGCGGCTACGAAGGGGACCAGGTTTACTTCCAAGGCCATGCTTCGCCAGGTATCTACTCGCGAGCCTTTGTGGAAGGTCGTCTGACGGAAGAAAACCTCGAATGCTTCCGCCGCGAACTGCAGCCGGTGATGGGGCTGTCGTCGTACCCGCATCCTTGGTTGATGCCCGAATTCTGGGAATTCCCAACGGTCAGCATGGGCTTGGGACCGATCTGTTCGATCTACCAGGCCCGTTTCAACCGCTATTTGCACGATCGCGGCTTGAAAGACACCAGTAAGACGCGTGTGTGGGCATTTATCGGTGACGGTGAGTGTGACGAACCAGAAACGCTAGGTGCGATCAGCCTGGCTTCGCGTGAACAACTCGACAATCTGACCTGGGTGATCAACTGCAACTTGCAGCGACTCGACGGTCCGGTTCGTGGTAACGGTAAGATCATCCAGGAACTGGAAGCGGTCTTCCGCGGTGCCGGTTGGAACGTAATCAAAGTGGTTTGGGGTAGCGACTGGGATCCGCTGTTGGAAGCGGACAAATCAGGTTTGCTCGTCAAACGCATGGAGGAAGTGGTCGACGGTCAGTACCAGAAGTACGTCGTCGAAAGTGGTGACTACATCCGTAAGCATTTCTTCGGCAAATACCCTGAGCTGTTGGAACTGGTCAAAAACTACTCCGACGAACGTCTGCAGAAGATGGTCCGTGGTGGCCACGACCCTGAAAAGGTATACGCCGCATACAAGGCTGCCACGGAATGCAAGGGCAAGCCGACCGTCGTCATTGCCAAGACGATTAAAGGTTACGGACTGGGCGAAGCGGGCGAAGGCCGTAATGTCACCCATAACCAGAAGAAGCTCAACGAGGAAGAACTCCGAGAGTTCCGAACTCGCTTCAGCATTCCGATCTCCGACGAAGAAGTGGTCAAAGCACCGTTCTACCGTCCGCCGGAAGATAGCGCCGAAATGCGTTACCTGAAGAAGCGTCGCGAAGAATTGGGTGGACCTGTTCCTTCCCGTCCGAAGAACGTGCCGACTTCGAAGGTTCCTTCGATTGACGAGTACAAAGAATTCCTCGGTGGAAGCCGCGGCAAGGAAATGTCGACCACGATGGGCTTCGTCCGCCTGCTGACCAAGCTGTGCAAGGACGAAAACATCGGTAACCAGATCGTGCCGATCGTCCCGGACGAATCGCGGACGTTTGGTATGGAAGGTATGTTCCGCCAAGTCGGTATCTATGCCCACTCCGGTCAGTTGTACGAGCCGGTCGACTCCGATCAGCTGATGTACTACAAGGAAGCCAAAGACGGTCAGATTCTGGAAGAAGGGATCACCGAAGCGGGCTCGATGTCGTCGTTCATCGCGGCAGGCAATGCCTACTCGCAGCACGGCATCAACATGATTCCGTTCTTCATTTACTACAGCATGTTCGGCTTCCAACGCATCGGCGATCTCGTCTGGTGTGCGGCTGACACGCGTGCCAAGGGCTTCTTGATCGGTGGTACCGCCGGTCGTACGACCCTCAACGGCGAAGGGCTTCAGCACCAAGACGGCCACAGCCACCTGAATGCGATCGCATTCCCAACGGTTCGTTCTTACGACGTTTGCTACGCTTACGAAACGGCGGTGATCGTTCTCGACGGTATGAAGAAGCTGTACGCCGAGGGCGAAACGGCGATCTACTATATCACCGTCGGTAACGAAAACTACGTCAACCCTGAGATGCCTGCTGGTGCCGAGGAAGGCATCATCCGCGGTATTTACAAGCTGAGCAACCAAGCTGCAGAAAAGCCGCGAGCAACGGTTCAGCTCATGGGAAGCGGTACGATTACCCGTTGCGTCCTCGATGCAGCCCAGATTCTGGCCGAGAAGTACAACATCGCCAGCGACGTGTGGGCTGTGACCAGTTACACCGAACTTCGTCGCGACTCGCAATCGGTTGAACGATGGAACATGTTCCACCCAACCGAAGAGCCGAAGAAGTCGTACCTGGAAACGGTCATGGAAGGGGTTGAAGGTCCCTTCATCTCTGCTTCCGACAATGTCCGAGCATGGGCCGAACAAATTCGTCCTTACCTGCCTGGCCAGATGGTGGCTTTGGGTACCGATGGGATGGGCCGTAGCGAAACCCGCGAGGCCCTGCGTCGCCACTTTGAAGTCGACGCCGAATCGGTCGTCATTGCCACTCTTTATGAATTGGCTCGTACCGGAAAGATCGAGCGATCCGAAGTGGCCAAGGCGATCAAGGATTTGAACTACGACGCCGACAAGCCGAATCCCTACTTCGCATAATTGCGGTAGCGTGGGCGGCTGCCGAATGGGCCAGCCGCCAGCGGCTTTCACTGGCGATAATGAAGATAAGCACCTCTAGCAAGGTTATTCACCATGGCGATAGACGTACAACTTCCTGACTTGGGCGATGGAATCGAATCAGGCGACGTGCTGGCCGTCCATGTTTCGGTGGGCGATACGATCGAAAAAGGGCAAACCCTGATCGAAATCGAAACCGACAAGGCCACCGTCGATGTTCCGAGCACCCAAGGGGGCAAAGTCACCAAGATTCACGTGAAGGCGGGAGATACGGTCGCGGTTCACGCACCTCTGGTTTCCCTCGATGCAGCCGCATCCGGCGGTTCCGCACCTGCTGAAGAAGCACCACCAGCGGAAAAACCGGCACCTCCCGCTGAAGAACCGAAAGCTGCTGAGCCTGCTCCTGAACCTGCGCCCGAGGCACCAGCCCCGGCTCCGGCCAAGCCTGCTCCGCCGAAGCCGGCCCCGGTTAATGTGGCTCCTCCTAAGCCAGCTCCGGCCCCGGTTGCCGATGCCCCTGCAGCCGATGAAAGCGTTCCGGCTGGACCGGCCGTTCGTCGCTTCGCTCGTGAAGTCGGTGTCGACCTGCGAAATGTTCAGGGCAGCGGCCCCAATGGACGCATCGAACGAGAGGACGTTTTACGTACCGTACGTGATTTGAACCAAGGAACGTCTTCCGCTGGTAAGGGCGAAGCCGCAGCTCCGGCTGCTTCCGGTTCATTGCCATCGCTGACAGGCGAAGCTCACACCGACAAGTACGGTCCGGTTCGCATCGAGAAGATGAAGAAGATCCGTAAGGTGACGGCCGCTCAGATGACCAAGAGCTGGACGACCGCCCCACGCGTGACCAACTTCGACGATGCCGACATCACCGCGCTGGAAGAACTCCGTCAACAGTCGAAGGACGACTACGCCGAAGCAGGCGTCAAGCTGACCACGATGCCGTTCCTGATCAAAGCGGTTGCGGTTGCCCTGCGAGAGCATCCAGAACTGAATGCTTCGATCGATATGGAGCAGGAACAGGTCATCTACAAAGATTACGTGAACGTCGGCATCGCTGTCGATTCCGATCGCGGTCTGTTGGTTCCGAACATGAAGAATACCGACCGCATGTCGATCCCTGACATCGCTCGCAGCTTGCAGCAGACGGCCTCTGATATTCGTGGCAACACGTTCGAGATGTCGACTCTGCAGGGCGGTACCTTCACGATCAGTAACCTGGGCGCGATTGGTGGAACTTACTCCACGCCAATTATCAACGTCCCAGAAGTTGCGATCTTGTTGGTCGGTCGCTCGCGTAAGATGCCGGTCGTCGTCAAGGACCAAATCGTGGCCCGCTTGATGATGCCACTAAGCCTGTCGTACGACCATCGCTTGGTCGACGGAGCCACCGCCGGTCGCTTCCTGAACGAAGTGAAAGGCCTGCTGGAGAACCCCAGCAAGTTGCTGATGGCCCCGTAGTTCGACTGCAATATTCGATCAAACCAATAAGCCCCTCACGTCTTGACGATGTGAGGGGCTTTTTTTTGAATGTCGGTAAGAGCTCAGCGGACGTCTCTCAACGATCGCATCTTACGGAGAGGGTTGATCATCTCACTAGGTTTTTCGCGGGAAAACAACGCAACTCCGTCTACATTTGGAGATTCAGGCGAATCATCGGCGAGTTATGGCGAAGCTACGAAAAAAGCGTCCTCACTCATCTAAGAGCAAGGACGCCTTTATGGTTTCAGATTCTCTTACCCGTGATTCACGAGTACTGCTCTAGCTCGAGACTTACTGCTTCTTCGAGCTGCCGAGAGCCGATTCGGCTTCTTCGACGGCGGCGTCGTTGGCTTCGATTTGAGCTTCGGCTTCTGTGGTTAGGTCGCCAGACGGAGCTTCCGAAGAGCTTCCGCAACCAACCGTTGCTGACAGGGCCGAAAGGATCAATAGGAATGCTGCGTACTTCATAGCGGTTATTCTCTCTGCTCTTACGGGAGTTCGACTGTCAGGCCGTCGTTGGCGATGGATAGACGACGCATGGTTTCGGCGTCGACATTGAATGGAACGTGATGGACGGAACCGTCACCGAGGACGAATAAAGCGCCCGCTGGGTGAGCCGATCCGAAGAAGGTGTGCCAAGCGGTGTTCGGGAACCAGGTGTTGGCATTAGGAACCGAAGGATCAAACCCCCACTTGCCAGCCGAATCCTTCTGGTTGCTCTTCTTGTCCGGAATCGGAGGAACACCGTAGTTGGTGCTGGAGTAGATCAACGCACCGTAACGGACGATGTCTTGGTCCCAACCGGCGTTGTTCCAAGGTTCGTTATCACCACCATCCGAACCCCATGAATTGTCGTTCAAAGCCTTTTCGCCAAACATGATCGTGTTGGACGATCCGTCTTTGATCCGTTCGATGGTGTTTTTCCATCCGGTCGATTCGGTTTGACGAATAACGCCAGCTGGACCACTGGTCAAGCTGTTCGGTTTGCTCGACTCCCCACCGCTCGCGGCGTAGTCCGCACGGTACGAACCGTTGATCGCTTGGATGCCACGGCGCGACGGGCAGTTGAAAACAGGCGTGAACGTCGCGGCCACCTTCGAATGATTCGGGTTGGCAACGTTATCGGAAGAGTCACCCGACTTGCCGAGTTCGTAAATGGCATTTTGCTCGATGTAAGGAAGCAGTTGGAACATCCAGCTCCAGCCGGACGAGTGCCGCGAGTTGCAACAGTTCCAATCGTAGGTGGTGTGGCCGTCGCGAGCACCACCTGGGAGGTAGCCGTATGTGTCTTGGAAATTGTGGGCAGCCAGACCGAGCTGCTTCAGATTGTTGCTGCACTGCATGCGGCGGGCAGATTCGCGAGCCTGTTGAACGGCCGGCAGTAGCAAGGCAATCAACACACCAATGATCGCGATTACAACCAACAGTTCGACGAGGGTGAAACCACGTCGATAGGACGAAGTAATGGGCACAGAAAGGGCTCCGTTTGAAAAAAGTGGAAGGAGGGGGTGAGGAATTCGGGCGGGCGAGTGGAACCGCGCACCTGCCTGGCCCGAGCAAGCCCGTATCCAATGGGCTCGGTTCCAATTCGTTGGCGAGAGCACTTCTGATGCTGGCCGGCCTCAGAGAATGCATCGCCTGGATGCCCGTGGTTATAAGTGCGTTTGGCTTTCTCACAAGGAGCGGCCGAATGGCCGAATGAATGTCTGTCGAAAGCCCTTCTGGCGAAACCTTACTACGCTAAGTGATTCGCAGTGATGCTCTTGCCGCCGTTAATGTACGAAACTAGCTAGTGCACACAGGGCCCAGATTTGGCCAAATTCATCGACACTTCACATGGCACTATCGAACTCCACATTATTTCTTCGCGGCGTCTTTACAATGCGCTTGAACCCCTCGAACGCGGCTTGGACATAAAGATAGTGAGTGGTCGATTGAAGTTAGAATGCTCCTCGAAGGACCAGGATTGCTAAGATAAATTGCTCAGTTGGTTTGGATCGAAAGCAACACGCATCGGCAAATGGACAGGAGAATCGTTGATGGCCAACTTTCGAGCGGAAAGACTTTATCTTCGCGTCGCAGGATCCCTCGATTTCGATCCGAACGAAGGAATCGATGCGGCTGAGTTCGCATCGATCATGGTTACCGATTCTGGTGCGTACGATCGTCATTCCCTGCAAGACTTCACGTTCGCTCCATTCGACAACCCACGCTGGTTTTCTGCCGCAGACGGTTTGAAGGTAATCAGGTTAGTCATTGAAGAGTTGAAGAACGAATTAGTCATCGCTGACGAATCCAAGAAGTCGCGGATCGAAAAGAGGATCGAAGTTCTCCACGCCGTGGAAGATCGGCTTGATTTGATCGATCTGAAGGACTTTCGATTTCACCTTCTCGCGCGAGACCTTGGCTGATAGCGACTTGCTTCGCGTTAGGAAGACTTTGCGGGCCGCGGCGAATCGTCTGGAAATGCCAGGAAAGGAGTGTCGAAGGAGTGTTTGGGGCTTTGCCTCTTATGCTGCCAAAATTGATTAGGCCAGCCCAAATTAGTCGAGTCTTGCAGTCTGCCCACTACCTTGGCTGTCGAGGATCGGAACCGAAGTCGTAATGCAGTGGGAGGAGTTGCCGTATGAAGAACCAGTGGAAGCATCGAATTGTTTGCCTGGCACTTGGTACGGCGACGCTCGTTTTTGGTGGTTGCCGTTCGACGGTGCGTGTTACTGATTCCGCGGAGTCAGGTACGCAACAACTGCTGATGAATTCCTCTGCCGATGCCGTTATCTGTTCCTTCGATTTCACACTTTTGGCGGATCGACGTTGCTATTTAGACACCACCGGCCTCGGTAAAGCCAATAGCGGATATCTGACCTACCGTCTCCGCGAGCAGATGGGGAGTTTTGGCGTTCGCCTGTCCGAGACACGGGACGACGCGGAAGTCATCGTCGAAGCAGGCCTGGCGGCTTACGGGACCGATTCGCGCAGAGACACCGTCGGCATTACCGATGTCGATCGGTTGCCAGATCTTTATCTCTGTGTCGACGATGTACAATACGGCGTCGCCAAGTTGTCCTTGTTTGCTCGAGAGAAGGAAACGGGCTTAGTGATTTGGCACTCTGGGGCGATGCGAGCCGATTCGTACCAAGATATACGCAAGGTTCTGGGAAGTGGGCCCTATTACACGGGCACAATTCAGCATTCGGGCACGCGGGTTGGCCATTAAGACCAATCGCTCCTCTTAAGGTTCGCAGAATCAACAGCTGGCGACAAAACGGTAGTCAACGGCGCGCCGATTTCGGACAATCTTGGTTGAAGTCTCGAAAAACGTTTTAACCTTTTGTGGGGTTAAACGTTATCTCTATGTCCTGTATTCGTACGACAGGCAAACGACCAAAACTCCTAAGTCGACAACAATGCTGTGGATCGGATACGCCCAGATCAAGTCGATCGTGCCCACGTTTACCGATTCGCGGTCAGCTTGTGTCGTGACCGTTGGGTGGCGGACGACCTGGCGCAAGAGGCGATTTTGCGGGCCATGCATTTCAATGGAACGTTTGTCGATCGGATTGAGTTGCGAAAGTGGCTGTTTCGTGTGACGCATAACTTATGGATCGATGGTATCCGAAAGTCAGCGGCAGATACGAATCATCCATTGCAACTTCACGATGTGGTGGACCACGGTGATCTTCCGGAGCAGATCCTGGAGATAAACGAACAATTAGAAACAGCGTTCGAGGAAATGCAGCGTCTGCCTGCCACCCAGCGACAGGTCTTGCATTTGCGTGTGGTCGAAGGACTGAGCGTGGACGAGGTTGCAGAAACGCTCAGCATGACTCGCGGCGCGGTGAAGACGAATCTTTCACTCGCCCGAAAACGCATGCGAGAAATGATTCCAACGAACGACGAACCATGCTCTGCGCGGAGAGATCATGAAGAACTGCTGTAACCGAATCGACGATTATTTGGATGGCGATCTCAGCGATGAGGAGCAGGCAGATTGGATCGCGTTGGCTCGGGAGTGCCCTGATTGCCAGGAAGTGCTCCGCCAACAACAGCAAGTCGATCGTTTGCTGAAAACAGCCTGCGAGTTGATCGATACGCCAGAGAAGGAACTTCCGGCTGTCGATGCTGTCGCTCCGGCGAAATTGTCCGCGCGTTCGCTCGTCGTTGCGTTGTTGGCTTTGGCAGCGAGCGTGGGATTTTTTTTCGTTCTTCGAGAAACATTCATCGAAAGAAAAGAGCCGACGCCAAGACCGCCGGTTGAAGTTGTTTCGGTTGAACCGATTTCATCCAAACGCGATGTTCCTGCGATAGAAGCGAATGCGTCAGAGACGATCGTCACCTCTCGTTCGGGACTCGTCGTTCCGATCGCTAGTAATTCTGAATTCACGATCGTCAAAGTTGTTCCAGAGTTCGTTCGTACGATTCCCCTTCCAATAAGTAGTTCTTCTCGAATTGGAGAATCACGATGATTCGAGTTTGCTTGACATTGTTTTCGATTTGCTTAGCCGTGAGTGCGACTCAGGCCCAGGAACCTGAGAATAGCTATTCGGGGCAGATCAAAGTCTTCCAGCTGGAGAACCTCGACCCCGAGGCGGCTGCAAGAATGCTGAAAGACGTCTTGGGAAAGTCGGATGGCGAGACGCTCACCGTCAATCCAGAGCAAAAGAACCTGATCGTCAATGGTTCGCCCAAGCGTCTTGAATTGATCGAAGCCATTTTGCTGAAGCTTGATGAATCGCCGAAGAAATCTCCAGGGACATTACGGGTCTATCAATTGAAGTTTGCGAAAGCTCTTGAACTGGTGGGCGTTTTGTCAGATGTTTTTTCTGGCCGTGACGATTTGAATAGTATTCGCTTAGGCGTAGATGACAAGACGAACTCGGTTGTCGCATACGGATCGACAAAAGCCCACGAGGAGATTGTCCAATTGATCGAAAGTCTCGATCGTGCAACAAGCCCAGAAGTACAGCAGGTCGCGAAATCGATTCGGTTTGAGGTTTACTGGATCGCCGAGGGAGTGAAGGGCAGGGAAGTTCCCGAGGAAGTAGAAAAGGTATTAAGTAAGCAGGGAGATAAATTAGGGATCCAGATGCCGAGCCTCGTTGCGAGCGCGTCGACTGCTTGTTATCTGGACGGTACGAATCGAAGCGGGATGATCTCGTTCAGAAACATCAAAGGGGCCGAAACGTTGGAACTGGACTGCGAGGCGATGGTCACTCCGCTGAGCGACAAAACATTCAAGCTCGATTTACGCTTGTCGGCCGGTGGAGCATCGAAGACTTCGATTCAAACAATCGTCCGTACGCAAATCGATCATCTCGTGTTCGTCGCTTCCACAACAATCAGCGGTGAGACCGTGAAGCCGACCGTCTTTGTTTTGAAGGTATCTGAAGAACAAGATTCTACGCCGGTCAAAGTGGCCAAGTAGCAGCGAAGATGGATTACTGCCATGCCCCTTCTGGTGGTGGCATGGCGATCTGTTCCAGGAACGCCGAAACGATTCTTGCGGACGGCGTGCGTCTCCGCTACGATTGGCTCGGAATTGGACATCCGAACGATGTCTTGCGAGATCGCAACCATGCCAATCGCCCCCTCGATTGTGGTTGTTGACTTCCACCTTATCCCCACCTCATTTCCCTCCTCCTATCGTGCCAATGCCGGGCAAACCATCGACCGTGATCGTTGAATGGAATGTTGCGGAGAACGGATTCATCGTCAGGCGTCCAACGTCGAGTGATCGAGCGGCCCCAACTGGCGGTGGAAGAAACACCAGAGAGTTAGCACCAAAGGCAAGGTTACGCGAACCGCGAAGCTAGTTTGTTTCTCGATCATGTGAAACGTCCCTTGCCTCGAGTTGAGCGTGCTATTTACTTCCTTGAGGTTATCGATGCTACTTGGGTTTTGGGATTGGCTGTCGATCGTCGCGTTCTTCGTGTTTTCGCTTGTGGTCGGCGTGGTCGTGGCGAGAAAGGCGGGGACGAATACCCAGGAGTACTTCACCGGTGGGCGAAGCATGCCGTGGTGGCTGCTAGGGATTTCGATGGTCGCGACCACGTTCTCGGCAGATACGCCGAATCTGGTGACCGACATCGTCCGTAACCATGGTGTTGCTGGAAACTGGATGTGGTGGTCGTTCTTGCTGACCGGCATGTTGACGGTTTTCGTTTACGCTCGATTGTGGCGACGATCGGGCGTGTTAACCGATATCGAATTCTACGAGCTGCGTTACAGTGGAAAGTCGGCGGCTTTCCTACGCGGCTTTCGGGCGATTTATCTGGGGATCGTCTTCAACGTGTTTGTCATGGCCTCGGTTTCGTTGGCGGCGATCAAAATCGGTAACGTCCTATTAGGAATTGAGCCGATCTATACGGTGCTCATCGCGGGAATCGTGACCGTGATCTACAGTTCGCTCGGCGGTTTACGGGGTGTATTGATCACCGACTTTGTCCAGTTCATCCTGGCGATGATCGGATCGGTAGCAGCCGCGTACGTTGCTTTGCAGCAACCAGAGGTCGGTGGCTTGTCAGGACTGCTTGCGCACGAGAACGTGCAGCAGTCACTCTCCTTTTTTCCGAGCACGGAAGATCCTGATTGGTGGAGCATTGCCGTCATTCCGTTAATGATCGCGTGGTGGAGCGTATGGTATCCGGGAGCCGAACCAGGAGGTGGTGGCTATGTAGCTCAGCGAATGTTAGCCGCCAAGAACGAGGACAATGCCGTTGGCGCTGTGTTCCTGTTTAATGCTGTGCATTACGCGGTGCGGCCATGGCCTTGGATTATCGTCGCACTTTGCTCGATGATTGTCTTTCCCAACTTAGAGTCGCTGCATGCCGCGTTTCCAAATTCCACAGAGCTAGTTGGCAACGACATGGCCTATCCGGCGATGCTCACGTTTCTTCCGCCAGGCCTTTTGGGGTTAACGGCCGCCTCGTTGATTGCGGCGTACATGTCGACGATTTCGACTCACTTGAACTGGGGGTCGTCTTATGTCGTGCACGACTTCTACAAACGTTTTGTGAGGGAAAAAAGTAGCGAGAAAGAACAGGTCATGGTCGGACGTCTTTGTACGTTCGTGCTCATGTTGCTTTCCGGGGCACTGGCCATCAGCATGGAGACGGCGCTGGGCAACTTTCAAATCATCCTGCAAATCGGCGCTGGGACCGGGCTAATCTTTATCTTGCGATGGTTCTGGTGGCGGATTAATTCCGCGAGTGAAATCGCTGCAATGGTGTTTTCGTTTCTCGTCGCGATCTACTTCCGATTGGTTCATCCGCACACCGGCTTGCCACAGTTTGATGCTTCGCAGGAGTTAGTCCTTGGGGTCTTTCTCACGACGGTTGGCTGGATGATCGTGACGTTTCTGACGAAGCCCACCGACCGAGAAACGTTGATCGAATTTTGCAAAATCGTTCGGCCTGGCGGGCCAGGTTGGAAAGCCCTTGAATCTGATCTGCCAGAGATGGGGCCCGAGGCGCCACCAGCCACGTGGCCAGTTCCACAAGAGTTGTTTTGTATGGTTTTAGGATGCGTCTGTGTTTATAGCGTACTCTTTGCGACCGGCTATTTAATCGTGCAGAACGTCCTTGGAGCTGTGATTGGTTTTGTCGTGGCTTGCGTCACCGGCTTACTTCTGGTCCGATTCTGGCGAAGTCTGCCACGATAAAAGAATACCTATTGTGGGTGTGTAGTTTCGCTAATGGATACTTGCTGACGCTTAATCGTGCAGTTTGCTTATTAGAGGCGTGGTATTTTCATAGCGTCAGGGACGTTTCGTATAGTAAGCTTGGTTAACGCGTAAGGATGGTTCCTTATCGGCCTGATTCATTCTCGGTTCGCCTCTTCTCGCTACCCCACCGCGAGGCGTACGGTCGATGTCCGTCCTGACCCTTTGGTCCCGCGACAACACCCTTTCTCGTTTCTTGATCCACGTTATCGTGGTAGTAGAGAAGCGTCTGTGAAAACACCGAAAGGAGCACCCCCATGAAAATGCTTCCCCCCATCGTAACGCTCGCGTTTGTGCTTTCTCCCGTTTTTGCCTGGTCTGACGAGCCGACCTCGAATTCGGATGAAGAGGGCCCTGTTCGAGTGGTCATCATTGGTGATTCGACGGTTTGCGAATACCCGGCTGAACGACCTGATCGTGGCTGGGGACAGTTTATCGCTGAGGCTTTTCACAATGGATCGGTCGAGGTCTCGAATCTGGCGAAGTCTGGCCGCAGCACGAAAACGTTCATTGCTGAAGGTCGCTGGAAGAAGGCCTTGGCAAAGAATCCTCATTACGTGCTGATCCAGTTTGGTCATAACGACTCGCACGATGCCGATCGGCCAGAGTCAACCGATTCCCGAACCGACTACCAAGAGAACCTCCGACGCTATGTAGACGATGCTCGGATGATCGGCGCGGATCCGATTTTGGTTACGCCGATGGTTCGTCGCACCTTTGATGCCGAAGGGAAGATCGCCGAAACTCAGCTCGATATGAACAAACGTCTTGGTTCGTACGCTCAGGCCATGCGCACGGTCGCGAAACAAAAGGGTGTTCCGCTGATTGACCTTTACGCGGCGAGTAAAGAATTGGCCGAGAAGCTTGGGCCGGAAGCGAGCGCGAGGATGTCACCTAAGAAAGGGGACCGAACGCATTTCAACAAAGAAGGCGCACGGGCAATGGCCGTACTGGTCTTAGAACCACTTCGTGAAGCGGCACCTGGGTTGGAAAAGCACTGGAAGCCGTCAGAGAACTAGCTGGGATGAGGAGGCTCGGCATTTGTCGATGTACGCTCTGGCGATTCCCATTTAATTCGCCAGGGTGGTTCCACCGCGAAGTAAGCGAGTAACGAACAGCCGGTGGCAGCCAAAGATAACGGAAGTTCCCAGCCGCCAATAAGCGGCACGCCCTGTAAAAACGTTTCGAGTCCGGATACAAAGTGAATCCCCCAGACTCCTGTCCCCACGATCATGCTGGCCAGAGCAGGGCGACCATTTTGGGGTCGGCTGTAGATTCCAATCGTCAGTGGAATGAAAAGGCCCACAAGCGTCAGGACGTACGCTGCTTCTAACAACGCATAGGCATCTTGGCCAGCGTAAGCGAGTGCCAAGCTACACAAGGCAACGCCCAGCACGGAGAGTCGATTCAGCGTCAGCGAGTCATGTCCTGAAAACTTGGCCAAGACGTTCTCGGCAAGCACACTCGCGGGGGAAAGAATTGCGCTATCGATCGTGGACAGCACCGCGGACAAAAGTGCCACGACGAATACCACAGCAACCGCAGGATGCAGGAAGGCATGGGCCAGGGCTGGCAAAATCTCGGAAGTAACGTCGTCCGGAAACAGAAGATTGCCCACCAAGGCCAGCAGCAGGGGAATCAAACCGAATGAGAGGTAGCATAGCCCGGCGACGATACAGGCCCAACGAGCCGTGGCCGCGCTCTTGGCGGCAAACACGCGCTGCATCAAATCTTGACCAGGTAGATTACCCAAGGCACCGGTCAAAAAAACGCCTAGCCAACCTAAAAATGCCGCCACATTTTTTGTGGGAAATGGTTCGAGCATCGCCGGATCGGTTTCTTTGCTAATGCGGGCCAAGCCAGTCCAGATGCTGCCACCCCCCAATTCGCCCAGCGATACGGCAGCCAGAATTAGAAGACCGATCAGCACCAGGGCGATTTGAACCGCATCAGTCAGGGTGACCGACCACATGCCTCCCATCAGCGTATAGCCGGTTCCGATGACGGCGACGAGCGTCAATCCGATCATCGGATCGATTCCGAAGAACAGTTGTAAGACACCTGCCAATGCGACAAACTGGGCCGCGACCCAACCAAAGTAGCTGGGGACCATAATGCACGACGAAAGCAACTCAGCGGAAACGCCAAATTTACGGCGAAAGAACTCAGGCACCGTCAAGAGTTCCATCCGCCACAAGGGACCGGCAAAGAACATCCCGGCCAATAGCAGGCAAACACCAGCGCCGAAAGGATCGAGTGCGGCTGCTTGCAGGCCTTCACGGCGAACTTCGTCGGCCGATGCCAGGAGAGTGCCTGCCCCAAACCAAGTCGCGAGCAATGTCATCCAGGCAAGCGAAAGCGGGAGCTTCCTGCCCGCTACGAGGAAGTCTACCGTACCATGAATCTTGCGTTGGGCGTAGTATCCGATCAGATACATGCCGACTACGTATAGAATCATCGTTGTCGCCAACAACCACTTGAGAGACGGATCAATTTCCAGGTTCATCGGCGAACCAATCCTAAACCAAGAGTGATTCCACGGACGCGTGGATGCGAGTGGTGACTTCCAAAATCGAGTAAGCTAGGTGGCCCTTGTTACCCTCGAAACGTCGCCACGTATCATAATCTTCGCCTGGCAGACATGCCTAGAGACTGGCCGAGAACGCGATAATCGATGGGCAAACAAGTTCCTAGAAGCTGAGGGTTGTCGACCTTCGCCTGTCTAGCAGTATGCTTTTCGACGTTTCTGGGTCGTACTGACCGATATCAGGTCTTGGAAAAGAGGTTTGTATTAGTCAAAATCGAATTTGTCGAGGATGATAGTCGTCGACCGGTTTTCGAGAGATTCGGACAAGTCAGATCTGGTAAATGGCTCGTACCATAGCCTGAAGCCCCATTAGAATCGTGATCAACTGACGAAAAGGCCTCGATGGATTCTCTGCGACGTGCTCAGCTATACGATCTGCGGACTCGCTACATTGTCGATGACTTGCCGGCGATCTCGTCGCTAATTGGTTCCGTCACGAGTGCGTTGGAAGTGGGTTGCGGCACGGGACGAATTCTTTCGTACTTGGCACGCCAGCAGCCCAACGTTCAGTGGTGCGGGATCGACTTGGATGCCTCCAAGATCTCGGTGGCGAGGCAACGGCTCGCGGTGGAAGGCCCGGGCGTGAAATTGGTCCAGGGTGACTTTCTCAGCACCGAGGAACTGCCGAAGGTCGATGCGATCCTATTCGGGTTCAATGTCCTCGCGGAATTTCTTGGAGTCGCGACGCGCATCGCCGCTTTGCGAAAGGCCCGAGCCACGCTTGCCCCTGGTGGCCGAGTAATCGTTGTCTGTCATGCACACAACTTCGCTGATTGGGCACAGCGAAGTAAGCAGCACGCGTCCCGAATCTGGGACGATCAATTGGGACAATGGGATCTGACGATTGATTGCGTCCGCGACCTGCCACGTCAATCTTCGGTCTGTTCGATTACCTATGTCGGGGAAACCGAAACCGTACACGACGTTTACGAAGTCGCACTGCTAACCCGCAACGAACTGCTGGCTTATTACGAAGCGGCTGGGTTAACGTTGACGCAGGAGTACGGCGACTACCATTTTGGGCCGTTAACCGAAGAGAGCACGGTTTGGCTTCATGTCCTAGCGGCTCGCTAATCCGGTGGCGGAAAGCTCGCTGAGGCACTCGCCATGATCCTTCCCTATGACCCAAATTGAACTCGTTCAGCAGGCCCTGCGGAAAGAAGCCTCGGTTGAGGAAATCGGGGCTCTCCTACGCCAGCTGCCACCCAACAAAGATGCGGCTGATCTGCTTATCGCGACCTATCAGTCGAGCCTCGCTGAACCTTGGAAGGTTGCCTTTCTGCTAGGCTGTGTGCGGCACGAGGTTGGCTACGAAACCGTGAAGGCGATCTTGGTTGGCAACTACCGTGGGTCGTCCGAGTTATCTGCCGCCGAAGCGATGTATCGGATCCATGATGTAAGAGCCATCGAGGATCTACAGAACATTTTGCTCACGCATCCGCACATCCTTGTCCGTAATGCGGCAGCCAATGCACTGTCTCTTGCTCGTTCGCCAACTGTCGTTCTGGTTCTGATCGAGGCGTTCCGTCAAGGCAAACTATGGCCTCACGATGTCGCCCAGCAAATTGCCGACAGCCAGCCTACCGACAAGCAGCTTCTGGAGTTGCTCGATTCCAACGACGAACGACAGCAGAGTCTTGGGCTACACGTGATTGCCTTGCTCATTCAGGCAGGCGGGCAGGCTAGCTGGCGTACAGACGCCGTTCGAGGACAAGTGATTCGCCTGCTTCACACACCGCTGTTTCGACCCAAGTGGAAACAAATGCCAGTACTTACAAATTGGGCATTCTCACGGGGGTGAACGATCGGCGTTAAAACGTGGCGGGCCATGCTTTTCTTTCTGATTGCTTGACACGGACGCCGTTACGATAGATATTAACCCGAAAGGGTGAATAATGTCTGCGGCTTTGGAAGAACGACTCGATCGCACGTTGACGGCGCTGGCCGATCCAACACGGCGTGCCATTTTGCAGCACTTGTCGCGGGGGGAAACCCGCGTCACTGATCTCGCGAAGCCGTTTGACATCTCTCTCAATTCCGTATCGAAGCATATTCGTGTTTTGGAACGTGCCGAGTTGGTTATGCGGCGTAAAGATGGCCGAGAGCATTGGCTTTCGTTCAATCGAAAACCGCTAGACGAAGCAGCCGCGTGGATCGAGAAGCAGCGGGCGTTCTGGACCACCGCACTTGATAACTTGGAACGTGAACTCAATAAGCCTGAATCGTAGGACCTTACGATGAATGATTTCGGCAAAGCGACCAATGATGACACCGTTCGAATGGAACGGCTGTTGCCGGGACCGATCGAACGCGTATGGAACTACCTAACCGATAGCGAGAAGCGGGGGACGTGGCTGGCGAAAGGGGAAATGGAACTTCAGGTTGGGGGCAAGGTCGAACTGAACTTTCTCCACGCCAGCCTCACACCTCATGTCGAACAAACGCCGGAGCGCTTCGAGCAAATGGAATGTGGTTTCGGCTTCAGCGGTACCGTCACCGAATGTGATCCGCCGCGCCTCTTGGCATTTACCTGGGGCGGCGACACATCCGAGGTGAAGTTTGAATTGACCTCGCAAGGAGAAAAGGTCTTGCTGGTTATCACACATACGCGGCTTCGCGGGCCGAGTGAGATGACAATGGTTGCCGCCGGATGGCATACCCACTTGGGGATTCTGCAGGACAACCTAGCCGAGCAAACGCCCCGACCGTTTTGGTCCACATTCGAAGCGGTCGAGAAGGAATACAAGCAGCGTTTTGCCGAGTGAGTCTTCACATCTGGAAAGGTTGTGGCTCGTGAATGAGAAGATCGATCCGGTCGTTAAGACAAAGATGCTTTTTCGTGTGCCAGTTGACCGACTATTCGAAGCGATTGTGAACCCGGAGATCACGACCCGATTCTGGTTCACACACAGCAGCGGTCCGCTCGTTGCTGGCGAAATGGTGACCTGGGAATGGCGAATGTTTGGTGTCGCAACGCGTGTCGAAGTGCTACAAATCGAACCGAGTCAAAAAGTGGTGATGACCTGGGGAGAGTCGGGGAAGCGATCGACGGTCGAGTGGGACTTCACCAAGCATGGCGAGTCTGCTTCCGTGTTGGAAGTCACCACCTACGGCTTCTCGGGAACAGACGAAGCAATCATTAACGAGGCAATCGACGTATCGGGAGGATTTGCCCTCGTGTTGGCCAATGCCAAAGCCTGGCTAGAGCATGGTATCGAGCTTCAATTGATTGCGGATCGTTTTCCTGCCGAGCCCGCTTAACCCCGAACCCTAGCTTAACTGTTTACTTCGAGTTGAACGTGACATGATCAAGGTCCTACGTACAATCGGCGCTTTGTTCGCCAGTTTGGTGACGGTATTTGTCCTCTTAATCGCTGTCGAGGGGTTCAGTGCCGTCGTGCATCCATTTCCCGAGGGAATGGACATGCACAGCCAGGAAGAGATGTGCGCTCATGTTGCCAACTACCCGCAATGGGTGTTAGCGGTCGTGGTCCCCATGTGGGGCGCGATCGCTCTCGTTGGTACGTGGCTGGCGCAGTGGATTGGTAATTGGATTTCGTCGACGATTGTGGGCGTCCTGCTGCTGCTGGCGGTTGCCTTTAATGTTTCAATGTTGCCTTATCCAATCTGGTTCAAAGTGATTATCTTACTGGTCGTTCCTGCGGCCAGTGTGCTGGGGGGGTGGTTAGGGCGAGGGAAGGCTCGCGTGAAAAGTGAAGCCGATGTCATACCAACGGAGTCACGTTAGCGAATTCGTTGAACATACCTTAGTTCAGCCATTCCACGAGAAACTCATCGGCTAGTTCGGCAAATAGTTCTTGAGTGGTTGAGGCCTTAGTCTTAGCTAAATTCTCGATTGCCGAGCCCCACCCCCTTGCGCACGACTGCGCTGTCATCTCCTCAATCCAATTGCGAAAACAGGTGTTGAAACCGTCGGCCGTGTCAATGATCCCAAGACTTTGGAAGGCGTATTGGTGACCGGCAAGCATTGTCTCGAACTCGGTAAGTTCACGATAATACATTGAAGGGCGTTTGATGGCGTAACGAATCCATTCATCGCAGTGCCTTCGATAATCAGAAACCGAAATCGATATCATTGGCGTGTTCCCAAAGACTTTTATAGTCATTTGCAATTCGCCCCATGGGGGCTGTCACATCGTCAAAGATTTTCCCTGCAGCTAAGACGACATCGTGGTAGTAAAGATGCCGATCGCAACCATCGATTCTTCCGAGTAGTTGGCACTTAGGGTTCGGCATAATACGATAGATTTTCCCGCCAATTAGCTTCTGAATCCTCCTGGCAATAGACCTGTCGTAGTTTGCGAGGTGGCAGCCCGAGTCGACTCGCATTCTGAATCGCAGTGTTTCTGTAATCCACTTATGTGAGGCTCGCTCGATTGTTTCCTTCGCTTCAGTCCGTTTTTCGCCGTCGAGCACGCCGTGAGACCCACAGAGCTTGCCAGCCACTATGGTAAGCGTCCCGTGTGCAAAGTACCCGTTAGCTGACTGCAATATGTTCTCTTGCGGACCTGAGTAACGAATGCCGTCGACTAAGAACTCACGCGCTGAAACTTTCCAGCTACCGACGAACTCATGGAAGCAATCTCGGAAAAACGAAACAGGGGAGACGCCTAGACAGCCGGCGATTCGTTCCATGGCCCGGCTCCAACCACGACAACAAGACTCGCCGTAGACATCCATTGTCCATTGGCGGAAGGATGGATTAAGGGCTTGGTTGCCGTTGACACTATCGAGGACGCCAATCTGACAATAGGCACTATCGTGACCGGATAAAAAGTTCTCAATCTCCGATAGCGGGCGGTCGTGAGTGGCTGTTTCAGCAAGCACCCTTTGAACCATTTCGTTGCACGCCGTTTGGTAGTCGGCGTAAGAAATAAGCGGCATCTATTATCTTTCTGACAGACGCGATAGCTGGTTCTAAAAGGGTACGACACTTGAGCTTCCATTCTAACAAATCGCATGCTTGCAATCTTACAGTTTATCAATCCAGACGACGAAAAATGCCTTGAATTAAGCGCCATGACAGCCCTCGGTAATTGATGTTATTGAGGGGGCGTTTAATGCGGCGATCAGTCGTACGGTGGTCGTCCTAAATCAAGCTGATGCAGCCGACATTCACAAATCGAATTCACGGACTCATTACACGAATGCGGGATGAAATCCGCGGTTTCGTGCAGACTGAGTGATTCGAGATAGGAGTATTCGTAAGGAAAAACGTCTCCACGGACTCCTGCCAATTCTTCACAAGTTATCGGTGAAGAATGATTTCAATCGGAGCCTTAGGAGTATCCGCGACAACTACTTGAGCAAACTCATGATAGAAAGGATGGAAACTATCAGGAACTCCTACCTCAAACCCGAGAGCTTCGTGAAACCATTTAAATTCAGGCAGCGTAATTTCCGGACCGATGTAGCTTCCAGCGGAAGAACCTACCGATTGAAACCTTAGAAGCAACAAAGACGAGTCACGCGGAAGAACTCGTAGAGCCTACAAAGGTCTTCCTCGTCAGCTGCCTCCCAGTGCGAATGGGTTCGGAGCGTGAAGTTGCTTAGCCATTCACGTTTGGATGTACTGGTATCAAGCCAAGGACGAAGTAGATTCTCGTCGATGTTAGAAGTTCTATATCCGAGTATCGCTTGATGCAACTCAAAGAGAGGTAGTTGAGAGTCGTACATGCATCGCCGACTTCATCGCAGCCTTTCCCTCAGGAGTGAGGGAAAGGGAAAAGACGATCGCTTAGGTGATCACTTGACTTAATACAGCGACCAGCCATCCGGCAAACAGGCACCTTTTTCAACGACGGGGATGCCGTCGACGATGGTGACGCCTTCGGGATACTCTTTGTCCGGCAAATTGTCGCTGTTGACAACGCGGACGTTGTTGCCAATGTGGCAATTCTTGTCGACGATCGCACCCTTGATGACGCTGCCGGCGCCGATCTTCATGGTGGGGCGACCAGACGATGCGTCCTGTTCACATTCGCGCTTAGTCGAATAGTAATCGCAGCCCATCAAGACCGAGTCTTCGATCGTGACGTTCTCACCAATGACACTTCGCAGACCGATGACGCTGTTCTTGATGGTACAGCCGGCGCCGATCTGGCAACCGTCGGCAATCATGCTCGTGCTGACTTGGCTGTCCATCAGCATGCTTGGCGGCAGAAAGCGTGCGCGAGTGAAGATTGGAGCTTCTTCCTCGACGAACTCGAATGGCGGCTTGGGCGACAGTGTGGCCAGGTTCGATTCGTAGAACGCTTTGATCGTTCCGATGTCTTCCCAGTAGCTATCGAACATGTGCATCTGCACGTGCTTACTGCGGATCGCAGCTGGGAAGATTTCTTTACCAAAGTCTTGATAGTCAGTCTTCTCGAGCACTTCGACCAGGGTATCGCGATTGAACAAGTAATTGCCCATGCTGGCCAGGCAGTCGCGGCCCTTGCTCTCGATGCCGCGTGAATCGATCCAAGCTGGATCGGTGCGGACGTGAGCAAGTTCTTCCGGCGTCGTTGGCTTTTCGACGAAGCCCTTCACGCGGCCGGTCTCGTCGATCTTCATGATGCCCAGACCGCCTGCTTCCTTGGAATGAACGGGCAAGCCGGCGATGGAGACATCCGCACCGGAAGCGATATGCGATTCGAGCATCTCGCGGTAGTCCATCCGATACAGTTGGTCCCCAGAGAGAATCAGGACGTACTCGATACCATGCTGTTGGATGTAACGCAGGTTCTTACGGACCGCGTCGGCGGTTCCTTGATACCAGTCCGAACCTTCGCTGGCGGTCTGCTGAGCGGCCAGGAGTTCGACGAATCCGCCGTTGAAGTGATCGAAACGATACGTCTGGCGAATGTGTCGATGCAAACTAACCGACATGAACTGCGTGAGCACGTAGATACGGTTCATCTGGCTGTTCAAGCAGTTCGACAGAGGAATGTCGATCAGCCGATATTTGCCAGCGAGCGGAACGGCCGGCTTCGAGCGGTATTTGGTCAGGGGGTAGAGCCGGGTTCCTCGGCCTCCGCCCAGCACCAGGCAGATGACATTACGCATGGGGTCACCTTCTTTCCGTGACGTGAGTTGCGAATAGCATTGGGTATGTCGGTCGATGGCGAATCAAAACATAACGACCGATCCGCGTCGATTGCAAGCCAGCGCGCCAGGCTAAAATTGCAATTCGCCTAAATAACTGCAAGTTGTGCGCCGCAAAGGGCGTGATTGTTACTTCCGATAAAACCCGCGTCGACGCTGATTGCTGTAGCGTTCGAGAGCTTCATTGACAATCGGCAGAGCCAATTCGGCCGGCAAGATCTCATCGACTTCGACCGTCTTGCCTTCCAACATCTTGTAGTCTTGGAAGAAACGTCGCAACATGTTTCGCCGATGGATGGGCAGATCGCTGGCTTCGGTGTACGAGGAATACTCTGGGTCGGTCACCGCGACGGCAATAATCTTATGGTCGAGCTTACCGCTATCGACCATCGTCATCAAACCCACCGCACGAGCGGTGATCAGCGTCAGCGGAGCGACCGGTTCCTGGCACAGAACCAGCACGTCCAACGGGTCGTCGTCTTCGGCCAGCGTTTGCGGGACGAAGCCGTAATTGGCCGGATAATGGACGGCCGAATAGAGCATGCGATCCATTCGCAACAGTCCCGTATCCTTGTCCAACTCGTACTTGATACTGGAGCCGGTAGGAATTTCGATGACCGCACAAAATTCCCTTGGAATGTCCTCACCGGGGGTCACGTCGTGCCAAGCGTGCGTCATGGATGCGAATCTTCCGTGCTAGTCAGGCAGTGGGGGCCTAACATTTCTCTCGAATTGTCAAAACTTCAACCGAAAACTCGGCAAAGTAGGATGGTTTTGCCAGGAACATCCTGACTTCTGTAGCATCCGTCTTAAATGCCGCGGCGTCAACCGCTGCACGGCGTGCTAAGTTCATTTCACTACGAAATTTACGAGCCGTCCCGGTACGACAATCGTTTTTACGATTTGTTTCCCTTCGAGAAGTTCTTGGACGCGTGAGTCCGCCTTGGCAAGAGCTTCAAGATCGTCCTTCTTAATGTCGGCAGGAACGGTAATACGGCCGCGAACTTTTCCCATAATCTGAACCGGCACCTCGACCTCGTTGTCTTTGGTGTACGATTCAACAAACTTCGGCCAAGCCTCGTAGGCCAACGTTTCTTCGTGTCCCAAAATTTGCCAAAATTCTTCGGCCAGGTGAGGAGCCAAGGGGGACAGCATCAACGCAAACGTCTCCATCGCTTTCTTCGGGCGGGTCGACTCCTTGGTGAAGAAGTTGGTGAACTCCATCAACCGAGCGATCACCGTGTTGAAGCTGAGGTTTGCCAAGTCCTGAGTTACGCTCTTAAGGGTGCGGTGAATCGTCTTGTTCTGCTCTTCAGTTGGCTCGACATCTTGAACGGCCGCGTTGAGCGTGATCTCTTCGGTGTTGTGATCAACGATCATCCGCCAGGCTCGGTCCAGAAAGCCGCGCACACCCTTCACGCCATCCATTGCCCATGGCTTGGTCGCTTCCAACGGCCCCATGAACATCTCGTACAAGCGAAGGCTGTCCGCACCGTAGTCTCTTACGACAACATCGGGATTGACGACGTTGCCGCGACTTTTTGACATCTTGAAGGCGCGGGCATCGATTCGGATGCTTTCATCGGCTTTCAGTACGAAACCGTCACCCTTCTTCAAGATGTCAGCTTCGGTAAGCTTCGCAGCGTTTACGACATTTCCGCTGACGTCGCTGTAGGCGTCGTCTTGTCGCTTCACTTCGTTGCTGCCGATCCAACTTCCGTCGTCGCGCTGGTAGCCGGTGAACTCGATCTCGCCCAGGATCATGCCTTGGTTGATCAATTTCTGGAAAGGCTCTTTTGTCGAAACATAGCCACGATCGAAAAGCACCTTGTGCCAGAAGCGGGCATACAACAGGTGCAACACCGCATGTTCAGCCCCACCGATGTAGAGATCGACCGGCATCCAGGCTTTTTCTTTATCGGCGTCGACGAAGACGGTATCGTTTTGCGGATCGATGAATCGCAAGTAATACCAGCACGAACCAGCCCATTGCGGCATCGTGTTAGTTTCCCGCTTGTAGCGCACACCGTCGATCACGGGGTACAACCACTCTTCGTCCGCTTTCTCGAGTGGCGGTTCAGGTCGGCCAAGCGGCTTATAGTCTTCGATATGTGGCAAGTCTACCGGCAGTTGATCGACCGGCACCGCACGGATCTTCCCGTTGGGTTCGCCGTTCTCGTCCAACTCTTTGAGGATTGGGAACGGTTCGCCCCAGAATCGCTGACGACTGAACAACCAGTCACGAAGTTTGAAGTTAGTGGCTTCGCGTCCGACACCTGCTTGTTCCAAGTCGAGGGCGATCTGCGCCTTGACGTCCGACGTTTTCATTCCGTCGTACTTACCAGAATTGATCGCTATGCCATCGAACGTTGCACAAGCAGTACCGGCAAGGACCGCGTCGCGATCGACGTCGCTCTTTTCGCCTGGGTCGACCACGGCGATGATGGGAATGTCGAACTTTTGAGCGAACTCAAAGTCACGATCATCATGGGCCGGCACGGCCATGATTGCCCCGGTGCCGTAACTGGCAAGCACGTAGTCCGCAATCCAAATCGGCACTGGCTTGCCGCTAACTGGATTCACAGCGTACGAGCCGGAGAAAACGCCTGTTTTCTCCTTTGCCAATTCGGTGCGTTCCAAATCTGATTTGAAAGCGGCCGCTTCGCAGTACGTCTTGACCGTGGCGGCTTGGTCGCTGGTCATCAATTGATCGACTAACGGGTGTTCTGGAGCAATCACCATGTAGGTCGCCCCGAACAACGTATCTGGCCGCGTGGTGTAAACACGCAATACATCGTTGCCTGGCTTACGCGGATAGCCTGCCTTCTTGCGTTCGATCTCCCACGGGGTGAATTCGTCTTCGGAACCCAAGAAGAAGTCGACTTCCGCTCCGGTGCTGCGACCAATCCAATTCCGCTGAAGTTGCTTGATGCTATCGGACCAGTCGAGCGTGTCGAGGTCACTCTCCAAACGTTCCGCATACGAGGTGATTCGCAACATCCACTGACGAAGGGGCAACCGCTGGACTGGGTGACCGCCACGCTCGCTCTTACCGTCGATCACTTCTTCATTGGCCAGCACGGTGCCAAGTTCCGGGCACCAGTTGACTGGGGCTTCGCTGACGTAGGCCAAGCGATGCTCGTCCTGATAAGCACGGACGGCATCAGCACCTTCCGCTTTCACGTCTTCCGGAATCGGAAGTTCGGCGATGGGGCGCCCTTTGCCAGCATCTTGGTCGTACCAGGTATCGAAGAGGACCAAGAAGATCCATTGAGTCCAGCGGAAGTAGTCGACGTCGGTGGTGGCGATCTGACGCTCCCAATCGTAGCTGAACCCAATCATTTTCAGCTGACGGACGAATTCGCCGATGTTCTTCTCGGTGGTAATCCTTGGGTGGGTATTGGTGCGGATCGCATACTCTTCTGCGGGCAAGCCGAACGAATCGAAGCCCATCGGATGGAGGACGCTCTTGCCCTGCATTCGTGCCAAGCGACAGACGATATCGGTTGCCGTGTAACCTTCCGGGTGCCCCACGTGAAGCCCAGCACCACTAGGGTAGGGGAACATATCCAGTACGTACAGCTTTTCCCCTTGCGGAAACTCTGGACTACGGAATGTTTGGTTCTCCTCCCAATATTTTTGCCATTTCGGTTCGATCTGGGCCGGGTTGTAACGGGGCATGAGCGCTATCCAGTGAGCTGAAATACAACGGGGGCGACTGATGGTCGTTCCCGTTTGGTTCGAAGAATCGTGGGGATCGCCGCAAAATCTTATTTCATAGGGCTTTCCCTTCGTCTTAGGAAGGTAACGATTCTAATGGGCGGCGATAAAACTGACAATTCAAGGAGAGCCCCCTCTGGCGGCTAACGTTCGCGCCGTTTGTAGTGATCGGCCTAAAATCTCATGGACGAAAACACGATAAATGCATGTTGTCTGGGCATTTCCCCTGGTAAACTGCTAGGCTAACTTGCAAAGATCGATCGGGCTGGTTTTGTCTTTCGATCGAACTCGTTGAGTTGAATCTGAATCCACTTCGCAATCCTTCACCCCCAAGATTCCCCTATGCTTCACGGACGTCGTCATCTTCAACTGGTTGATTCCGAACGAGACGCCATGCGGGTTGCTTGTCAGTTCAATGCCGAACTGATGGACTACATCCGTCCGCATGTGAAGGCAGGCGTCAAAACGATCGAGCTTGATCGCCTCATTCACGCCTACACGTTGGATCACGGTCACACCCCGGCTTGTTTGAACTATCAGGGCTACCCCAAAAGCTGTTGCATCAGCGTCAATGAAGTGATTTGTCACGGGATTCCGGACAATTACGAATTGAAAGATGGCGACATCGTCAACGTCGACCTGACTTCGATCGTTGAAGGTTGGCACGGCGACCAGTCTGAAACTTTCCTGATTGGCGAAGTCAGCCCGGAAGCGAAGAAGGTCACGCAATGTGCGTTCGATTGCTTGTATCTCGCGATTGATGCGATTTACCCCGAGTGCCGTGTGTCGGAAATCGGCCGTGTTATCGTGGAAGAAGCGAAGAAGTACAACTTTGGCGTGGTCGAGGAATTTGTCGGTCACGGTCTGGGGCGTCGTTTCCACCAAGATCCTTCCATTCCACACGTTCCCACGCGAGCCGCTCACTCGGTCCGCTTGCTGCCTGGCGTTTGCTTCACGATCGAACCGATGATTAACGTCGGCGGCGCCGCCACCCAACTCGATCCAAACGACGGCTGGACCGTCCGAACTCGTGACCGCAGCTTGAGCGCCCAGTTCGAGCACACGATTCTGATGACCGAGAATGGTCCTGAAATCTTGTCGCTCACGAAGAATGGTCCGCAGAAGGGACACCAGTTCTAAGCGTCTGGAGCGTCCCCGTTCTCTTGGTCGATTATTTCGCGAAGCGATCTCAGTGTCGTTGCGTGCTCGTTCGTGTTTTCGAAACGCTCGAACGTGGATTCGATCAGTTCGTCGCAGGGCAAGTTGCTCGCTTCGAGCCAGATGCGAACGTAATTGAGAAGTTCTTCGCGGCTAAAGTCTGTGGCGCGTACGACCATGTCCGTGCCGTCAATGTGCCATTGGTCGGTGGTCAGCTTTGCTAGCAGTTCTCGCTGGAATTCAGCGCGATCTGAGCCGCTGAGCGGATTATTCACATCTCCCAAGGCGTCGATCGTAAACCAAATCGATTCCATGCCCTCCGGTGCATTTTTAGGCAACAAGTAGACGTCTTCCCAAACGTGGCGATCCTCGCTCGATTCCCAAACATGTGGAATGTAATAGAACCATTTCATCAAACGCGTCCTGCTTGGGGCTTTTCCACGAATTTATGAATCAGACACGTAAGGTCGAATGAAGTTCGTTTTCTGCCAGCACTGAAATCACTCTTGCAGGCACCAGCGATTTTCAGTATTTCCTCCGGCATTGAGCTCAAGATTTTGCCTGAGGTTATCCGAGATGTTTCGCTCTCCATTGATCTACGTGCTATCGCTTGCTGCTGCTTCGACTGGCGTCGCAACGAGTCTGGCGGTTGAACCGTACAAGGCCCGGATCACGACCGATAAGGTCTTCACCCGGAGTGGACCAGGGCAGAATTACTATCCGACCGCTTACCTCGACAAAAACTCGGTTGTCGAAGTCTATCGAGAAGACGCCGGCGGATGGCTGGCAATTCGGCCAACTGAGAACGAATTCAGTTTGATCCGGGCTCAGGATCTCTCTTATGGAGAGGACCGACGCGACGCTCAGATCGAAGGGCACGATACCGCTTCTTATGTTGGTAGTCAGATTAGCGACCAGCATCACGTGGTGCATGTGAACTTGAATCGCGGTGAGCCGGTTTCAGTGTTGGGTATCGTTGAAATGCGCGACAAGGAAAGTGGAAAGAAAGAAGCTTTCTATCGCATCTCGCCCCCATCGGGCGAGTTTCGTTGGATTAACAAGCATTTTGTCGAGCGAATCACGCCCGATGCCGCAACGATTCGAGCTCGCGAAGATGACCCAGCGGCAATAACGGAGGCGATCAAAGACGCGGAGTTCTGGCGAAAGACCGAGGATAATCTTCGAGTCGTTCGCCCAGTTTCCTACGATGAAGTTCCCGGCGACATGAAAGGCGCTAAGCTCTCGGGCGAGGCCGAGCCGATCGAGCCACTGGTTCCGCTGCCTGATATGGACCTGATGGAACTTGAACTAGCGATCAGCCAGGAATGCTTGAAGCCATACGAAGAATGGAAATTCAAGCCGTTAAGGGATCAAGCGAAACGCCTTACCGCGGAAGGAGAATCACCGCTCGACCGAGGCCGGGCCCGATTATTACTCGAAAAAATCGACGAGTTTATCCAGCTGTACGAACGGAAATTAGCCGCAAAGGAAGCCCAGGACCTGAAGGCAGCCCCTAGTGCGGTCTTGTACTTGGATGACGAGAAGTTTGGCAAGATTGGTCAGTCTGGGGATCCCGCAGCAAGCTTTGTTGGTGATGGTCTCGACCCTCGCTATGACGGGCGAGGCTGGCTGATGCCTGTAATTACGCGAGCTTCTGCCTCCCAACAAAACGGCCAATACACGCCCCCGTTCGCGCTGACCGACTCGCAAGGAAACATCTTGCAGTTTGTCAGTCCTGCCCCTGGGCTTAACCTGCGCCGGTATTCTCGGACGCAAGTTGGTATCTACGGCCAAGTTTCGCCTTTGAACCAGTTTACCAAGCCGCATTTGACGGCCCATCGCGTGATCGTTCTTGATCGGCACGAGAAGCGATAGACCGCTTCGGTTATCCCTGGGTGTGATGGCCGAAACGGCCAGTTCATGGTCAAATAGGGCAATTCGTCCAGCCAGTAGGGCGTGGACTGGTTCGTTTGCAGAAATCTATTTGAAAGCCAGTATGAGCGAAGACGTTTCGCCAGCCCCAGAATCGTCGCCAAGCGCCACGTTAGAGGAAGCTTTGAAGAAGTACGGAGCGCCGATGCCGGAACCGGTCCGTGAACAGCTTCAGCGTTATGTGGACGTGCTTTGGGACATTAATAAGACGCTAAACCTAACGCGTCACACGGATTACGACAAATTTGTCTCCCGCGATGTTATGGACAGCATGGCCTTGGCCGGCCAACTGAAGCCGAACGAGGAAATCCTTGATATGGGGAGTGGCGGGGGTGTGCCTGGGATATTGATCGCGATTATTCGACCTGACGTGCGTGTCAGTTTGTGCGATTCGGTCGGAAAAAAGGCGAAAGCGACCCAGGAAATCGTCGAGCGACTTGGTCTTGAGATCCCGGTGTATCACAATCGAGCGGAAGAAGTTCTCGAAGATCTCAGCTTCGACGCGGTAGTTTGCCGCGCTGTCGCTCCGATGCGAAAGCTACTGCTATGGCTAGAAAAGCATTGGCTTTCTGCGGGACGCCTACTCGCCGTTAAGGGGGGTAAATGGATTGATGAGGTCAAAGAGGCTCGCCATCATGGCGTTACTAAGTCGGTCGAAATTCGGAACACTTACGAATATGAGACCCCCGGAAACGACCACCCTAGCGTGATCGTGAAAGTTTGGCCGAAAGGTCGCAAAGAGCCTTGAGATGATTCAACTTACGACCCTGTTTGTGTCGTTGTTGATAATACCCCTACCCCCTATAATCAGGCGATTCGCTCCAAACGGATTGCTCGAGCAGAGCGAGTTCAACTTCGCTGGTTAGCCCACTCCCTCCGGCGAGCTGGGATCGAATTGCCTAACTTCAACTTGTAGTGATTGATTGATGTCCGGTTACCAGATTACGCATCTCAAACAGTTGGAAGCGGAAAGCATCCATATCATCCGCGAAGTTGCGGCCGAGTTTGAGAACCCGGTGATGCTGTATTCCATCGGGAAAGATTCGTCCGTCATGGTTCATTTAGCCATGAAGGCGTTTTATCCCGCCAAGCCGCCATTTCCCTTGATGCATGTCGACACGACCTGGAAGTTCAAGGAAATGATCCAGTTCCGCGAGGAATATGCCCGCAAGGAGTTGGGACTCGACTTGATTGTGCACATCAACGAGGAAGGTAAGAAGCTGGGCATCGATCCGTTCGAGGACAGCGTTCGCCATACCGACTTGATGAAGACGGTCTCGCTGAAGCAGGCCCTCGACAAGTACAAGTTCGACGCTGCATTCGGTGGTGCTCGCCGTGACGAAGAGAAGTCGCGAGCTAAGGAGCGAGTCTTCTCGTTCCGCGATAAGAATCATCGCTGGGATCCCAAGAACCAGCGGCCGGAACTTTGGAATTTGTACAACACCAAGGTTAATAAAGGGGAGAGCATCCGCGTTTTCCCTCTGTCGAACTGGACAGAACTCGACGTTTGGCAGTACATCCATCTCGAAGAGATTCCGATCGTTCCCTTGTACTACTCGGCCAAGCGACCGGTCGTGTGGCGTAACGATATGTGGATCATGGTCGATGACGACCGGATTGACCTTCAGCCAGGCGAAAAGGTCGAGGAGAAAATGGTTCGCTTCCGCACACTCGGCTGCTATCCGCTGACGGGTGCCGTGGAATCGGAAGCCGTCACGATGCCAGACATCATCCAAGAGATGTTGTTAACCACGACCTCCGAACGCCAGGGCCGCGCCATCGATAAAGATCAAGGCGCGTCGATGCAGAAGAAGAAGGAAGAAGGATACTTCTAACGCCTGCTAGGTGGGCAAGTTTCCCGTTTTCGGTGTTCAGCAAGAAGTGACTGAGTGCCAGGACTAAAACGGCAAGCCGTATCCTTTCTGATCACCGAACACTGAATATTCAAACCATAGACCTATGTCGCACAAATCTGATCTGATCGCAACGGACATCAACGCCTATCTTGCTCAGCACGAGAAGAAGGAACTCTTGCGTTTTATCACGTGCGGAAGCGTGGACGACGGTAAGAGCACGTTGTTGGGGAAGCTGCTGATCGAATCGAAAGCAGCCTACGAAGATCAGTTGGCGGCGATCGAGAAAGATTCGGCCACCCACGGCACAACCGGTGGTGAGATCGACCCTGCCTTGTTGACCGATGGTCTAAAAGAAGAACGCGAACAGGGTATCACGATCGATGTGGCTTATCGCTACTTCTCGACGGCGAAGCGGAAGTTCATCGTTGCCGATACGCCAGGTCACGAACAATACACGCGTAACATGGCCACGGGGGCTTCTACCGCTGACTTGGCGATCATTCTGATCGATGCTCGCCAAGGTGTACTAACCCAAACAAAGCGACACAGCTTTATTACATCGCTGCTTGGGATTCGCCACATTCTGGTGGCGATCAACAAGATGGACTTGGTCGATTACAGCCAGGAAATCTACGAAAAGATCAAGCAAGATTACATTGAATTTGCTGCGAAGATGTCGGCGGACGACGTCCACTTCATTCCGCTTTCTGCGCTCAAAGGTGACAACCTGGTCGAAAAGAGCGAACGCATGCCGTGGTACGAAGGTGCCACGCTGATGCACATGCTCGAGAACCTTTACATCGGTTCTGATCGGAATTTGCAAGACTTCCGCTTCCCGGTTCAGTTGGTGAATCGACCTGACTTGAACTTCCGCGGTTTCTGCGGCACTGTCTCGTCCGGTACGATTCGTCCTGGCGAAGAAGTGATGGTCATGCCGTCGAAAAAGACCAGCAAGGTTAAGCGGATTGTCACCATGGATGGCGACATGGAGGAAGCCTATCCGCCGATGTCGGTTACGCTGACGTTCGAGGACGAGATCGATTGTAGCCGTGGCGACATGATTGTCCGTCCGGGCAACCGGCCGAAGGTCGATAGCAATTTCGACGCGATGGTCGTTTGGATGTCAGAAGAGCCCTTGGTGCCTGGCAAGCAGTACTTCGTGAAGCACGCTGCCAAAATGCTAACCGGAACCGTTTCACGCGTGCGTTATAACGTCGACGTGAACACGCTGCACCGAGAAGATACCCCTGCACTGAAGCTGAATGAAATCGGTCGCTGTTCGGTTAAGTTAAGCCAGCCCGTCTGCTACGACCCATACGCTAAGAACAAGACGACCGGGGCGTTCATTCTGATCGATTACATGACCAATCGTACCGTCGGTGCCGGCATGATCATCGATCGCGATGCCAGTGACCAGGACGAACTGTGGGACATCGAAGGGGATAAGACCCTGCAGACTTCCAAGGGGAACGTTTCGGCCGACGAGCGTGCAGCTCGCTTTGGCCAGAAACCGGCAACGCTGCTGTTGACCGGTTTGACGGGTGCCGGCAAAACGACGATTGCCTATGCCTTGGAGCGTCGCCTGTTTGACGAAGGAAAGACCAGCATCGTTCTGGATGGACAAAACCTGCGTCATGGCATCAGTAAGGACTTGGGTTATACCGCTGAACAGCGAAGTGAAAACCTTCGCCGTGGTAGCGAAATTGCTCGGATGCTAAACGATTCTGGCATACTTTGTATCGCGGCGTTCCTGGCGCCCAATGCCGAGGTCCGCGGCAAGGCAGGCGAGGTCATTGGTAAGGATCGCTTCCTGACCGTTCATCTGTCAGCACCTGTTGAAGTGTGCCGCGAGCGAGACGATTCGGGCATCTACGCTAAAGCGGATAGTGGCGAAATCGCCAACTTCCCAGGCGTTAGCTACGAGTACGAACCGCCAACCAATGCCGACTTGGTACTCCCGACTCACGAGCTGCAAGTTGATGAATGTGTCGACAAAATCTATGAGCTGCTCAAAGATCGTGGCTTGATCGATTGATCTTGAGCCAATAGCGGCAATGCTGGCATAATGCCTTCCTCCAGGGTGGTTCCTGGTGACTTCTTTTGGTCCAAGGAAGGCAAAAGATGAAGCGAAAATTCAACGCTTGGCGGCGCTACATGCAGTGCCGTGCTCGTGCGCTGATGTATCGCTACACCGGGATGGCTCCGCCCGCGAAAGTCTGTGCTGCGGACGACTGGATTGTATGGCGCCCCGCCTTGGGAAGTATCAAACCGCTTGACCCGCCAGAATGGGTAACCGTCCCGGCAAGGCAAGTTCTAGGCTCGCGCGACGAGATGACCAAATACCTCGACGGACTGTCCGAGTCGCGTCGAAATGGAGTTGAACGTTTGTTCTTTGGCCACGCCGATTACACGATCGCAGAAGGCCGCATGATCCACATGAAGGATGCGTTCATCTTCGGGCGTGATGTTGCCGTTGTCACATCCGACGGCGATTATAACTTGGAAGATCTCGGCACGCTTCGATTTGCAGATCCTGGTCGTAGTGATTCAGCAGCTTACGAAGGGTATTTGCCACGACCCAAGAAACTGGCTGGCACCCTTGGGGTCCTCGCGTTTGGCGCGTGTAGCGGAAACTACTACCACTTTCTCATTGACTGCCTTCCAAAACTTCGGCATCTAGAAATGTCTGGGGCGTCGATTGATCGGTACTATGCACCGTATCGATACGAATTCAATCGCCAGCTCTTTCAATTAATGGGATTACCAGCGTCCAGAATTGTGCCCGCTCGCGAATTAAGCCATGTCACGGCGGATGATGTGTACGTTCCTCAGCCACTGGAAAATCCACGCCCGGCGGATATGCGGTATCTGTTTGAAACGATGTCGCGTCAGTCATGGAGCAAAACCGACGGTCAGCCTGAGGGGCTCGTTTACATCTCTCGCGCGAACGCGCGAGTTCGTCGGGTACTTAACGAATCGGAGGTCATCTCGGCACTTACTCGGCGCGGATTTCAATGCGTACAGTTGGAAGGCATGCCGCTTGTACAACAGATTCAACTCTTTCAGCAAGCAAAGACAATTGTCGCGCCGCATGGGGCAGGGCTTGCCAATATGGTATTTGCGCCACCAGGGGCCACCGTCGTTGAGATCGGTACGGTCCATCGACCGCTTCCCTTCTTCCAGCGATTGAGCGCGGTCTGCGGTCATCAGTTTGCTTGGTTCGTGGCCAGTTCGCAGCAGCTTTCCGCGGAGGAGGCCCATATGGTCGTCGACGTTAAGCAGCTGGAATCCGATCTAGTATCGCTGTCACAACCAATACCGAATTCTTCATCGATTCGGATCGCGGCTTAGCGGAAGACGAAGGAACTACGATGAAGAAGCCGCGCATTGAGAAATGGGGAGCCGAAATTCACGGCTGGTTGCGCGAACAATACTTCTCCGTGTTTGGTATTCCGGCTCCGCGAAGTGAAAGGCATTCTCGCGACTGGGCAGCCAACCAACCTGCAAAGGGAGGTTGGATCGAAATCTCACCACCTCGACTTGAATCGATCGCACCGCGAAAGATCGAAGGCGCGGTCGATGAAATCCAGCCCCATCTGGAAAGTCTATCGGAAGAAGTTCGGCGGCGCTATCTCGAAGAAATCTATCCCGCGGCCTCGTATCAATGTGATGCTGACTACGTCGTGCCGATGGAAGGGGGACGCGTCGTTGGCAAGATGATCGCCATGATCACGCCCGATAATTGCAACTTGACCGATTTAGGCGCGATCCGCTTCTCGAATGGTGGTCCTCATTGTCGATGGAATTACCGGGGAGGTTTACCCAGTCCAACCCGCTTGCCTGGCAGTTTGGGGGTCATGTCATTCTCGGTCTGCGGGATGAACTATTTCCACTTCCTGGTCGAGTGCCTCCCCAAGCTGCGTCTGTTTGAAGAAGCGGGCATCGATATCGATCATTACTATGTTCCATATCAACAGCGTTATACCAAACAACTGCTTAAGTTGTTCGGTGTTCGTAGCGAGCAGGTTATCCCAGAGGCAAGTAACCGCCACTTAGCTCCTGATCTCCTGGTTGGCTGTTCACCGATTGCTTTTCCACGAAGGGAAGCACGCGAGTTTCTTTACTCACGAATGGCTGCACAGCCTTGGGCGAAGATGGGTAAAGGTAAGGGAAAACGAATCTACATTTCGCGGGCCAAAGCTGGCTGGAGGAAGGTGCTCAACGAGAGCGAAGTAATGGCCATGCTGGCACGACATGGATTTCAGCGTTACGTCTTGGAAGACCTGAGTGTTCAAGAGCAGATTCAGCTCTTTCAACAGGCGGAAACAATCGTCGGGCCGCATGGAGCCGGGTTAGCAAACGTTGTGTTTACTCCCCCAGGGGCAAAGGTGATCGAGATCGGCACCGTTTATCGTCCCTTTGGCTATTTCCATCGCTTGTGCACCCAGTGCGACCATGATCTCGTCTGGTTCCTGGGCCACGCGGTGCAGGGGACTCGCAAAGAAGAGTCTCATATTGTCGTCGACGTCGCTCAATTGGAAGATTGTCTCGAACGTCAACAAACGAGCTCTCCGGTTGCAGCGTGACGTCAGATTGTGGTCCCGAGGGCAAACGTCTAAAATCGGTTTCTGACAGACCCTGCGGAGCCCACCCTAATGCCCAGTTTGACAATTCAAAACTATGTCAAAGAGATCTACCAGATTGCTATGCAAGGTCCTGAAAAGGCCGCATCGACTGGGGAGATCGCAGCCGCGCTGAAGGTCTCGCCGGGCACGGTGACCAGCATGCTAAAAACACTCAGCGAAACAGGGCTGGCATCGTATACGAAATACGAAGGGGTACGGTTGACCGAGTCTGGTCGCAAGCTCGCATTGCGCGTCCTCCGACGTCATCGATTGATCGAGTTATTCTTGGTTCATACGCTGGATTTGGCTTGGGATGAAGTTCACGAAGAAGCCGAGAATATGGAACACGCGGTAAGTGATTTTCTGGTAGACCGCATCGACCAATTCCTGGGCTATCCCTCATCGGACCCACATGGAGATCCGATTCCAACCGCAGATGGAAAAATTCGGACGGAAGAAGGGGTGAAGCTGACGCAGTGGGAGCCAGGTAAGCCTTTCCGCCTGATTCGCGTGATGGACCAAAGCCCCGACTTCCTACGTTATCTATCGGAAGAAACACTGCAACCAGGCTGCGAAGCGAAACTAATCGCCAATCGCCCTGAGGCAGGCATCTTGATGATCGAAATCAAGGAGCGTGTCACCGCCCTGGGTATCGAAGCGGCCGACAAGTTGATGGTTACGTCGATTACGTAACTGCGGATCGTTGGTAGGAAGCTATACGGAAGACTTGGCGTCTTGGTTGGGCGGTGTCATCGCCGGCAAATGCCCTAACGAGCGGCGCACCATCGTAAGTTGTCCACTGTGGAGCCCCTCGTGCCAAATGGCCGTTTCAAAGACTTGGCCGTAGTCAGCCAGGAAGTCTGGCGTCCCACTGGGAGTTTTCTTTGCTAGATCGTCATCGGTCAGGCTTGCTAAGATCTCAAGCAGCGTTGCACGTCGTTCGTCCATGTAGGCACGAACTTCTTCGATCGGTGGATAGGTCGCAAGATCAGGTGAAGGAGTCGAGCCCAGACCGAATAGTTCCTGATAATGATCGTTGTTGACAGACTTCTCGGGGGCCAAGAGCGAAATGAAGAAGTTATCCGTTGTGGCCATATGCCCGATGAACCAGAGCGCATGATTGCTTTGGTTGCAGACCTGGGCGACCCAATCTTCTGGCTTCTTAAAATCTCCCAGAATTCGATTGGTAAAGCCGCGGGCCGATTCCAATTGGTGCTGCATGCGTTCGATCATCGACATAGGCGTCTCCAAGGTGTTTGAATTTAGCTGGATCGATCGCAAGCGGCACCGGCGTTGCGAAGGATGTTCATGAAATCTTCGACCTGCTGAGCATTGCAATCCGCGAAGAACATCTCGTGGACGCGATTCTGTAGTTCTTCGACGACCGGTCGTAGCTTCTCGACGGTCTCTTGACCTTGCTCAGTCAAATAGATCCGCAAAGCGCGGCGATCTTCAGGGTCGCGCATTCGCCGAATGAGATTCGATTTCTCTGTCCGATCCAGCAAGCCGGTCATACTACTCGCATCGAGATGGACTTGTTCCGCTAACTCACTCGGCTTTTGCCCGTCGCGACACTCTAGGCAGGAAAGCATAAACAGCTGTGGCGGAGTGACCTCACAGGTTGAAAGCCCTTCGGCATAGATCCGCGAAATCTTTCGCATCGCCACACCGAGGTTGAAACAGAGCGAGTCTTCCTTTTTCCAGCTCATGCAAAGTTATTTCAGAATGCTTGGTAACGAATTATTTTGATTTTAGATAACGTACCCAACCAGGCAAATGGACCTTGGCAGAATCACGAATGAAGCGATCGAAATCTATAACGGTTTGACCGTCACGACCACTCCTTTAAACGCAGGTGTTTTCGATTTCGGATCGGCCGAACGTGAAACTAGCGTGTTGGCTTCGGGATAATACATCAGTGCGTTTCCCGCTTTGATATCCGGGAACGAGTGCACCACGAAGCCATCAATCTGCCCAATGTTCGACCCGATCGAAACCTTTTGGCCATGTTCGACCCCGAGCCGTCGACAATCTTGCGGGTTCAGCAGAATCACGTCGCGGCGTTCGACTCCGCGATAGATATCGTATTCTTCGTAAACGACGGTATTGAACTGACCCTCACTACGCACGGTCATCAACCGAAGTTCGCCTTTGCCAGTTCCTTTCAAATCAGGAATTTCACTGGAATGAAGGATTAAACGGCCACTTGGCGTCGGAAACTTTGGGGCATGGAACGTACGTCCGTCGATCTGGAATTCCTGTTTCGTCCGATCGATATCTGAAATTTTCTCGAATCCGGGAACCACTTTACCCAAGGCCGCACGGATCTTGTTGGTGTCTTGCATCGACTTCCAATCGATCGGCGTTTGGTTATCAAGTACGCCTTCGGCCATGGTCGCGATTACGTCTACCTCGCCGCGTGGTCCTTCGAGTCGCCGCGGTCCTCCTTCCGACATACGCACGTAATTGAACATCGACTCTTGCGTGGTCTTGTAGGGTTCTTCGTCACGGGCGAGCACAGGCAAGATGATTGTTTCTCGAGCCAGTCCGTGTGCGTGGCCCGTGTTGAGCGTAGTGCTCAGATAGACCATCGTATCGAGGTTCTGAATGGACTCGGCCGCGAATTTGAGATCTGGATTCGAGCCGTAAAGATTGCCACCCAAGCACAAGCCAAACTTCAGCTTCCCGCGGTGTGCATCTTCCATGCACGCGAGCGTGTCGAGTCCAGGCGTCCTGGGAAGTTGGACACCGTACTCTTGTTCGAGTCCATCGAAGATGGCCTGCTTGAGCGTCGGAGTTACGCCAACAGAACCGATTCCCTGGACGTTGGAATGACCACGGATCGGCATCAGACCGCTGCCTGGTTTACCGACCATGCCCCGCATTGCTGCCAGCCCGGCAATCGCTTGGACGTTGTTCACGCCATGAACGTGATGGGTGATCCCCATCGTCCAACTGAATATGACCCGTTCGGCTTTGATGTAGCGACGCGAGATGTCTTCGATCTGAAGTCGCCCAACGCCTGATTTGGTTTCGATCTCTTCCCAGGACAGTTGGCGAAGGAATTCCAGGTACTCCGACGTGTTCTCGCAGTGATCATCCAGGAACTTTTGATCTTGCCCGTCGAGTTCCAGAACACGCTTGGCAATACCAAAGAGCAAAGCGAGATCGCCACCGATATCGGGCTGTACATACAGGGTGGCGATCTCCGTACCGAAAAGCAGGCTCCAAGGATCACTGGGAACACGGAAATTGACCAGACCGGTTTCAATCACCGGATTGATAACAATCACCTCACCCCCGCGACGCCGTACGTGCTTCAGTGTCGACATCAAACGAGGGTGGTTGCTGGAGGGGTTGCCACCGATCAGAAAAACAAGATCGGCATGTTCGACGTCCTCCAGCACAATGGTTGCCGTACCACTACCGACCGTGCTGGAAAGTCCCACGCCACTCGCTTGGTGGCAGTAGTAGCTACAGTTGTTAACATTGTTGGTCCCGTAAATGCGGGCGAACAATTGCAGTAGAAAGCCTGCTTCCATGCTGCTTCGACCGCTGAAGTACCAGAACGTCTCATCGGCGGAGAGGGACTTCAGTTTACCAACGATTCGCCCAAACGCTTCTTCCCAAGAGATCGGGCGATAATGCTGCTGGCCCGCTTCGTACAGCATCGGCTTTGTTAGCCGCCCGGCGTGTTCCATTTGATAGGGCGTAAACTTTTGCAGTTGAGCGATGCTATAGGACTTCCAGAATTCGTCTGGAATCGCGCCTTGCATATCGGCCGTCATGGCCTGCATCGACTTCTTGCATACCTCGGGGAACTGGCCACGCTCGTTGACCATGCCTCCCTTCTGACCACCCATGCCCAGCGCGCACGTTTTACACGCGTTTTTGCTCCGCATTGCCTTCCAGAACTTCCAATACCCGCCGGCTTCGCGTGCCTTTTTAAACGTGTACCGGATCGCTTGCCAGCCGCCGCCACTGGATGGCTTTTTCATATCGGGGTGTCCTGAAAAGATGATCGTGCAGGAGAGGCGTTAGGAAGGAGGTTTGCCTGTCCATTCATTCTAGCAGATCGGGCGATCCAGAAAACGTGTCGATTTGTGCCAGCCTCAGCTATGTCCCACGAAGACTGCAACCGGAGTAGCGCCAAGCCAAGAAAAGGCAAAGCCCCGTCGGGGCGACATGGACACTCGCGTGCTATTCGATGTCGCCTCGACGAGGCTTTGCTGTGTTCAGCGGATCGTTTGTGGAACGCGAACGCCTACTCGGAAGCGACGTTTACGAACACCTTGAGGGCCGAGTTGTCTTCGACCAGCAGGCGAATCACCTCTTTGTAATTGTCCAAACCGTCGACCGGGTTGGTCAGGATCTTTTCCAAGACGCCCGGGAACATCATTTCGCCCAGAGCCATGTCACGGATACCCATTTCAAAGTGGTCTCGGTTGGCGTTCACGCTACCTAAGAGCAGCTTGTTGCCAAGCACCCATTCGAGGTTGATCTTGTCGGTTGGCAGTTCGTGACGGGTGTTGTTGCCGGTCACACTGGTCAGCACGAGCACGCCATTGAGGCCGAGGTACTTCATGCTCTCGAAAGCGATCACACTGCTACCGGTGGCATCGACGATGATGTCCGGGCGACCAGTCTTTTTGACCAGGTCGTCCAGATCGGTGTCTTTGGTGCTGACGTAGGTCGATTCCAAGCCCTCAGCGATTTCCTGCTTGAGGTGCGGGCCAGGGGCACGCGCGATGGTGCAGACCTGAAGGCCGCGTAGACGAAGTGCTAGCGTAGTGAGCAAGCCGATTTGGCCAGCACCCATCACCCAAGCGACCTTGGGACTCCAGACCTTCATCCGGCGTTGGACTTCATACGCTTGATGGACTGCCTTGGCGGCACAACTCATGGGTTCCATCAGCACATGCAGATGGGTCAAGCCTTGCGGGACGCGGATAATGTAGTCTTCTTCGTCAACGAACTTCTCAGTAAGGTAGCCATGCAGCAAGTTAATGCCACGTTCGTAGTAGGTTTCCTCACTAGTCATATCGTAGGTGCCGATCTTGTCGTAGATCGAACCACCTGGGCGACGAACCGTGGCGGTAACGTAATCGCCTGGCTTGAACCGTGTCACGTTTTCGCCCACGGCTTCGACGATACCAAACGACTCGTGCCCAAGGACCATGAAGTCGTCTCCCGGTGGGGCATTGCCGTAGAGGGCGTCGTTGATTTCCTTGTCGGTTGCATCCACGCCCACCTTCAGCACCTTGACCAAAACCCCCTTGCCGTTGGGGAATTGATCGAGGGAAGGTTCGGGAATGTCACGCAGATGGACGCTGTTGGGGGTCCCGGGAGTAACCGCAATCGCCTTCATAGGGAGCCGACTCGTCTGTGGAGGGTGGGGAATAATGAAGTTCAAGGAACTTGAGCACTAAAGGACGACAATTTACCACAACCACCCCATGAGAGGAATCGGGCGAAAGGGGCCAGTTTGCGGCTCTTTCGTGAAGTGTAGCGATGCTGATTGGGACGTCCGCGCCAGATGGCGTCCAGATAGTTTGCCTTGGAGATACACCTTGCATGCTGCATGGCCCAGCCTAACTCTGAGCGGACTCAAAAATCTGCTGGGCGATTTCATCGTCCGCTTCCAATGGCAAGATCTGCCCTTCATCTTGGCCGGTCACGACGCAAGCCATGTGCTTGCTAAACATGAATCCTTCCGGCAAATATCTCCGCCGCAGGATCATGTCGGCAATGTAAAGGACATGACCCTGGGACATTTCGCGCGGAACGCGCGTTCGACGATTCTCCTGGTAGCCGTCATCCTTGAGGCGTTCCGCGATTTGCCTTACTGCTGTCGGCAAGCTGGCGATCTTGCTTGGTTCCGCAGTGTAAAGGGAAAACAGCTCGGCTGCCGTTTCCGCCATGTCTGCGGCTAACGTTGCAGAGGGAGGATCCAACGAATAGAGGGCCAATGCCGGAGCCATGGCCATTTCTTCATCACGCACAAATTGTGGGTTCACCATGACGATGACTGCCAACACCGGTTGCCCGCTTTCGCGAATCCGTTTTTCCTTCCGTTCGATCAAAGTCCCCCAGATGTACAAGGCAGCGAAGATTACCACCAGCATCAGCACGAAGAGACCTACACAAACCAAACCACCAACAATCAGCCAAGACATCGTTGTCACCTCAAAGAAATCGCCAAGCTGGAACCCGCAGAAGTGCCCTATGGTAGTAATGTTTCGCTGCGGCTTCCAACGATTTTCAGATTGAATTGGAAATCAGATCTCTCCGGCTTATTAGCGCAGCGTTCATGATTGCTAAAGAACGTTCAGGAAGCTGGATTGTCTCACCGACTCTCGGTATGCTGCATCCGTCGAATTAACTTGTTCAGGGGAATGTGAGCATGGCTCAACCAGCACCGTTTCAGCGTTACTTGGATTTGGCTTCGGAAACCAGTTGCTACGAGGCGTTGCGAGATCAGTTTGTTCAGGAGTTTCCTAAGTTTCAGGATTTGGGGGAAGATAGAACGTCGATCGTGCATGCCCCGTATGGCTGGACCATCAAGCAAGTTGTAGGTCACGTGATCGATACGGAACGTGTCTTTAGCTACCGCGCGCTTCGCTTTGCTCGGGCGGACGCGACTCCGCTACCTGGTTTCGACCAAGATCTATTTATGGCCGAGGCGAACTTCAATGAGCGACCTTACCGCGAGTTGTTTCAAGAGTTTATGCTCGTCCGCCAAGGGACGATCGAAATGTTCCGAACTTTTCCAAAAGGTACTCTCGACCGTACCGGTATCGCGAGCGACTTTCCATGGAGTGTCCGCCAGTTAGGGCGATGCATGGTAGGGCACGTGCGGCATCACTGGGAGATTATTGAAAAGCGATTGGGAGCGTTCTAGCCGTCGAGGCCCATCCCACTTAGAAATTCTCCAGGAGTTCCTGTTTCTGCGACTGGAGTTGACGAAGTCCGCGACAAACTTCCTCAAGGCGGGTTCGACAAACCGCGAGACTTGATTCGACCTTTTCCTCGGTTGCAACCCATTTTCGTCGCGCATCAGTAATCTGGTATTGGACAAAACAGTCGACGAAGAGGCCATCGTAAAAGTAATCGGCGAATGTGGCGAACGAACCTAGCTGCATCGATCCTCGAAGCGTTTTGTTAACGTCAGCTAATTCCTTTTGATACTGTTGCAGTTGGCGATGTGCGTACTCAGCGTGACGTCTGGCAACCTTTAATCGATGATGCTTTCCCATGGTGACCATCATGCCGCCACCGAGGATGTCGTAAATTCCCCAACGAACGGCCGAATTGAGGGACGTGCCAACATCTTGAATGGCGTCCAAAGCGGCTTCTCCAGCATGAAGTGCTTGACGCAACTCAACCTCGAATGCGGACAGTTCCGAAATTTGGGTTGTAATGTCCGTTAGCTCTCCAGCCACGTGGTCGTCAAACTGCCTCAAGTAATCGATCTTGGCTTGGAGGGCTGATTCATATTCCTTTTCGGCATTTTTAAGTAAGACCATACGATCACGGAGCGCTCTTCGCTGGTGGTCGAGGTCCTCGATGGCTGTCTCAGTATGTTCTGCTTGCTGGCGAGCGAGATCGAGCCTCTGTTTTCGGTTGTTCCACTCTGATTGTTTCGTACCGAGAAACGAATGGAACATAGCCGAAGAACTCCAGCCTTCTAGTTTTGCGATAGCCGAAGCCGCTTCTTCTAACGAGTTGACTGACTTCTGATGAGCCTGAAAGACCTCGGCACGCTGGTCGCCGAGAGTGCGCAGCTTCGCCATGACATCGTTTTTCTCACGCAGCTGCGACTCGGCGATCGCGAGTTGCCCGTTTAACTTAGACAGCTTTTCCGAATCGGTCATTTTCGTTCCTTTGAACGGGAAAGGCGAACTCGGTTCACGAAAAGTTGCTAACAGAAAACTTCGGATAGAAGCGGAAGAGGAATCTAGAGACTACCTTTCAGAGTTTCTTCGTTCAACTTCGAGCGATCTTGGTTCTTAAACTCAGGAACATGAAGATCCTCGGAACTCATATCCTTCGGTAGTCTTGTTACTGAAATAATCTCCAATAGAGCTCGCGGAAAACTTCGAATAGTATGGTAACTACCCCACACAGTACGAAGCTTACCGACGCGGCCCAGGTCCAATAAAAGAACTTCCAGCGATTCAGCGAATAGATTGCCGCAGTCAAGCCAAACAACATGCCAACGAGCGTTGGCAAATCAAATTGAAGGAAGTCGTGCAGGTCGTAGCCTCGCACCCAAATCGGCGGACTGCTAAACGTAGTCGGCAGAACCAAGTAAGCAGCGCCGAATGCCGAGACGCAGCAAACCAGGAATTCAAGCTTGCGCTGCGTGAACAACGCACTGACGAGCGAAAGTGAGACGGCCGCCAGAATGGTCACGGGAGTAATCACACGGATCTACCGTTGTTGCTGTTGTTCCTGGCTCGGCGAATACTTTGCTTTCATTTGTTGCTGAAGACCGAGGAATTCCTGGTTCGTGGGATCGAGCTTCAAGAGATCCTCGACCGCTTGTTCCCCTTCCTCCCACCGCTCCAAATGTTGGCAGATCAGGGCGTACATATAGGCATACTGCACGCTGTTGGGCTGCAATTGCTTTGCTTTCTTGTAGGCCGTGAAGGCATCTGCGAACAATTCCGCAGCAATGTCCGGTGGAGCATTCCGGCCAGCGAGGAACAAGGCCGAGCCATATTGATATTGCAACGGAGCGAAGTCAGGCTGTTGGCTGACATCGCGCTCGATGTTCTTCAACTCCTCAAATCGCAAGCGAGCAATTTCGCCCGCCCTTTTTTGAAGTTGCGGGATCATCGCTTCTGCGCCGGCGCGATTGCGAGACACGGCCAACTGACGCATCTCGTTTTCTTCCTGACGTTGGCGAACGTCTAACAGGTTAATTAGGTTCGAGCGCGGCCCTGTGAAGTTGGGATCGATCCGAATCGCCGTGCGGTAAGCTTGCTCCGCTTTGGAGATGTCACCCATTCGCTCGTACAACACACCAAGTGAGAGGAACGACGACGGTTGGTCGCCATCCCGTTCGAGTTGCTCAATCCGCTCGTTAAGGGCTCGTTGAAACGCCTCGGACTTCCCTCGCAATTTGATCGCTTCCGGATCTTGATTCGCAAGTGCCCACGCCGCTTGAACACGGACCGCGCGTTCCTTGTCCGTTAGACGGTTCATGAGTGCGTCGAGCACGTTGCCTTGTAAATCGCGGGGCAACGTACGAATCTCCTGAAGTGTATCGATCGCCGCGATTCGCACCTGTGGGTTATCATCCGACAAGTAACGTAAGGCCGTCTTGACCGAGTCTTCATTCAAGTAGTTCTGCAAATACATCATCGCGCTGGCGCGAACGATATTGGCTTGATTCGGATCCTTCACCAACTTTTGCAGGCTGCTGCCAGCGTCGGGTTCATTCGCCCAGGCGTGGGCCAGGGAATAGGCGAACGATTCTTCTTTAGGAACCTTGGAAGTTGGACCATACCATTTTTCGACCGCTTCGAGTGCCCATTGATCGACCTTGGCTAGTGCGGCACGGACCTTTTCGTCACCGTTGCGTGCGAGCGTCATCCATTGGTCGTAACGTGTAATATCAGGGTGTTCTTCGCGAGGAAGTTCGGCCTTATCAAGATGGCATTTCGTGCAAGCATTCGGGGTGCCAAGATTCACGGACAGGTCGGGCCGCGGGATACGGATGCTGTGATCACGTCGCGGGTCGACTTCCATGTAGGTTGTTTCCGGCATGTGACATTCAACGCAGGAGGCACCGGTCGAACCGACCGCGTGGAAATGGTGGGCGGACGTGTCGTACTTACCGGCTGGATGTTGATGGCACGAGGTGCAAAGCAAATTGCCCTCAAACTTGATCTTGGCGGTGTGAGGATCGTGGCAATCGGTGCAGCGGATTCCTTTATGGAACATCTTGCTTTGAATGAACGATCCATAAACGTAATCTTCTTCCATGATCTGACCGTCGCAGTAATACGTGTGCGGAGCGAGCAGTTCGTTGGAGTATTGATCGTAGTAGTTATCGCCTCGCTGATAGGTCGGACAGATCACTTCCCGCCGCGAGTGACAAGCGGCACACGTTTCGACTTGATTGATCTGAGCTTCTGTCGTATCGCCCTTCAAGGTCTTCAAGCCGTAACCCAAGTTTCGATCCCAGAACAAACTGGTTGCATTGGCCAATTCGACGTGGGCGCTACCTGGGCCATGGCATGTTTCGCAACTGACGTCGATTTCTGAGAAGGTGGTGTGATAGGTATTGGTGGCCAAGTCGAAGTTTTTATGGACGTTGGTCGAGTGGCAATCAGCACAATAGTGGTTCCAGTTCTGCGTGCGACCGGTCCAGTGCAGGGGATCGTCGACGCTAAGCTTTTCGTTGACATCAGGAGGTGACAGGTAGAACCACTCCTTCTTGGTTGTGTCCCACGAGACACGCAACACCTGAACGCGACCAATCGATCCTGGTGCCGAGCCGGGCGTTGGTGGTTCCATTTCGACCATGTACTGCTGAAGCGGGCGAACGCCGAAGACATATTTGATCTCGAAGTCCTGCGGCGTGCCGTCAGGCCCCTCGGTATTGATCATGTACTTGCCGTCTTGGCGGAACATGCGCGACTTCACGCCGAAATGCTCGATTTCAGCGCCATCAAAATTCCCCAGCACGGTCTCTTCGGTTGCCAGGTCCATCGCCAAATCGTGGTCGGAACCTTCCCAGGCATGATTCTGTGTCTGGTGGCATTCAATACAGGAAGTTCGCCCGACATATTTCAGGGGCGTGTCGGTCGGCATCGCGTAATACCAGTCAGCCCCGACGAGGGACATTCCAACCAACAGCACGAGAAACCCGCCCCCGATCGCCAAGACCGAACGCGGGATACCTTGAGATTTTTGACGCGTAGCTTTTTTCGACGGAACACTTTTCGATTTGCTGTCGACGGAAGGGTCGGGAGTCGAGTCGGAGGACTGCTTGCGTTTCTGCTTGCGAGATGCCATAGATTGCGAAGAGAAGTAGCCAGGGGATAAATGTAAGGCGGATAACTCCCCATTATGACGGATGAAAGCCAGAAAGGGTAACGCTGCATCGCGGGAAACACGCTTTTCCGCTCGTTTCCAGGCGAATCCAAGCCGAAAGGCAGGCCTTTATCGCCTATATCAATCATCCCGCCACGAACGCCGCAATAAGTTTTTCGAACGAAGATCCCCCCGTTGACGAACCCAAGCGGAAAACTTAATGTCTAACATCTCACTTGGCGGCATAGCTCAGTTGGTTAGAGCAGCGGAATCATAATCCGCGTGTCGGGGGTTCGAGTCCCTCTGCCGCTACTTCTAAGTTGTTCATTAGAAATAATTTACGGCAAACCGGGCGAGTCAAAGTTCGTCCGGTTTTTTCGTGCGCGGTGTGCAGGTTTTCGCTTCGGAATTAGGGGAATGGATGCTTGCCTAACACGAGGAAGGACAATTTGCGGAACGGATTGGGATTGGCCTGGCTCATACGGGGGTTGGGTAGGGCGTGCTCATCATCAGTGAACAGAGTAAGGGGAATACCATTCGGAGTGACTTGAATCACTTGGTCACCTACTTAGGCATATGGCCAATATCGATTCTAGCCGTATCATTCTTAACACCGAGTAGCTAATTCTGCCTTGAGTCGACTTGGGCGATTGTTGATCTTGCCATTGCCCGCTTTTGGTTTTGTTTGTCTCCCGTGATTAATCGCTTTTGTCTGTATGGACTGCTGAAGAATCAACGCTACTTCGCTGCGTTCTGGATTTTGGCGTTCTTGGACAAAGGGATGTCGTTCGCGTTGATCGGCACGCTGATGGCGTTTCGTGAGATCAGTGTCATCGTGATGGAGATTCCGACGGGAGCCATTGCGGACATGCTGGGGCGGCGGTGGGCGATGATTGTTTCGCATGTTGCCTATGTCGCAGCATTCTTAACATTTGGATTTACTACTTCGACGATCGCAATTTTTGTGGCCATGTTTGCTTTTGCGATTGGCGAGGCCTTTCGTACAGGAACGCACAAAGCAATCATCTTTTCGTGGCTAAAGAGCCAAGGTCGCGAGAAGGAGAAGACACAAATCTACGGCATCACGCGGAGTTGGTCGCAGATCGGATCGGCGATCTCGGTGATCATCGCGGCAGGGATGGTTTTTGTACTGGAGGATTATTCGGTAATCTTTTGGGTCAGTGCGATTCCCGCGGCACTAAATATCATCAACTTCCTGACATATCCCCGCGAACTGGATCGGTCGGCGACGCCAGATAAAAGCCGCGGTAAAGTGATGATCCGTTTATGGGAGGCAACACTGAGTTGTTTCACCTCCGCGAAGCTCAGGCGACCTATCAGCGAGTCGATGGGTTACGAAGGGATGTACAACGCGAGTAAAGACTATCTGCAACCGCTGATTCAGCAGATGGTTTTGGCGATTCCCCTTCTCACGGCTTGGCAAACGACGCAGCGAACGGCGGTGATGATTGCGGTCGTCTATTCACTTCTTTACGTGCTGTCTAGTTTCGCATCACGCTATGCCGGGCCAATATCGGCCTTTTTGGGTGACGAAGAGCGTGCAGCGCGCTGGCTGTGGATGGCCTTTGGTGGAACGTTTGTTGTTCTGCTGCTGGGAACGGTGACCGATTGGACGGGATTGGCGATCGTATCGTTCGTGGTTCTCGCGGTGCTTCAAAATATCTGGCGGCCGATCCTCGTCGGTCGCGTCGCCAATTACGCGGACGATGCGGCGATGGCGACAGTTCTCAGTGTCGAGTCGCAAGTTAAGTCGCTGGGCTTGGCAATCATTGCCCCTGTCTTGGGTTTCGCGGTTGATCGAACGCCGGAACCGTATCAGTTCGCACCGATCGCGTTGTTCGGTATTGCAATCTCTGCCCTGGCACTGATTCCGCTAGGAAGCGATGCTTCGCCCACCTCGAAAGTTGAAGAGCCGACTGCTGCGAGCGAGGCATGACTATCACCCCGATCTTGTCGCAAGCCACCTCATTTGAGGTCCTTGCGGCATAGGACCGCGTCGGACGAGGACTTGCTATCCAGCTTGAAGCCGCGCTCTTGGAAGATTGCCAGCATCCGCTGATTGTCGGGCGACGTTTCGGCCAAGACCGTCTTGATGCCCCAATCGCAACAAATTTCGAGACAGTAATCGGTAAGGATGGACCCGAGTCCAAGGCCTTGGTGGGCATCGCCGATAATCACCGCGAATTCGGCATCGACTCGGTCCGCGTCGGCCATGATGTTGGCAACACCCACAATCTTGGGTTGCCCGTCTTGTTCGATTTCCGCTACGAACGTGAGTTCGCGATCGTAGTCGATGAAGCAGAATCGCGTTGCCATATCGTGCGTGATCTCTTTCACGAAGCTGCGAAACCGAAACCACAGTGTCTTCTGCGAGCAGCCGGCATGGAATTTACGCCACGTCGGTTCATCTTCCGGCTTGATCGGACGAATCGTGCATGGTGTGCCATCCGACATCGTGGCTGGGCGGACGAATTCTTCTGGGTAGGGACGAATTGCCAAATGAGCGAAGCGACGTGGCGGATTCAGGCGAACCGTACGATCCAGCACAACCCGCGCGTCGAGGGCAACCACTCCGTGGGGCGTGGCCAGCAGGGGATTGATATCGAGCTCTTTGATTTCTGGGAAGTCGGCCACCAAGTACGACATGCGAATCAAGATCTCGATCAATTTATCAATATCAATTCCCGGCCCGCCACGATAACCCTTCAACAGCGGCCAAATACGGAGCGATTCGAGCATGCGTCGTGCCAGGCGTTCGTTGACTGGCGGTAATTCAAGAGCCGTATCGCGAAAAAGCTCGGCAGAGGTTCCTCCCGCACCAACCATTAGTACCGGACCGAACACCGGGTCGCGTCGTGCCCCGATGATCAGTTCGACGCCAGGGGCGTGGGAAATCATTCGCTGTACCGAAATGCCATCGATTCGGATATCAGGACTAAAGCTTTTGGCGGAATGAACGATTCGCTCGAACGCTTTGCGGACCTTTTCTTCGGTCGGAACGCCCAACTCGACACCTCCCACGTCGGTCTTGTGTGTGATCTGTGGCGAAACCAATTTCATTGCTACGGGAAAGCCAATTCGCTTGGCAAGGACGACTGCTTCGTCCGCATCGCGAGCTAAGAGGGGTTTCGCGACGGGAATCTCGTAAGCATCGAGTAGTGTTTTCGATTGGATTTCACTGAGCGTATCGCTGGCCTCTCCGAGAAGCGACTCGAAGATAGTGTGCATCCGACTTCGTTCCAGGGTGAATCCAACTGGGATGTCACGCGGCGTTTCGTACAGCACATCATGCGTTCGGACGAACGAGACGAGGTACATGAACGCTTTAACTGCTTCTTCAGGGGCCCGATAAGTCGGGATCTTAGCCGCGTTAAACAGCGTGACTCCTTCGTGCGTCGCTTTGCCTCCCATCCAAGAAGTCAGAATTGGCTTGGTCGTCTTCTTGCTGACCTCGACCACCGCTTGGGCCGCGGCGGTCGGTTGGCTCATCGCTTGTGGAGAAAATACGACTAAAATAGCATCGACGTTCGGATCGGCTTGGACGATCTCCATAGTCTTCGCGAGTCGCTCCGGATCGGCGTCCCCAAGAATATCAATCGGATTGCCATGCGACCATGCCGATGGAAGGAATGCGTTAAGCTGCTCGCGGGTCGAATCTGAGATTTCGGCCAGCTCGCCGTTGCGGGCAAGCAACGAGTCGGTGGCCATCACACCTGGGCCACCGGCATTGGTCACGATTGCCAAGCGGCCACCTCGCGGAAGCTTGCGGCGGGCCAACAGGGCGGTACAGTCGAAGATGTCGGAAATCTCGTTCACTCGCACGATACCCGCGCGATCGAACGCTGCCTGGTATACGGAGTCGACACCCGCCATGGCACCGGTGTGCGAAGCAGCGGCTTGAGCTGACTTGGCGAAGCGACCTGCTTTATAAACAATGATCGGCTTATTCCGTGCGAACGATCGGCAGGCTGACATGAACTTCCGCGCTTCTTTTACCGACTCGACATACAGCAGAATTGATTCGGTCCAAGGATCGTTGGCGAAGTAGTCGATCAAGTCTCCCAGGTCGACGTCCAGCATGTTGCCGACCGACACAAAGTACGAGAAGCCAATTTGCTCTTGGAACGCCCAGTCGAGAACGGCGGTGCATAAGGCCCCTGACTGCGAAATGAACGCGACCTTACCCTTGTCGGGGGCGGCTGCGGCAAAACTGGCATTCAGTGCTGAGTGTGTCGCCATCACGCCGAGACAGTTCGGCCCCACGATCCGCAAACCGCGGAACTTTGCGGCGACCTTGGCAATGTCTTCTTCGAGCTTCTTTCCTTCCGCCCCAATTTCACGGAAGCCGGCTGAGAGGATGATAATCCCACGTACACCTGCTTCGCCGCACTGACGAATCAGATCAGGTACCGTTGCGGCCGGCGTACAAATGATCGCCAGATCGATTCTCTCGGGAATCTCGCCAATGGAGGGAAAGCAGGGATGTCCTTCCAACTCGTCGTACTTCGGATTGACCGCGAAAATGTGGCCAGGGAAGCCGTCGTTTCTCACGTTCTTCAGGACCGTATTTCCGACGCTCGCCTCTTTGCTGCTCGCACCAATAATGGCAACCGACTTGGGACGAAAAATGGCGTTGAGATTATAGACCGACATAGTTCCGACGCGCCTGCGAGGTGGGAATCGAGCCAATTTGCATTACGAACATTGTCGACGTGCAGGGTTCGATGTCGACCCGGGGGCCATAAGAACGAGAATGTCCTCGCGCAAACATTCACGCCGTATTCATCGATTCAACTAAGAAGACTGAATCAGAATCGGCGTTTGCCAAGAGGCGAGAACAGCAAAACTAGGCAGCGCTACGGTTTGCAGCGAGACGTCGGTGGAAATGAAAATTTCAGCGCGAAAGATGAGAATCAGACTGGCGCGATGTTTTCTCGTCCAAGCTCGATTCAAGTGCCGAGTTGAACGTGTGCCCTCGTTGGTTGTCGGCAATCGCTAGCAACAATTCGACCCGCTGCATGAATTCCGATGAGGCATCCATATGGGGATGATTGGGATGCGAAGGATCGTGGGCAGTGAACGTTGCGCCACAATGCTCGCAATTTACGTGCTGACCAAGAAGGCTGACCGGAATCTCCAGCCGTCGCCCGCAGACTTCGCATGATCGAACGAAGAACGTTGGTATTTTCCTGTTCATGACAGCCTCTTGAATGAACAGTTCAGCTGACTATCGGGACGAAGTGTTCGCCCCTCATCAGATGATGTGGCTCGATTACTTCTCTTCAGGCTATCGCAAACCGTTCGATTCGTGCATGGTGGATTCCGCCATCCGCGAATAAATCTAACAAATAGAAAATACTTGTTATTGCAATTGGAGATCTGGCATTAATAGTTGCTCAGCCATTCTCCAGAACCCATTGAACGGCCAGCTTCATCAGTTCCGCTCCGTTCTTCACACCGAGTTTGTGACGGAGCTTCTCACGATGCGTGTCGATAGTGTGCACGCTCAAATGAAGCTGATGGGCAATTGCGGCAGTTGTCATGCCGTTGCCAATCATCTGGAAGACTTCCAACTCGCGATCACTTAGCCGTTCGACCGGATCAGCCGCAGGGCTCCCCTTCTGATTCACGGCCTGACTCAAAAGGTGCTGCGTCATCTTGCCGCTCAAATAGCGTTCGCCATTGAGCACGGTTCGGATTGCTTCGAGAACTTTGTCTTGGAGTTCACGCTTATTGATGTATCCGAGAGCTCCGGCCCGCAGGGCTCGTTCGGCGTATAAAGTTTCGTCGAAGGCCGAAACTACCAGCATCCGCGCATGAGGAGCGCGGCAGTGGATGTCTTTAATCAGGTCGATTCCGTTGCCATCTTCCAACTGGATATCGACGATGGTCAAGTCGGGAAGCGATTCTTGGAATGCGGCCAGGGCTCCTTGAATCGTGCCCACCTCGCCACACACTTCCAAGTCGGGCTGCGCCTCGATTCGTGCAGCCAGCCCTTCTCGGACCAGGGGATGGTCGTCGACGAGCAAAATTCGCATGGGGACCACAGAGGTACCGAAATTACTGCTCGGCATGGTCGATGTTTCCTCGCGAAATGATGGAACGAACAAGCGTACCGCCAGACTCACCGTTTGAAACCTGGACACTTGCTCCGATTAACCCGGCACGGTATGCCATGATTCGCAAGCCCAAGCCTGCCCCGGATGGTTGCTTCGCGGAAATGCCGCTTCCATTGTCCAGCACTTCCAACAGTATTGATTTCTCGCGGCCTATCATTGAGATATTGATTTGATTTGCGCCTCCATGTTTGATGGCATTATTCACGGCCTCTTGGACAATGCGAAAGAGGTGAGTGGCCGCGAAGTTGTTCGTCAAATCGATATCCCCCCGCGAGATAAAACGACATGCGATATTGTATCTTTCCTCGACGGTAGCCGCCAATTCCGTTAGCGCCGAACGAAGCCCTTCGGCATCGATCTCGACGGGCACCAAGCCTCTAGAAAGTTGATGGACTTTTCGGCCTGTTTCCGCTATGCCTTTTGCCACACGATCGATCATTTTGCGGATTTTGGCTATTCGCGGCTCACATGCTGCGGCCCAGGGCATATCATCCGACATCATCTCCGAAACCGTTTGCGCCAGCAGGCCGAGTCCTGTCAATTCCTGCTGCACACTGTCGTGCAGTTCCTGCCCGATACGACGATCTTCTTCCGCGGCAATCTCCAGCACTTGGGTTTGCAACTCTTTCAGGGCCGAGATGTCTCGCAAGATTCCGGTAAAGAGAGGCGGTCGATCGATCTTGCTGATGGCGAGACTCAGCGGGAACGTCGAACCATCTTTGCGTTTGCCAACGACCTCGCGGCCAACGCCGATAATCTTAGCCTGACCAGTCTGCAGGTAGCGTTCCAAGTTGGAATCGTGCTCGGAATGATAAGGTTCCGGCATAAGCAACTTCACATTCTGACCGATAAGTTCGTCCGCTCGATAGCCGAACATGCGGTGTGTTGCCGGATTGGCGGCGACGATAGTCCCGCGATAATCGATCGTGATGATGGCATCGATTGCCGTGTTGAGGATTGCCCGCAGTTGTTCTTCCCCTTCACTTAAGGCCTTAAGCGTTTCCTTTCGCTCGGTAATGTCGCGATGAACAGAGACAAAATGAGTGCAGCGCGTCTCTTCGTCAACGACCGGCGTGATGAAGAGTTCGGCATCGTAGGTCGATCCATCTTTCCGATAGTTCGCCAATTGACAGCGAAACGAACGACCAGCGGTTAGGTCGTCCCGCAGTTGTGTCATTAATTCTCGATCGGTCTTCTCGCCTTGGAGAATGCGCGGTGACTGTCCCACTAATTCTTCCCGCGAATAGCCGGTCGTTTGGCAAACGGCGTCGTTGACGTAAACGATTCGCGGACCAGGATGATCGAGGTAACAGTCGGTGACAATGACACAGTCACCCATCTGCGAAACGGCATCGGCCAGCAAATGGTTTTGGGCTTCCGCCCGATGACGAGCGTGCGCCTCTGCCATCAGCGATCGCTGAGTCGCCGTCAGCTGAGCAATTCGCTGAATACAGGCCCGCAGGCGATTGGGATCGATCGGCTTACGAAGATAGTCGAAAGGTTCCCGGTTGGATGATGGCAGGTTGTCAGGCACGCCTTCGTGGCTAATCAGTAAAACGAGAAAGACTTGAGGAGCCAATTCTTGAAGTTTGTCGAGTATTTCGCAACCAGTTTGCGCTGAGGGGGCAAAAAGAACGGCAGAAACCAGAGTCCAGTCGATGCGTGTCAGATTCTCTGGTTCCGGATCGAGAAACAGCCATTCGTACCTATCGGAGACGAATGTTTCTCTAATTCTCGCTTGTGCAGCAGCGTCCTCGTCGATGACGACGACCGTCAAAGGTTGCTCACTCGGGGAGCGCTCGAATTCCGATGATCGAAACATCGTGGCGTTTGCTTCTCCAGGCCTAGCGCTGGCAGAAATTGATCGTGGCAATGTCTTTCGATTTATGTCCATGATACGACGAAGTAAAGCAAGCGTTCAACGGATCTTACGCCGGCTCTGGGAGACTTGCCGATTCACTACAGACTATGAAGAACGGGTTTTCTAAGGAAGGCAAATTACTTGTAAGTGAACATCGATATCGGTCGCCATAATCCACGATCGATCTCCGGATTGTAGGCCGTCCGAAATCAGATCGATATGGCGGAAACCACCATGTCTAGACGGTGGTAATTTCTATTCGTCAACATCGGCAAAGTCGTCATATTTCATGGGTCGCGGCGTCGGTTTTGTGACGCTCGTCATCTGCCCATGGTACAAACAACCAGCAACCAAATCACACGCCAGGAGGAGCGAATATGTTGGTACTCAGCCGCAAGCCGGGACAGAAGATTCAGATCGGAAACGATGTGACTCTTGTCGTTCTCGGTATCTCCGGAAAAACGATTCGATTTGGCTTTGAAGGCCCACCGGAAATCCCAATTCACCGTTCGGAAGTTGCCGAACGCCTGGCTGGCGTGTCGGCGGAAGCCGCCCCAATGCTTCAACAGCACGAGTCGACCGCATTCGTTCCAGTTGGCTAGACGACGACCTCAAACCATACCCCTGAGGAATTCTGCGTATCGCCCCCGATGGAAGCAGATTTCCCGCCAAGATCCCCCCTTCATGCTCAAGTCAGGAGAATCATCATGGTCAACAATCTGAAACAGATTCCTTCACCAAAGCGGATGCGTCGGGAAGACGTAATACGCACCGTACGACGTCGGATCGACAACTGCCGACATGGTTTTATGTTTCGCAAGGTGACTGCCGAATTCGAGCAAGGGAAACTCATCTTGAGTGGATGCGTTCCGACCTTCTACTTGAAGCAGAACCTCCAAGAACTACTACGAGATGTTCCCCATGTTAATCGTCTGGTTAACGAAGTCGATGTTATCAATTCGACCGGGCTAAGTAGCGTCCGTTCGAGCGAGAGCCGCTGCTAAGAGTGGCTGGTGGTTCCCACCATGCGGTATTCGTGCCATTGTCGATGTTTTCATTTTTCGGAATTTGCAAAATGAAGGTAGTGGTAAGGCAAAGCTCCTCGTGACGGCCTTCCAGGTGAGGGTCGCGCGAGGAGAAAACTCGTGTTCACCCTGCTTAGGAAAGGAGAAAGTGATGAACGAATCATTGACAAATTCGTCGCCTCGGGGGCTGTTTCCGTGGACGCAAAGGGGAGGAGTTCCGAACCGGCAGGACGAGATGGAACAGCTGATTCAGAGATTCTGGAACGAAAATGGTGATGGCTGGAATTACTTCGCGATGGCACCCCCGGTCGATATCAAGGAAACGGCCGACATGGTTACCGTTCGAGTCGATCTTCCTGGCGTGGCGGCCAATGAAGTCGATATTCAGCTCAATGGCAATCAACTGACAATCAGCGGCGAAAAGAAGGAAGAGAAAGAGGATAAGGGAGAAACGTACCATCGTGTGGAACGACGTAGCGGCAGATTCTCGCGCACGATCACGATGCCATGTGCCGTCCAGCAAGAGCAGATCGAAGCAACGATGAAGGACGGAACATTGAATGTCGTGCTGCCCAAGTCGCCTCAAGCGATGTCGCGTCATATCGAGGTGAAGAGCAACTAGCGCGACAAGTGGCCAACCCTCGATGTCTCACGCCGCCGACCACGCAACCGTCGGCGGCGTGGTTTTTTTTAAAGGAAGCGGATAGCGTTCCTTTCATCCAATTCATTTCATCTTAAATGCGGATCGCCACCCGGTGCTGTGGGGAAGCGCTTCTGCCATGCGTTCGCTTTGCTCCTGGACTGGTTCCACGGTGTAGAAGATCTTCGGACGAAGCTTCTTCACAATCTTGAGCAAGGAAGAAAGTTGGCGGCGTTGGCAACGGACATAAATCAAATTGACCGGGCCATCATGACCTTCTCCCTCGAATGTGGTGACCCGGAAGCCTGCATGACGCAGTGCATGCACGACATCTGTATCTTCGTCGGTCAGCGAGGTAATCAGGCGCACGACGACGGCTCCCAACGCAAGTGCCCGTTCCAGGCGAATGCCAACCGCGTTACCAACAGCGAAACCAACAGCGTAGGCGACCATTAAGATTGGGTTATCGGAGACACCGACCATGACCTGCGACAGAGCGGCAATCCAGATCAGCACCTCAAAGAAACCGAGGCAGACCGAGAGAGCCATCCGCCCTTGAACGACCGAAATCGTCCGCAGTGTGCCGATCGAAACATCGACGATTCGGACTGAAAAAACTAACAAAAAGACAACCCAAATTGGGAGCTGTGCAATCCACTCCATCTGGTTAACCCTTGGCCGACTTCGCAAGAAACTGTAGGCATGCCCCTGGATCGAATCGAGAGGCACGCCGCCTACAGTCTTCGTGCTATCAGCATGGTGGAACCAGACCGTGATTCGAACGGGAATCGAACAATTATCCCGCTACGAATGATTGGCACAATATGGGGACGGAAAGCCGATGAATGCTCAGCATCCGCTACCCAATAACTACACTAGCTAATAGTTATCGACCTCGCCTCCTTGGTGGGTTAAAAGGGCCTTCAAGATGACCTCTGTGAGGTCTTTTTTCGACATATACTGGACGCTTCCATCGTACCTGGCCGCGTTGAAACCTGCGGCGTCACCAGGAAGAAACGACTCGAGAGGTGCATTCACATTCACATGGAAGTCGTCCGGCCGTGTCCAAATGACCGCGTCGCTGGCGGGGACTTCCGCCACGGCAATCGTGTTCGAGGTTCCGTCCGTGATATCTTGGAAACGCAAACGCTTTCCGGTGCTGGCCGGATAACCTTCCCCGAGCGGAAGCTGATAACGCGTCTTGCCTTGGGCAACGAGTTCCTGTCTATCCGACGGAGTCACATACTGCAGCGGAATTGTGGCTGCCAACTTCCGGTTGTGCTCGCTGTCCCACGGTTCATCCAGATGAAACTGGTTGTAAAGGGCCTGTTGTTCAAGGAACGGTAAGATATGAACCCGCCAGGAAAGCAGCGGTTTGCCATTTTCGTCGACGCTGTTGGCGGGCATTTTGCCGAATGTATCGTAATAGTTATGAAACGCGAGCAGGATTTGCTTCATATTATTGACCGAGCCGGATCGAAATGCGGACGCCCGAGCCGCCGCGATGGCTGGCATCAGAACAGCGGTTCCGCTGGCAAAGATCACCTGAGGAGAGGTTCCTGGCTTGCCGACCGTGGTTAGCGTCACTTGTTTGCCCTCCAGCTTCGGTTCCAAAGCGGCACGCAGCGTCTTGCTGACCCGTTCCACGTATTGTCGATACGCGGTCTCTTCTGCATCATTCGTTTTGGGAGGCTCAGCCATCTGGATTGCCAGCTTGACCGCGTTATCCAGCAACTTGCTTACGGTCTCCTGTAGTTCCGCAGCTTCGTCCGGGTTCTTCGCGGTCAGCTTCAAGGTAAAGCCTCCCTGCTCCATATCCAGGTTACCGATCAGTTGGGCGTGTTCTAATTGTTGAGGCAAGTCTCGCAGGCTGGAAAAAGCGTTCAGTTTCGGATCGGATAGTAGAAACTGCGCCAGGTCGCGGACGGGTTCCATAACCATGAAGGCCTGGGCTTCGACGGGTTGGCTATCACTCTCGATCAATTTGGCGAGAACGCTTGGTTGAGGCTTTTCTCTTTGAGCCAGCATCGCCTTCAGGGCCTCTGGCATCGCCAAAATGTATGTATTGTCGTCGACAGGAAACACATCGAACATCACTTGAGGCGATCCCTTCAAATACGTCTTTTGTGTCCCTGGCCATATTGCGGCGGTCAATTCACCTGCTTCACGAATCGGAACGAGCACCTTGTCGAGAGGTGTCGGCTGATTCAGCTTCACAATAACACCCACCTCTGGTCGTCCTGTTGCGCCAGGCGGCGAGGCCACAACTAGCATTGAGTCGATGTCACCAATCGGTACGCCAGCGAGTTCTTGCGACTTTACATTCAAGACTTCCCACGGGACCATTTGGAGCAGTGGGCTACCGTAGATCGCCTTGGGTTTAGCGAGGACTGCGACGGTAGCTCGCGGCGAGAGAAACTCGGTTCCCACGTTCTCTTGGGCCGTCGCTACGTTGGCGATGAGCAGTGTGCCAAGGATTAGCGTGAGTGATAGGGTACGGACAAGCATGACTTAGTTCCTGATTAGTTGGATTTGGGCTGGCGAAGCGTAATTTCAAATCGGTGGGGCAAATGGGATTGCGTCTCTTCAAGGGTCGCTTGGGAAGGATCGTTCTCATCGCGGGTATAGATGAACGGTTCGTTCGTGTAAGGATTCATAGGAATCGGTAGTCCATCGACTTGATCGAGGGTTTCTGGCAGACTGCCATGCTTGGCCGCGTGATCACGAATTGCTTCCGTGGCTCGCAGCATGTCCACCCAGCTCTGATCGCGTACCGATGCTCTTTGAACTTGGACACTGGAAGGAAGCAGTAAGCTGGCCAGCGCAATCGGGTCGCCTGAGGTTATGTTGGAGGAGAGTCGGTTGTCATCGGGGTAGAAATTGACGGCCTGGTAAAAGGGCAAGCCGAGGGGAGCAAGGAATTCGTCTCGAAGCCGCTTATAGTTATTCAGTGAATAAAGAAGGATGGCACGGCTACCCGGCATCGCATTGACCTCTTCCTGGTCAAATCCCATCTTCTCAACCAGTTCTTGCTTCACCCGTGGGACTTGGCTGAACACCGCGGTACGATACGCCAATGCTTCCCACTCTTTCACCCCTTGAGGGTCACCGATGTTGGAGGCGGACACCAATTGCCGGGTACGGGTAATGACCTCGGTCAGTTTTTGGTCCCAGTAGACCTGGTCGCCGATAGCTTGCTCCGCCTCGAGTAACTCCGGGAACATGATCAGAAACCCATCCCGTTCAACATCAACCGCATTTCCAATGTCGATTACTGGACTAGGGAAGTTGACGAGCGACCAATAAAGATTCGGTGTTGATTCTTGCGAGATTGCCTCAAGCAACTGCTCGTGCATGATCCCGGCGATGGCAATTCCGACCAAAGCATTCACGAGAAAATCGCGATTGCCCACGTGCCGCGCCATTGCATAGCCCGTTTGCAAATCTTCGAAGGCTTCGTCCAAACGACCTTGGGCAATTCGCAGACGAATTCGTAGCGACAGCAGTCGTGCCAATGTCCGCATCTCTTGAATCTCAGGCAAGAGGACGCCAAAGATATCGGTGCCATGCTCACGAGTTGGGAGTTCCCAGTCGCAGTAACTTCGTCGCGCGGCGTACGATGCTTCGCGTAACGCACCATTGTGCGTGTTGAGTAAAGTCTCGACTTCGTCGATCGGGAAACTCTCAAGCGGAGTTGAACGCCACTGGTCGACTTTTTGCCAATACTCCATCGGGTTTTCCATATTCGCCGTGTGTTGGCTGGTGAGGAGAATGGCTCGATGGTATAGCTGAGAAGCGTTGCCCGGGGTGAGTTCATAATGTGACGGCAATAGCCGATACTTCATGATCGGCGGCTGCGGCGCCTTCGGACTGATATCGAACGTGTGCGTTATCGTGTTGGGAGACGGCGAGCTGTCCGTATACAGCATTTGGGCCTGAGCGACTGGTGCTAGAATGCCCAATGCCATTACTAACGCTGGTAGCGACCAGCTAAGCCTGAGGTAATTGCGCAGGATCATCGTAAATCATCCTTGTGAGTTTGAGACGAGTGAGCGATGCAAGCGTTACGGATGGTCGTTGGCGAGATTATCCAGCGACCAATCGCGATGCATTGTTTTTAGGGAGGAATCTAATTGCGAAGGGAGGCTGCCGGCACGCGGGGGTAAGGTTGGCATCGGCAACGTACCTTTTCGTGACGAGCCGACGGACAACTGTCGCTGCATAGCGAGCGAAGCGTTCTCGGTGCCAAAGTAGCGGCCCCAGAGCGATGGTTGATTGGTCGAAGGGATGCTTGGTTCGTCTGCCACTTGCTGTGGTCGCTTGGCTTCCGCCACGGCAGGGCGATTCTGAGATGACGCGGGTTGTTCAAGATCGGTAGGAGATTCGGGAATTGGCGGCGTTTCCGTCGCTTGGTTGGCGACGGGGGTCGTTTGCCCAGCTGGCTGAGTGCTGGGAAGCCACATCCATTGACCGACGACCAGACATACCAATACTCCGCTCAGCCCGTGCCACTTCCGCATTGACCGTCTGTGGTCGTGGTTGGCAGACTGCCGGCCTGCCTCGAAGAGGACCTCGTCCCGGTCAACTTCCGTTGAGCGTGGCAGCAGTTCTGCCAGACGGGCTTCAAAGGGACCTAGGTCGGCTGGTTGGTTGAATTCGGACATGGTTCGTTCAATGCTTTTTGTAAGTTCTCGATGGCCTGCTGATAGGCTCGGTGGGCCGACGATTGCGACATGTCCAATAATTGGGCGATCTCGCGAAAGGCCAGTCCTCCCCAAATTCGCGCGACGACGATTTCGCGCTGCGATTGCGGAAGACGTTTCAGTGCCTCGGCAGCGGCGGCGCCGTCTAAACTGGCAGGCGACTCCGGCTCAAACCACAGGGATCTTGTTTCGGCGAAAACCTGTTCGCGGTCTCGACGACGCCGATCACCCCGGCTTTGCATTAACGCCTCGTTCCGAACAACACGGTATAACCAAGCGGCGCGATCTTTAGGGATCGGCTGCTGGCCGGCCAGTTTGACAAAAGCAATCTGTACCGCGTCTTCGGGATCGGAGCAAAGCTGTCGGGCATAAAGCACCAAAGGTCCGGAATACCGATCGAGCAACTGCGCAAGCTCGCGGGCGATTCCCGCAGGCCTTCCTGGTTGCTGTCTTGGTGAATCCGACAAGTTGCTGCTCCGATGAGGTTTATGAAGAAGATGCCACCCTGGAAACATTTTCCCAGATTTCTTCCAGAAAATCTCGCAAAGAGGAAATTACCTAGTGCAGTCGGGCGTCGGAAAAGGAAAGCCTGTTTGCGATTGCCTGTCTCGGTTGGTATCGTAATAGAGTCCTCCTGCCCGATGTGCCAATGCGTTAACTGCGTGTGGCCCATCAATCCTCTGCTCGCTCTATCTCCTATCCTTAGATTCAGGCCGGTATGATCCAGCGCATGCTTCGTTCAATCCTTTTGCTCGTGCTGATTTGCGGAACGTCGTCTGTCAGCAAGGGAGCGGAAGTCGACTACTCTCGAGACATCAAACCACTGTTATCGAACAGCTGCTATACCTGCCACGGCCCGGACGAACATACCCGTAAGGCTGACCTGCGGCTTGATGTCCGAAAGTCTGCGGTTCGCGCGGCGATCGCACCAGGTAAGCCCGCAGAAAGCGAGCTGCTTGCCCGAATTGCCAGCACCGATCCGGATAGGATGATGCCTCCACCCAAGTCGCATCGTCCACCGCTTACCGAGGAAGAGATCGATCTCGTGCGACAATGGATCGCCGAAGGGGCTCAGTTTAACGAGCACTGGGCGTACCAGCCTCCTTCGCGACCTGATGTCCCTGCCGACTCGCCACTACAGCCGATCGACCACTTCGTTGAAGAACAGCTCGAAGAGGTTGGGATGACGCCAGCCCCTAAGGCCGAGCCACGAACGTTGATTCGCCGGCTTTATTTCGATTTAACTGGCTTGCCACCGACACCAGAAGAAGTCGCGACGTTCGAGGCCGATGCTTCGGAAGTAGCTTACCAGCAGAACGTTGATCGCTTGTTGGCGTCGCCTCATTTCGGTGAACGGATGGCGATTCACTGGCTCGATCTGGTTCGTTATGCCGATTCGGTCGGCATCCATGGCGACCAGGAATGGAGCATGTCTCCCTATCGCGACTACGTGATCAAGTCGTTCAACGAAAACAAGCCGTTTGACGAGTTTACGAAGGAGCAGCTGGCCGGTGATCTAATACCGGATGCCACCTTGGAGCAGCAAGTCGCCTCAGGCTACAACCGCTTGAACATGATCACCGCGGAAGGTGGCGCCCAGGCGAAAGAGTACCTGGCGAAATACGCGGCCGACCGAGTTCGAACAACCAGTACCGTTTGGCTCGGTGCGACGATGGGGTGCTGCGAATGCCACGACCACAAGTTCGATCCGTTCACGACTAAAGAGTTCTACCAGTTCGCGGCCTACTTCGCTGATTTGGAAGAACGTGGCGTCTACAACGGAAGTAGCCGAACTGGTAACTGGGGCCCGGAAGTTCGGGTCCCCACCGCCGAGCAAGCGGCCCGTCAGAACGAACTTGATCAAGAGATCGCAGAATATGAGTCGGTGCTTTCGACACCAACTCTGGAACTAGCGGAAGATCAACAGCAGTGGGAAGCGACCTTGCCCGATGCGCCCACCTGGCAGGTATTGTCTCCTTTAGAAACGAAGAGTTCGCCCGAGGTAGTTTGGAAAACCTTAGAAGATGGCTCGCTGCTGGTCGGCGGTAGCAATCCGGACAAAGTAACCTACGAGCTAACCTTTGCCGGCCGAGATCAGAAAGTTACTGCGGTACGTTTGGAAGTCTTACCAGATGATTCGCTGCCGGCGAAAGGCCCCGGTCGGGCTGGCAATGGAAACTTTGTCGTCAACCGATTCTCTCTGACAATCGACAACAAAGATGTCAAGTTTTCTAGCGTCACGGCCACACATGAACAGGGTGGCTGGGCCATCGCCAACTTGTTGGGGAACGATGCTAATAAAGGTTGGGCAGTTCTCCCTGAAATCGGGAAAGCGAATGAAGCGGTCTTTGAGTTATCGGAAGATTTGACGATCACAACCGACAGCAAGCTGAAGATCACGATGCCCCAGAATCATGGTAGCGGGCATGCCATCGGAAGGTTCCGAATTGCCGTGATCGAAGCCCCTAGACCCGTCAAAGCAGGACAATCGCCAGGCGTGCCGGCAGAAATACGCCAAATCGTCGAGCTACCTGCAGAAAAACGAAGTGAAGCTCAGAAGGAGCAACTCGCCAGATATTATCGATCCATCGCTCCGCGACTAGCTCAACCTCGCCAGCAATTGGCCTCGCGGCAGAAGGAGCGAGAGAACCTCGTCAACTCGATGACGACTTCCCTGGTTTCCCACTCGGTCGAGCCACGAACGATGCGAGTCTTGCCGCGCGGTAATTGGCTAGACGAGAGTGGCGAAGTGGTCGATCCGCATGTCCCTGGATTCTTCGGCTACGAGCCTGAGGTCGAAGGGCGGCAATCACGTGTCGATCTTGCCAATTGGCTGATCGATCCTCGCAACCCACTCACGGCTCGCGTTTTTGTCAATCGATTATGGCAATTGACCTTCGGCAAAGGATTGGTATCGACATCAGACGATTTCGGATCGCAAGGGGCGCTTCCCTCGCACCGCAAGCTACTCGACTGGCTAGCTGTGGAGTTCGTGGAAAGTGGTTGGGATGTCAAGCACATCATGAGGCTGATCGTGTCGTCAGACGCCTATCAGCGTTCCTCTGTTCGCACGTTGCAGCAGCGCGAGAGCGACCCGCAAAACCAGTGGTTAGCCGCCCAATCCCATTTTCGTCTATCCGCGGAAATGATTCGGGACAATGCCTTATCCGCCAGCGGACTCCTGGTCGATAAGCTCGGCGGTGAGAGTGCCCGCCCCTATCAGCCGGCCGGCTATTGGTCGCATCTTAATTTCCCTCGTCGTGAGTATCAGGCCGATCAAGGAGAAGGGCTGTATCGCCGCGGTTTGTATACGCACTGGCAGCGAACCTATCTACACCCGAGCTTGGGGGCGTTCGACGCGCCAACACGCGAAGAATGCACAGCCCGCCGCACCGTCTCCAATACACCTCTGCAAGCCCTCGTCCTGATGAACGACCCGACGTACGTCGAGGCGGCAAGAGCGTTGGCAGTTCGCACATTGACCGAAGGAGGAAAAACGTGGGAACAACAAGTCAATTTTGCCACACAGGCGGTTTTGCAACGAACGGCAACTGCAGAGGAACAGAACATCTTGCGCAGTCTCTACGAGAAGCACCAGCAACAGTATTCAAGCGAGGCCAGCGCAAGTGCCGCACTGGCAGGCGTGGGAGCTTATAAGGTTCCTGATGGCGTCGATGCGGTTGAGCTGGCCGCGTGGACTTCGGTCTGCCGAACGCTGTTGAACCTGCACGAAACGATCAATCGATACTAATCCTCGAACCGACATTCGAGATCAGAGGCGAACAATATGTTTAACAATTCGCAGGCCGCTTTACAGCAGACGCGTCGCACGTTCCTCGGGCAAGGACTCGCGGGGCTTGGTTCGGCTGCGCTCGCTTCGATGTTCGCGGCGAGTCAGGCACATGCCGCGAAAAACTCCGCGAGTTCTGCCGCGGCGGAAACAACGGTGGTGCGACCTCCTCACTTCGCGCCGAAGGCCAAACGGGTCATTGTGCTGTGCCAAGCAGGTGGTCCTTCGCATCTCGAAACCTTCGACGAAAAACCACAACTGAAACAACTGGACGGGCAGGCGATGCCTGAATCGTTCACCAAGGGACAACCGATCGCACAGTTGCAAGGACAGCAATTGAAGTGCTATGCGCCGCGGTTCGAATTCAATCGCTATGGCGACTCAGGGCAATCGATCGTGTCGCTGTTTCCAAAAATGGGGGAAATCGCGGACGATTTGTGCATCATCAACTCGATGGTCACCGAGCAAATCAATCATGATCCGGCGCACACGTTCATGAACACCGGTACGTCCATTTCGGGACGCCCCTCAATGGGGTCTTGGGTGCAGTACGGACTTGGCTGCGAGGCCGATAATCTGCCGGGATTTGTGGTGCTTACTTCCATTGGAAAAGGTGGCCAGGCCCAGCCGATTGCTGCCCGGCAGTGGCATAGCGGTTTTCTCCCAAGCCGCTATCAAGGTGTTGAGTTCCGTTCGACGGGCGATCCTGTCTTATACGTGAACAGCCCGCCCGGGGTAACTAAGGCCCGGCAACGAGATGTTTACGATGCCGTCAATCAAATGAATCAGCTTCGTAGCGGTGTGCTCGCTGATCCTGAAATAGCAACGCGGATTGCCCAGTACGAACTAGCTTTCAAGATGCAATCGAGCGTCCCGGGGTTGATGGACGTATCGGACGAACCGCAGCACGTGCTCGACATGTACGGTACACAAGGTGGAGACGGTACGTTCGCGGCCAACTGTTTGCTGGCGCGCCGCTTGGCGGAGCGGGGTGTCCGGTTCATACAGCTTTATCATCGCGGTTGGGACCATCATGGTGGCATCGATCGAGGGATGAAGATTTGTGCATCCGAGGTCGATCAGGCATCGGCTGCCTTGGTGAAAGATCTTAAGAACCGAGGCATGTTGGAGGATACGCTGGTTGTTTGGGGCGGCGAATTTGGTCGCACGCCGATGGCCCAAGGAAGTGGTCGTGATCACCACATTAAAGGCTTTTCCATCTGGATGGCCGGTGGCGGCATTAAGGGGGGCATCGCCCACGGAAAAACGGACGAACTAGGCTACAACTCGGTCGAGGATGTCGTTCATGTCCATGATTTCCACGCCACGATGCTCCACCTCTTGGGCCTAGATCACGAGCGGCTGACGTTCCGGGCTCAGGGACGCGACTTTCGCTTGACCGATGTCAGTGGCAACGTCGTCCACAATATCATTGCCTAGGGCAGACCAAACGACGCAAATTAGGCTAGTTCCGGTACTAGCTGCAAAATATCTCATTCGGGCGGCGCTGCATCTCATCGCCACCCCAGCCGTGCTTGCGGTATGATCGGCGGTTTACGGATCGTCCTCTGGTCTCGTAAAATGAACGCATCTCTCAAAATTTCCAAGTCGTTGCCCCACGACTGCACCCCTTTGCCAGAAATAGAACGATGAAAGCACTGCTGCTAAGCAAGTACAAAGAACTGAGCGTCACCGATTTCGACAAGCCTGAGATCGGCCCTAACGATGTTCTAGTCCAAGTTCGGGCCTGCGGGATTTGCGGTAGCGATATCCATGGCTATGACGGCAGCACAGGACGCCGCATTCCGCCGCTCGTCATGGGGCACGAAGCCGCTGGTGTGGTTTCGGAGGTGGGCAGTAACGTGAAGGATCTGCAAGCAGGCGATCATGTTACGTTTGACTCAACCGTTTCCTGTGGCGAGTGCTTCTATTGCCGCAAAGGTAAGATCAACCTGTGCGATAATCGCATGGTATTGGGGGTTTCGTGTGGCGAATATCGCCGGCACGGAGCGTTCGCTGAATATGTCTCGGTGCCACAGCATATATGCTACAAGCTGCCAAAGGATCTGCCCTTCGAGCGTGCGGCCATGATCGAAGCGGTCTCGGTTGCGGTTCACGCCGCAAACCGAACACCCGTCGAACTGGGCGATACGGCTGTGGTTGTGGGAAGTGGCATGATTGGTTTGCTGGCGATCCAAGCGATTAAGCTGGCCGGTTGTGCCCACGTGATTGCGGTCGACCTGGACGCAGGCCGATTGGAGAAAGCGAAAGCCTTGGGGGCTGACTACACGCTGAAAGCGGACGAAGTCGACGTGCCAGCTGAAGTCAAAAAGCTGACTGGTGGCCGAGGGGCTGACGTCGCGCTGGAAGTGGTTGGAGCGACCGCGACCATCAAGACGGCGATCGAAAGTGTTCGCAAGGGTGGTTCGATCACTTTGGTGGGCAACCTGGCCCCCAACGTCGAGATGCCGCTGCAAGCCATCGTCACTCGCGAACTGTCAGTCTACGGTACCTGCGCGTCGAGTGGTGAATATCCAGCTTGTATCGACCTGTTGGCCAGCGAATCGATAAAGGTCGACGACATGATCACCGCAACCGCGTCGTTGGAAGAAGGCGTTGAATGGTTCGCCCGCTTATACGGCGGCGAACCAGGTGCGATGAAAGTGATCATCGACCCTACCCGTTAAGCGCGGAACAAATATCCAGAGGCAATCTGCGGATTGCTTCCGGATGTTCCATTCACGAGACTCGCGCGACTCAATCTGGAGTCGTGCGAAATGGCTGATGCCAATCGCTCCAGGCTGTCCACTTGCCGGAGTTCTCTAGCTGGCGTGCGCGACAGAAATAGATCTCATCTGCCCCCAATTCTTTCTTTCCGACGAGCTTGCCGACGAATTGTCCCGTGTCACTGCTGACGATCATTCGTTCTGGATTGTCTGTGGCAGATGATTGCCACACGACGTTGTCTCCTGACTCGTCTGAGGCTAACTCGACCTGCCAAGTTTTTGAGGCATTAACATCTTGTGCGCGAATCAGTTCGGGATTTCGCGGACAAACGACCGGTCCGATCGGCTGGGTGGAAACCACGAAGTTATCGATCCAACGTGCTTGGTCGACCGGCGAACCTTCGTTCCAGTAAGCCTCCAGAAAAACGGCATTAATGCCGCGCTCGGTAAACGTGCCTCGCCAGTCGAGGTTGTGCCGTTCGGCCTCGAGCCGCCCGTCGATCCAAAGTTGGTTCTCGCCGTCTTTCTGGCCAGGGGTGTTCAATTTGACTCGGGCCTCGACAGATACCCAGCGGCCTAGGCCATCGCTGCCATGGAGCTTGAAATTGGAAGCGGGCCGATTGCCTAGCCATTTGAGATTGGGAAAGTCGTTGTAACGCTGGGTGACAACTTCGCCATTTCGTACTCCGGTCGCTGGGTCGAGGGTTAATGCTTCCCCTTGACTCCAGACGTGCGAGATCATTGCTTGCCGCCAGCCCGGCGGGACGAGACTAGTGGCCCGCGATAGCTTGGCGGGACCGCCACCCTGCCAATCGGCCGGATGCTTCACGTAAATCCGCCAGTAGATCTCGTCGAACGATTCATTCCCCCGAACAACTTTCCCTCGGCTAGTCGGGGAATCGCCAAAGAAAATTTTACGGCCACCGACGCCGCGACTACCCTTCGGGTAGCCCATTTCCAGCGACCGACCAGCAGCACCGAAGTGTTCGGTTTCAGTCAGTTTGCCCGATTGTTCCCCGTATTGTTTCTGATTCGATGGGTCGTCGAAGTTGTCGTACCAGATGACCGCTGAATCGGTGGTATGCGGCTGCACGTCCGCCATCACTACGCTTTCGATTCGTGGTGCCGGGTCAGGCGAAGCCGCTTGGACTTGCAAAACACTAGCGCCGACGAGAAACAGTACGAAGAACGCCCTCATGAACATACCCTCTTACTATTTGGGATCGAGTAGTTGCTGCAGGCCAGACATCAAAACCTGTTCGACTCGGCTGGAAACACGTGACGCGATCTGACTTGTTTCGTAACCACCTTGGGAGTACGCGATTTCTGTCCCGATGTAGCCGGGAGCGTAGTCTCCGTAGGCCGCCATAGCGACAAACAAATCGGGGCGCATCTTTTGAGCTGCCAACTGGTATTCGACGAACAACTCGCCCGGCATGTGAATGATGCGGGCCTTGCCGAGCCTCAAGCAGGAAAGAGCAATCGTGCCGCCCGCTTCGCACCGACGCAGCCAAACCAATTCACGGGCAGCTTGCCAGCGTGCTTGTTCGGTTGACTTATCGTCCTTCAAGATCGAAAGCAGACTGTCCTTGTCAAGATGCGGAGCAGGGGGCAGCTTCACGTCGACGGCGGTCATTTCCAGGTCGTCGCTGTCGATGGGGAATTTCTCCGTTGCCTTGAAGGCCAGAGTCATGCCGCTGGCCACGCGATCGGCCAGCACCTGGCGATTTTCATGGGCACCATCGTTCCACTTGCCAGCACCAATGTTGCCACCCGCTCCATTGAAATGAACATGAAACACACCCGTCTTCTCTTGGCGACTATTGCGTGCCATACCGGGAAAGTCGGGGTTGGCCATGCCGGTACGGTAATAGCTTTGCGGATGGGTCGCATAGTACGTCATCACGGCGAGCGTTTTGTCTTCGTCATAGAAGCTGATCGATTTACACATCGGGTCGATGGTGCCGGTCGGCTGGGCTCGAATCACAGGATCTTTGGTGGCGGTATACCGGGTATACTTCACCTTCCCATCTTCTCCTAAGATGCGGCGATTCGAGGCAACCTTTTCGATCACTCCTTCGCCCAGCCCGATGTGGGTTACGGTTTGCCACGATGTGGTCGATTCTTTGGCTGCTTCGGCTGTTCGAGCGACCAGCTCTTTGACGAATTCCCGATCGAACCGCATCTCGGCTGGTAGATTGAATTCTTCCAAAACTTTGTGCGTGGTCTCGTCTGCTTCAGGCGCATCGTGCTGATGCAACGTATGCAGCATCACCAATTCTGGCTTGGTCCCAACAGCCTTGGCGATGGCTTCCTTGAACTTGTCCTGGGAACCGTTGGCCACGCCAATCCAATCAAGCGCACAAAGCACAACGGTTTGATTTCCTTTGAGAACCACGCCTTTCAAAGTCAGAGGTTCTTGAATGCCTTTCGTCGGATCATAAGCCAAAGGGCTGCCGATTGGAGGGGAGGCATCGACTTCGAATGTGGTCAGCTTGAGTGGCTCGGCCTGTAAGGAGGATATCGAAAACAGAGAAACGATAACGACCGCCAGGGCCATCAGACAACGGAAGCGATTTACAAGATTCATCGTGATTCCCAGGTAGGTAGGAGTTAGCAAGGGAAGGTAGGTTAGTTGCGATCCTGCATCAGGTACGAGAGCAAGTCGGCCATGGCCTGTTGATCGATAGTCTTCTCAAGACCTTCTGGCATCAGAGAAACGCCCGTACTACGCATTTGATCGACGTCGATTCGCAGGACGGTTTCCGTTTTGTTATCACCCTTAATGAAAGTGATGCTGTTGGAAGTCTCGCTGGCGATCATGCCGGAAACAACGCGGCCGTCCGCCGTCTGGCAGATGTAATTCATGAACTGAGGGTTCACTTCCGCGTTAGGGTTGAGCACATTCGTCAAAATCGCGTCGGGACCTCGATTTTTCATCGCGGCCAGATTGGGACCGATTGCGTGCCCCATGCCGTCTAATTGATGGCACGATGCACAGTTCTTCTCGAACACGACCTTTCCCTTAGTTGCATCTCCCGTGAGTGCGAGCGACTTCTGGTAGTCCTTGACCAGGGCGTCACGCTCGGTATTAGTCGACTTCTGAAAGAGATCAGCGAACTTCTTCGCTTGATCTTCGGTCATTAGCGAAGCGAGCTGAGCGGTTTGGTTGGCACTGAGATCAGCCGTGGGAATCGATTTGTCATGGATTGCTTCAAGCAGCTTGGTGCGCCAGGCATCCCGTGAGGCCAAGCTATCGAGGGCCGTGGGACGAAGCTGTGGACTCATCTCTGGCCATTTCGCAATCAAAAGTTCGGCCACTTTCGGAGCGTCGAAACTGCCGAGAACGACGATCGCCTGGCTTTGAACTTCAAGCGGCGAAGAAGGAGCTAAAAGGTCCTCGAACAATGAGCGATCGAAATTGCCGTAACGCAACGCGTTTACCGCTTCCACTTTAGCTCTTAAGCTTGACTCGTCCTTCTTGAGTACAGCTTGAGCATTGCTGACGATTCTATCGAATACTTTCGTCGATTTGCCTTCGGTCGCTTTTGCCAATTGTTGGGCCACCAAGTCTCCCGATGGTAGGTTCAACGATCGAACAATCTTTTCAAACATCGCTGGATCAGAATCCGCAAGTGCCGGCAGCATTCCCAAAAGCACGGCGATATCCGCCTTGTTTTGCTGCTTGCCAATTTGCGTGGCCAATGCAGTGATCAGCGGCTGGACTTTCACCGACTTCGCTTCCGGCGAATTAACCAGCGCGGCGAGCAGTCGGCCAGCACCCTCGCCTACGGAACTTTGGATTGCAGCTTGGAAATAGGGGTCGTTGCCGTCGGTCGCCGTCAACTTGGCCAAAGTCGCCGTACGATGCTCTGCGGGCAGGTAACCAGCCGTGAAAGCTAACTGGAAACGAACCTTGGGACTTTCGTCTTTCGCTAAAGAAATCACTTTTTCACGCAACTCGGGAGATCGTGCCAAAAGCGGTTCCGAAAGGGCTGTGGCATGCCGACGCACATGGGGGGTCACGTCGGCCAATGCGGGAAGTAAATGTTGTGCTTTCAGTTGTTTGAGACCAGCTAGTGCATGGAGCGCGGCAATCGTTCCTTGCGGCGATTGGGTCTGCGTGAGAAACGCTTCCAATTCCGGAACAGCGGCCTGGTCTTGGCGTTCGTAAATCAAGCGTGCTGCCGTTTCTCGTTGCCAGGCGTTAGGATGATCGAGCATTGCCACCAGGTTCTTGGTCTGAAACCCAGAGAGCTTGGGAAGAGGTGTCCGCTCGAACTCGTCAGCAACGATGCGGTAGATTCGTCCCCGATCGCGGCCGCTCGTCAGATCGAGATGCTTCTTGATCATCTCAGGCAGCGACTTGGGATGCTCGATGACCTCGCGATACATATCGGCAACGTACAGCGAACCGTCTGGGGCATTGGCATATTGAACCGGGCGAAACCAAATATCACTGGATGAGAGAAATTCGCTTTTCTCGTCAACACGCACACCACGGTAGAGAATGCCGTCGTCTACCAGTTTCTTGCGGTGAACCAAGTTGCTGCCAACGTCACCGATAATTGCGTAACCATCGTACTTCTTAGGCCAAGCGTCGCCGCGGAAAATGGTAACGCCTGTGGCTCCTGTGAAGTATCCGGCCGGGCGTCCGCCCCCTTCGACAATGCCAGGAACAATTTTTGCGGCGCGAAGCTTGGTGCGAATGACTCGCCAAGCTTCGACAGGGCTAGTGCGGTAGACCTCGGCTTGAGGACCGTCTTCTGCGATGCTACGACGCGGGCTGGGGGCCGACACGTAAGGATTTCGGGCCAGGTAAGCGTCTTCGTAAATGACTTGTTGCAGGTGATCGCTATTGCTGCAAGTAAACTTCTCGCCCCAGTCGTTGAAGCTCATCCCATGTTGTCCGCCTCCGCTAATCGGTTGCAGGTCCATTGTGAGCGGATCGATCGAGAAGTCACGGCCACGCAAGGAAAGGGGATCGCCGGTCGGTTCCCCCTCGACAACCTTCTGAACATTGGCTCCGCTGGAACTAGTCACACCGTGAATGCGATTATCGAGGCCCCACTTAAAGGTGTTCATTAAGCCTTGGACGTTTGACTTGCCGAAGCCAGTGAACACCACGCGCTTCTCATCGGCCTGACCGTCACCGTCGGTATCTTGCAGAAAGAAGATATCAGGCGCGGCCCCGACTAATACGCCGCCACGCGTGCAGGTGATCGCAGTCGGCCATGAGAAACCTTCGGCAAAGACGGTGCTCTTTTCGTAAATGCCGTCGTTGTCAGCGTCTTCCAGTAAACGAACGCGACCCAAGGAAAGTCCGTCGTCTTCGGAATAACCTCGCATCTCGATGATAAACATCCGCCCGTCCGCATCAAACGCCATTGCGACGGGATCCACGACGTTTGGTTCCGAGGCAGCCATTTCCATTCGAAAACCGGGCGCGAGCTTGAAGGTTTCCAATGCTTTGGTCGCCGAGACACCAGGAACGGGCTTCAATTGCTCGGCATAGTCATGCTCTTCGGCGGTTGCGTGGGCAGCCACCAAGGTAGATCCGAGTAAACAAACAAGTGATAACAGATGGAAACGAAACGCAATCACGAACGACACTCCATGCGCACAGGCGAGATCTATGAGGGAGGGAGAATAAGGGGAGGCGATGGCCTAAGGTTTAGCGTTCGCTTTTTGCAGTTCTCGATAGGCTTTAGCGTAGCGACGACCTAGTTCTCGGTACGACTCGGCATCGAAATGAACGTTGTCGCCTTTGTGTTTCAATCCATCGGAAGAGACGAATGCCGTATTAGGCACATCCTTCGGGAGGTCTTGGTGGACTTGATCGACCTTCTTCTTCGCATCGTTCCAAGGTCGTTCTTGGAACTGCCCCATTTGCCCCGCGATGAAGGGGACTTCTGGAGCGTCTAATTCCTTGCGAAAACGAGCAATTAGCTCATGCAGTTTTTCTTCGTATAACTCCGACTTTTCCGGGGAAGAATCTGATTCCCCTTGGTGCCACAGGATGCCTTTCAATTCACCGGCGGGAAGTGCTGCCGCAGCGCGCTTCATGGTGTCGTCGTAAGGATGCGTCTTAGTAGCTTTATCGAAAGCTCCTGGTTCCCAGCTTGCGATGGGTGAGCCTCCTACGGCACATGGAATCAGGCCGATGGTGATTTCTGGATTGTCTTTGGCGATTTCCAGTCCGAATGTGCGTCCTAAGCCGACGCCCGCGATCTTGGGCTTATCAAAGTGAAGCGGATCGACGGCGGGAACCCATTGGCCTTCTTGATCGAACATTAGCACATGCGGGTTCTTGGTTTGGTCTTCCGGTGTCACCTTCCCGCGGCCAGCCATGTTCGATTGGCCGACTAAAAGGTAGAGATGGAATTTCTCTTTAGGGGGGAGGGAAGGGGAGGAAGAATTCTCACGATCGGTCTGACCAAACGTCAGACTAACGCAAGCCATCCACACGGTCAGACAGCCCATTACAGTGGGGAATTTCATGCAGGCAGATCTCGCTGGGAAAGGAGGGCGAAAACGAGGTTGTCTGCATTATAAAGAGATTGCGGCAGCTTTTAACTACTATTTTGATACCGCGAAATATCTAGGGCAAAAATTGCTTTCCTGTGATGATATCGGCCGCATTTTCGGAAAGGACCTTCAACCGCTGGCGTAGCTCGGAAAGTAACGCCGGGGCCTCGTCGAGTGTGCCGGAAGTCGCGGCCTGTTCTAGCTTTCGGACAACCTCGTTGGCAGGTGTGGGCCCTAAAATGCGTAGCGAGCCGGTGATCGTATGGGCGGTCCGATACGTCGCATCGCAATCCTCGATCGCGATAGTTTCGTCTAGGCGGTTCAGCAAAAGGGGGGTCTCGTCGAGAAAAATCTGCAGTAGATCTTTGAGCAAGTCGGTGTCCCCATCACAAGATTGAAGGGCGTGAGTCCAATCAACACGACCATCTTCGGAGATAATGGACTCTTGTGCTTCAGCCGGGGCAGGCGGCTTTTCCCCGAAGAAACCTGCAATGGTGTCGTAAAGCTCGTGGATTCGTAGTGGCTTGGAAGTGTAGCCGTCCATGCCTGCTTCAAGGCATTTCTCACGGTCGCCGGTCAGAGCATGTGCCGTCATCGCCACGATAGGAATGTGCCCGCCACGAATTCGTTCCAGATTACGAATCCGACGCGTTGCCTCAAGACCATCCATCTCGGGCATTTGTACATCCATGATCACCAAGTCGAACGCGCCGTTCCGCCAAGTTTCGACGCCTTCTTTCCCATTCACTGCCAAGGTAACACTGTGTCCCCACTTTTGCAGCAGGGCGATCGCCAGACGTTGATTGGCCAGGTTGTCTTCGGCAAGAAGGATTTTAAGAGGACGGATCTTCTCGTGGTCTTCGAGATGCCGATCATGCGCTTCATGCTCCGGAATTTCGACGCCCAAGGCAACGACGATTGCGTCGAACAATTCCGACTGTTTAACCGGCTTCATCAGGAAACCGCTTACATCGAGGGCATCGCACTGCGAACGGGTCGTGGGACGCTCGGACGAACTGAGCACCGTGATCAGTGTATCGCGAAGATCTGGGATGTCTCGGATTGCCTGGATCAGTTCTAAGCCGTTCTTGCCCGGCATCTCAAAATCAGTGAGAAGCAAGGTGAATGGGTCACCTGCCGCTTGAGCTTCTTGCATCAACATCAACCCTTCGTCGGCATCGGCCGCCAACAAAGGACGCATGCCCCAACTGCGGACGATCTCGTCGAGAATGATGCGATTGGTGGCGTTATCATCCACAATCAGCACGCGTGTTCCTTGAACCCGATTGGTCCCCTCCGGCCGAGCCGATAAGTTGCTTTCCTTGATCGGGAAGCGACCGGTGAAATGGAACGTGCTGCCTTGGCCGAGCGTGCTTTCGACCCAGATGTGGCCATCCATTAGGTCAACTAAGCGAGCGCAAATGGCGAGTCCAAGGCCGGTGCCGCCGTACTGCCGCGTTGAACCGCTATCAGCTTGCTCGAATGCCTCAAAGATCTTTTGCAGCTTGCCTTCAGGGATCCCGATACCGGTGTCGCGAACCTGAAAGTGGAGAATCGCTTCGTTGTCGGGCGTGATTGAATCAACGGAGACATCAAAGTCGATTTCCCCGACTTCGGTAAACTTGATCGCGTTGCCTACCAGGTTAACCACAATTTGTCGGAGTCGATGTGCGTCACCTTCGACGACAGCTGGAACGGCCGAGTCGAAGTGGCATGTAAGCTCCAGATGATTGGTCCCAGCACGCACACCGAGCGGCTTCATCATGTCCCCCACCGTTTCGCGAATGTCGAACGGTTTGGCGATGAGATCAAGCTTGCCCGCTTCGATCTTGGAGAAGTCGAGGATGTCGTTAATGACCGAGAGAAGTGATTCGCCTGACTCGAGGATCATCTTCAGATAATCACGCTGCGTCGAAGTGAGCTTGGTATCGAGCAGCAGTTCGGCCATTCCAATCACGGCATTTAGCGGAGTGCGGATCTCGTGGCTCATATTGGCCAGAAATTCGCTCTTGGCCCGACTGGCATCTTCCGCGGCTTCCTTGGCTCGGGTCAGCGCCTCGACGGCCATCTGACGCTCGGTCACGTCCCAGAAAATTGCTTGGGTGCCAACGATGTTGCCATGGGCATCCCGGATGGGCGATTTGATCACTTCGACCCACGCGGTCTTGCCGTCAGTCGTGTTGACTTCGACGGTGCGAAAAAGCTTGCCGGACTTGACCACACGATGGTCGTCGTCCCGAAACTTCTGGGCGACATCGTTCGGGGAAAGATCGAAGTCGGTCTTGCCGAGAATGTCGTCGACGTTGTGCCCAGTGAAATCGCTATACGCTTGATTAGCGAAGATGAAGCGTCCGTCCATATCTTTCTGAAGGACGCAAACGGGCAATGAGTTTACCAAGCCGCGGTATCGAGCTTCCGAGTTTTCGAGAGTCGATTCGACACGCTGTCGATGCGTTCGTTCGATGGCATAACGGACGCTGCGATTCAGCGAATCGGCATCGATATTAGCCTTCGGAAGGCAATCCTGGGCTCCTTCTTGAATCACATTCGCAGCGAGCTCGCGACTGGAAACACTTGTGAGCACAACCAGCGGAAGAAGGGGAAAGTCGGCGTGGATTGCCATGATCGTGCCTAGCCCCTCGCTATCGGGGAGATCCAGATCAAGCAGCACAACGTCTGCCGAAGTGGCACGCAGCTTCTCTAGTCCGTCCGACAGAGTCTCGGCATGTTCGACCGTGAAGGCCTCTTCGGTTTCGGTCAAATAATGACGAACCAAGTCAGCATCTTCCAGCGTGTCTTCAATCAGCAGGATGCGAATCGACTGGGGCATAGGTGTTCGCGTCCTTTTCGACGACACGCGTGACCTACGATGGATGGGAAAGCGTTATCCTCATCCTACACCCTTTCCGAATCGGCTGCGAGGTTCGTGCCGATGGTTCGATATGGGAAATCGCGTATCACGGGGCAACCCCTGCCGATTATGCAAGCCACATCGATCATCACGAGAAACCGACGCAGACAAGGGCCGGTACAGCGCTAATCGAGCATTCCAACGAGGGAATTCTCGATCTGCGGCGCACCGGACCTGTGAGAGCTGGTTAGATTAGCCCGACGAAGCGGGTGTTGGGCTGGCGTCCGGCTGATTGTGCCCCGGCGAGTTCCCATTGCGACGCGTCGCCAGGGAATCAAGAATCGGCGAGATCAACGCGGTCCAGCCTGTTTGGTGGCTTGCTCCGAGTCCCTTGCCGGTTTCGGCATCGAAATACTCGTAGAACAAGACCAAGTCAGACCAATTCGGGTCGTTCAAAAGCACATCCGAGCGGCAGTAACTGGGGCGACCACCCTCGGCCTTGGTCAAGAACAACTTCGACAAGCGTTTCCGAATCTCGTCCGCCACTTGCTGAAGGTCCATGTACTTGCCAGAGCGGGTCGGGCATTCGACACGCAGCGACTTGCCGTAGAACAAGTGGTAGCGTTCGAGGGCCTCGATGATCAGGTAATTCAAGGGGAACCAGATCGGGCCGCGCCAGTTCGAGTTGCCCCCGAACAAGCCGCTGTCCGACTCGGCCGGTAGATACTTCACGCACAAGCGTTCGCCGTTGAGTTCGTACTCGAATGGATGCTCTTCGTGATACTTCGAGAGCGAACGAATCCCGTAATCCGATAAGAATTCGTCTTCGTCCAATAAGTAGCGCAGTAACCGCAACAATCGATCACGTGTCGGAATCGACAACAGCCGGTTACCAGCATCTTCGCCGTCAGCATCCCCCTCCATGTAGGTCATGAAGTTGGTCAACTCAGGGCGGAACTTGAGGAACCAATCCATGCGTTTGCGGAACGCCGGAAGCTTCGCGATCGTACGATCGAACAGCACATCGACGGTAAGCAGCGGGATCAGGCCTACAATTGAACGAATCCGCAATGGAATACTTTGCCCATTGAGGTGCAGATGGTCGTAATAGAAACCGTCGGTTTCGTCCCACAAACCGGTCCCATCCAGCGAATTCATCGCTTCGGCGATGGAGACGTAGTGTTCGAAGAACTTTGAGGCCATGTCTTCGTAGGCAGGGTTGCCATCGGCTAACTCGAAGGCGATCGAAAGCATACTGGAACAGAAGAACGCCATCCAAGCGGTTCCGTCAGCTTGCTCTAAGTGCCCGCCGGTTGGCAGTGGCTTCGAGCGATCGAAAACCCCGATATTGTCGAGGCCAAGGAAGCCACCACTGAAGACGTGTTTGCCTCGAATATCCTTGCGGTTGACCCACCAGGTGAAGTTCAACAACAGCTTCTGGAAGACCCGCTCGAGAAAGACGCGATCACGGTTCCCGTTGGCGGCGGTCATCTGGTAAACGCGCCAGCAAGCCCACGCATGTACCGGTGGGTTCACATCACTGAAGTTCCACTCGTAGGCTGGCAACTGGCCATTGGGATGCATGTACCATTCTCTTAAGAAGAGAATGGCCTGATCTTTGGCGAAGTGTGGGTCGATCTTAGAAAACGGGATCAAATGGAATGCCGAATCCCACGCTGCGTACCAGGGGTACTCCCACTTATCAGGCATCGAAATGATGTTGCGATTGTAGAGATGTCCCCAGTCGCGATTACGCGTTCCCGCTTCGCCTGGCTGTGGCTCGCCTTCTTTCTTGCCAGAAGTACCGTTATTCTCGAGCCAGCGCGGAATCACGTAATGATAGAACTGCTTAGTCCAAAGTAGCCCCGCATCGGCTTGGCGCAGGATCATCTGCTCTTCGGTCGACAACCCTGGTGCGACAAGTGAATTGGCATACTGATCGGCTTCGTCGATCCGCTGTTCGAACACATCTTGGAAAGAGGCACCGAACGTCTCAACCGGAAGCTCCTCTTTCGACGACATGCGGAAGCGAAGTTCGATCGATTCGCCTGCCGGCACGACACATTGATAATGCGCTGCCGACTTGGTTCCAGATTGGCTTGGATTGGTGACACCTGAGACCTTCTCAACAACGGCTAAGTGGAAGGCGTCTTTGCACGATGGACGTCGGCTGCTGGGGTCTTCAAATCGCCACGTGTTGGTTTCGTTGTCAGTGAACATCCACTGAGGCAACTTGCCATCGGGACCCTTGTCGACGGTGATCTGATACTTGCCGAGCGTTTCGTGCATGGCTACCGTCGTTTCGTCGTCGACCTGGCTGAGCGACGGCTTCTTGTCCGGCTTCTCCATGGTCGGCCCCCAGGCCCATGTATTGCGATACCACCAAGTAGGTAGGATATGAATCGGAGCGTCTTCGGGACCGCGGTTGAAGATCGTGATACGGATCAGAATGTCTTCCGGTGACGCCTTGGCGTATTCGGCTTGGACATCGAAGTACCGCTTTTCATCGAAAACGCCGGTATCCGTGAGTTCAAATTCCGGATCATGGCGCGTTCGCGCGGCGTTTTCGCTACGCAGCTGCTCGTAGGGGAAGCGGGCCTGAGGATACTTGTACAGCGCTTTCAGGTACGAGTGCGTGGGGGTTGAATCAAGATAGTAATACGCCTCTTTAACGTCTTCCCCATGGTTGCCTTCCGGTCCTGTGAGCCCGAAGAGACGTTCTTTGAGGATGGGATCTTGCTCGTTCCAAAGCGCCAAACCGAAGCACAACCGGCACTGGCGGTCGCAAATACCCAGCAGACCGTCTTCGCCCCAGCGGTAGGTTCGCCAGATGGCCTCTTCATGGGTGAAATGAAGCCACGGATCACCCTCGGCGGTACTTTCTCGCACGGTTCCCCATTGGCGCTCTGCCAGATAAGGCCCCCAGCGTTTCCAGTTTGCCCCAGTTTCCTGACGAGACTCCGCTGTTAACCGATCCCATTCCGCTTCTGGCATAAATCCCTATTCTCTTCCAAGATTCGGCAGACTCCGCTGCCTACAAAAGATGCGAATCATGCGCGCAAACCGAGCGTCTTACCGCACTGCGTACCGTAAAAAACTGACTTAGATTCGTTTTCTGACCTATGCGAATCGTAGACCATTTGAAGACTCAGATACGGCCAGCCGCATGGTATGGTTTGCTGCATGGGCAAATTTAGCCCACGCTACGTGCAACTGGCGAAAAAATCAGAAACCATCTGGGGGTGAGATCCCTTCAAAATGGTATCCCATTGAGTGCCTGGATGCTGGCATAGATCGAAAGGCATCGGCTAACCGCAGGCGACGCACTATACACGGTGCGTGTTCTGACGACTAGTCAACGTAAAGGAACTCGTTGGCGTTGAAGAGCGCCAAGCCCAAATGGGTGAGTGGATCGGATAGATTCGCGTCGTTGGCATGTGCTTGCCAAAATTCGCGAACCTGATCGAGTTCGTCGGACGTCGGTGCACGGCCAAGTGTGCGAAGAAATGCCAGTTCGATCTGGGCGTCTTGGTCTTTCGCTACTTCCCGAATGTGATCCGCCATTTTCGTCGCCATATCGAGCGAGAATCGCGAGTTCAACAACTGAAGCGACTGCGGTGCGGTGGTCGACTGATTTCGGGATGGGCAACTGACATTCGCGCTGGGGCGATCCAGGGCCGCAAATGTCGGGAAGATCAGATTTCGTCGGGCAAACACATAAATACTGCGCCGCGAATGTTCAGCCGTGTCTTCGGTGACATTCCATTGATTCTTCAGCAGCGTGCCGACCAGTTCCTGTGGAAGCGGTGGGCGAATCCCGGGGCCACCCTGTTTGAGGTTCAGAGTGCCGCTCGCCGACAGCAGGGCGTCCCGAACCGCTTCTCCTTCGAGACGCTGCCTGGGAAATCGCGAGAGAAGACGTGCATTCGGATCTTGCTGCAACGCCGATTCCCAATTCGATCGCTCCGTTTCGCTCGCATCTGCGGGCAGGAAGCTTTGCTGACGATAGGTCGCTGACATCACGATTTGGCGATGAAGTGTCTTGAGGCTCCATCCTTGCTCGATGAACGATTTGGCCAGCCAGTCGAGCAGGGCCTGGTTGGTCGGCGCCGCCCCCATGACACCGAAGTCACTGGGCGACTTCACCAGACCGCGACCGAAATGGTGTTGCCAGACACGGTTCACCATTACCCGCGCCGTCAAGGGATTGTTCGGATCAACCATCCACTCTGCTAAAGCAGTTCGAATGCCGGCTGTGTTAGAAGTTGCTTCCGGTTCAAACGAAAAATCCTCAGACGAAGCGACGCGCAAGACTCCCGGGGATAGATCGAGCCCCTCGCGGCGGAAGTCGCCACGGATCATCAAGTGACTTGTTCGCTCGTAGGGAAGTTGCTCCTGCAAGGTGGTCAGGGAAAAGTTTTTCTTTAATTGCAGCGAAGGCTCGAAGATCGCTCGCAGGCGATAAAAATCGGCTTGGCTAATCGCGTCGTACTTGTGATCGTGGCACTGGGCACATCCAATCTGCAGGCCGAGGAATACCTCACCCACAGTCGACGTCATTTCATTGAGAACCGTATGGCGTCGTTCGTCCAACAGGTTGATATCAGGCATATCGGGGCCTGAGGTGCAGAAACCGGTAGCGATACGGGCCGACTCTTCACCAGGGTAGATTTCGTCCCCGGCAATTTGCTGGCGGACAAATTCATCGTATGGCATATCGTCGTTCAAAGCTTCGATTACCCAATCGCGATACTGCCAAGCATTGGCCCGCAGTTTGTCATGCTCGAAGCCGTCTGTTTCGGCGAACCGCGCCAGGTCGAGCCAATGTTGCGCCCAGCGCTGTCCATAGTGGGGCGAGGCCAGCAACCGTTCGACTAACGCTTCATACGCGGAATCACTCGGATCGTTTACGAACGCATCAATCTCTGCGGGGGCTGGCGGTAAGCCCGTCAAGTTGAAACTCAAGCGGCGGATCAGGGTAACTCGCGATGCCGACGATTGGGGCAAGAGGCCGTCACGTGAAAGCCGATCCGCGATAAACGCATCGATCTCATTGTTGCCCCATTTCGAATCTGGTACCGCAACCGGCACCAGCGGCCGGTAGGCCCAGTGCGCGCGATCCGAATCTGAAATGGCTGGTTCTTCGTAAGTCGAACTATGTTCTTCTTCTGCCAAAACGGAGGCCAGGGGCACAATGCCCAGCAGAATTATCAGCAGCGTGGGAAGAACTCGAGAAATCACCCAACTCACAAAATTCATGCGTCGCTCCTTCATCCGATTAAATCGTGAACGACGTTGGCCTCGTCTGGCCCGGTCAGCCGTTTGTCGAGTCCATTGTGGTAGTAGGTCAATTGATAATGATCGAGCCCGAGTAAGTGGAGAAGGGTGGCATGAAAATCATGGACATGAACTTTGTCAGTTGCCGCACGCAGACCGATTTCGTCGGTCGAACCGTAAGCTCGGCCACCTTGGATGCCGGCACCTGCCAGCCAAACGCTATAGCCCCAAGGATTATGATCCCGTCCTTTACCTTGCTCGCTCATCGGCATGCGGCCAAACTCACCACCCCAAATCACCAAGGTATCGTCGAGTAGACCGCGTTGTTTCAAATCTTTGAGGAGGCCAGCGATTGGCTTGTCGGTCTTCTGGCAGTATTCCGAATGATTTTGATTTACGTCGGCATGGGCATCCCAGCCGTTGGTATCGCCGGAGTAAAGCTGCACGAAGCGGACATCGCGTTCAATCATCCGCCGCGCCAGCAAGCAGCGCTGTCCGAATTCGCGCGTTTCCTTTTGATCGATGCCGTACATCGAAAGCGTGTGGGGTGTCTCATCCTTCAAGTCCACTAGCTCCGGCGCTTCGGTCTGCATTCGGAACGCCATTTCGTAGGCCCGAATCCTGGCAGAAAGTTGGTCGTCGCCGTCGCGTATTTCGAGGTGACGTTGATTCAATTGATCGATCAAAGCCAGATCGCGCTTCTGCTGCGCGATGGTCACGCCGGGTTGGGGTTTCAGGTTGAGGATTGGCGAACTGCCCGATCGCATCGTCACCCCTTGGTAAGCAGCGGAAAGGTAACCACTGCCCCAAGCTGGCGGACCTCCCTTCAAGCCACCACCAGGATCAGGAAGAACGACAAACGCAGGCATGTTGTCGTTTAGCGACCCCAGCCCATAAGCGACCCAGCTTCCCACACTGGGGTTGCCCATCAGGATGCTGCCGGTATTCATCTGATAAACGGACTGCGGATGATTGACGCTATCTCCGTGCATCGAACGAATAACGCACAAGTCGTCGGCATGTTCGGCCGTGTGAGGAAGGAAGTCGCTGATCTCGAGACCAGACTCGCCGCGGGGCTTAAACGGGCGAAGGGGAGCCAAAAGCGGATTCTTCTTCACATTGCGGCGCGTCATGACGTTGCCGAAACTATCCGGCAGTGGCTGTCCCGCGTACTTTGTGAGCGTCGGCTTGGGGTCGAACAAGTCAACGTGACTTGGCCCGCCGTGCATGAACAGCCAGATCACCCGTTTAGCACGAGGCCTGAAGTGCGTGGTACTGCCAGCTTGAACAGAATCTAGCGAAGCCATCGCAAGCATTCCGGCACCCGCCCCAGCTTGAACCAGGAAATCGCGTCGTGAAGTGATGCTTCGACTGGGCATGGACTGCTCGCTTGGACGGAACGAGGAATCGTCGGCGGAAGTGCTGTGGGGGCAGGAAGGAGCGAACCCGCGCGGTTGTGGTGTTCACGGACGAGGGGAGCGTTGCAGGCTCGATTGTCCCCCATGTCAAAAGAATTATCAATAGAATTTTGATTTTGCCGACTCAGGGATTCCAACCGCGCATAAAAAATCCGCGGCCCCACACGACGAGGAGCCGCGGACTGGGCACACACTCCCTCACATTCGCGCGTCTCGCGCTGTGGCTAATCGCTGGCGAATTTCTGCCAGTTGCGGTTCGACCTCGTCTTCTTGCTGGCCCAGACGCTGAGCAATCTCGCGGCTGACGCAGCCTTCGAGACGTAGAAACAAGACATTTCGCAGACGATCGTCCAAGCTCAAGCGAATTGTTTGCTCCAATTCTTGGGCGAAACGAATGCAAAGTTGAGCCGATGGGGCTTCGCCGAGAACTTCGGTTAGGGAAAGTTGAACGGTTTCCGACTGCTCGCTCTGCTGAATCTCGCGTGCTGCCCTAGCGAGGAGAATCTTCCACAAGTCGCTCGATCGTTCACCCGGATCGAGTTCCTGCTTCTCGGTGGCATCGAACATTGCATTGGCGGTTCGAAAGGCGAGATTATCTTGGTCACGTCCCCCCATGCTTTGACTAATCAAATAGGCCCGTGCTTTTACACGGAGCCGACGAACATACCGTCCCCAAATAACATGGGACGATTCGTGTTGTGCGAGCTGGCGCTCTTGGATCCAAGCCTCGAGTTCCGCTTCGGCTGCCTTAACCTCCGCCGGTGAAGGCGAAGTGTACGAGGTTCGCGATATCGAATCGAAAAGTTTTGCGCACATAGCCTCTGCCTGCTTCTAGTGATCCTTACGACTGGATGCATGCCCCTGCCAGAGTTGCGTTGTGCCTAGCGAATCGTTCGAGCTAACCACCTGCAATTGAAATGGCGTTGATAACAACGCGGAATACTCTGGCGGACAGGACAATGTATTAGTCGCGGATGTCTGTCACGGTTGTTTGCTGTCACTGAATGCGTCGCGTTTCTCGCGCGCAGCGTCGAGGGCTCCTCTTGGTAAGACGAAGTCGTGGGGAAATAGCTTTGAAGATTTAGGATTTGCCGTTCTATCGAGTCGAGGCCAAACCGCGCGAGGCGATCGATCGATAGGCAGGAAAACGTTAGGAGGGTAGTGACTCCATCGAGTTCCCATGTGCTGGGAGTCGATCCGAGGGAATCTTCTGAACAGGGGTTCGTCGGGGTGAGCGCAAGCTTGGAAAGAAACTCCTACAAAAGAGGAAGAAATTAAATCGCGGAAGGTGTCCCCCCGTGGGCAGGGAAATCGTGACTCGAAAAAGACCGCCGATGCCTATCTATATCTACTAAGCGTTTTTCGGTCGACTTGTGCGTCAAAAAATTTGTTGGAGATCGTAAATCTCGACATTTACTCCTGGGGAGTAGTGAGCAAACGACGGAGTTTGCGCGTAATCGTCTATTCCTGCCGCTGCTAGAAGCGAGTCCTCGATTTCCAATAACTCTGCGGTGTGGGCAGGGTAAGGGGTGTGATGGACCTGGCCTGAGAAGAGTTTTCCTTTTCGTTCGACGAACAGGAGGTAACGCTCGAGGAAAAAGAACTCCAGCGAGTCTGGATCAGACGGCGGAAGCGCTTCGCCGATCCGATATCGAACACGATGCTTGGCCCCACCTTGCCGACGAACCGTTTGATAGCGAACTTCGTCGGAAGACGCTTCGAGGCTCATCTTGGCATGGAAGTACGGCAAACCCCAGAACTGGCGAGCGGCCCATACGGCTAACCCGTTTGCCGCGTCGAGCGAAAAGAAATAGACCCCCGGTTTCCCGTCTCGCACGACATAAGTTCGGACATTGGTTTCCAGGAAGTTGAACGCCCAGGCCTCCGGCCACCAGCCGGGGCGAACGCCAAACATCGAGAAGGGAACCACTCCGATGTAGGCCACACCGTCGTAAGTATCGATCTCGAGCGAGTCGGGAACCAAACGGCGAAGCGTAGCGACCGGTACTGGCCAGTGCAAAAACAAGAGGGAACGCCACTGCTGGTAGCCACGAATGCGGCCGGACGGCCGTCTTGTCGGTACGATGCGGTCAATCATGTAAGGCAGTTCAGCAGTTTCGTAGCGAGCGAATAGATTCCGACTTCGCTACGATAACCGCTTGTTGCTAGTTCATGTAACCGCAATCTGGCTCGGCCGCTCTCGAAGAACTACTCGTACGTTAGCTGGCCGGTCATCTTGCCGGGCGCAGACGAAGTAAGACGGACCCAATAAGCTTGAAAGTCATCAGCGAATGCAATCTTCTGATTCTTGCCGGCCGAGAGATCGACCACGTCGTATGTTTGCCAGTTGCCTGTGCCGGTGATGTCGACTTCAATGGTGATCTTGGTATCAGCATCGCTGGCAAGCATGAGCGTCTTGGAATCGAAGCCGGTCATCAAGTACGGATCGGACGGTACGTTGGCTGCGACGGTGGTTGCTTTCCAAGGGCCACCAACGCCGGTCGGCTTGCCTAGTTTCCACAGGTCGTCGATTACCCCGGCCCAGACGGCGACGCGACCATCGTCCGAACGGATGATGTGTTCACCCTTCGCGTCGGCATCGATCCCGCTTACGATCATTAACCCGCGATAGCTACAGTAATCGTGAATCGCAAACGGGTGACTGGCAATCGGACGTACTTTGGCCATGCCCCCAGCATTACCCGCTGGCAGTTCGTAGAATATGCCTCCACAGTTGAACAAGTCGCGCTCCGTCGCGACTTCGCGTGAGATTCGCAACGGACCAAATTGATCTTCCATCATCTTCGCACCACGTGTGCGTGGCAGACGCCAGCGGTTGCCGTCGTCGTCGATGTACAGAATTGAAGCGTCATCCGAGTCCATTACTCCTTCCGGAATCGCGGCGTGATCGTTCGTCCATTGGAAAGCGGCTTGGTCCTGTTTGTCGGTTAGGCGAAGATCACCATCCAATTCGTAGAACGCCTGATGCACGACCTTGCCATCTTCGATTTGCACGGCCGAAAATGCCATCGTTTGAAGTTTGTCGCCTCGGACTCGGACGATACCTTGCGAGTAATCGGTCGATTTCTCCGTGCGAATGCCTGCGAACATCTTGTTCGGTTCATCGCTACGTTCATCTCGATTGGCGTATTGAAACTGTGCGGTTACCTTCTCGCAGGTCTGGTCGAGCGAAACGCGAATCCAGGCACCTTGTTCCGATTCCGCAAACGCGTGCCAGACTGCCTTGCCGGCCGGAACCGTGACTTCCCCCAGCGATGTCCATTGGTCGTTCCCTTGGCGATCGACCTCGAAGGTGAAAGTGATCGGGGTCTTTCCGCCGTGCGTTAGGCAGACATTTCGCTTTGTGAAGCCAGAAAATAAATAAGGTTCCGACGGCTGATTGGCGGCGACTTGATCTTCGATCCATAAAGCTCCACGACCAATCGGCGTGCCCAGTTCATCGAGAATCTCAGGCGAAGTGAACCACAAGTTCGAATGCGACTGACCCGGCCCGGCGACTTCCCCCTTCGCTTTACGTTTGTTGAGGAATTCGCTTTGTGCGGCGTCGTCGCAACCGAAAACGAGTTGATCGTTCCAGCGGCAGTAGTCGCCAATCACTTTCAAGTAAGTTGAACGGGGAGCGATGCCGGCGGAGTTGGCTCGCGTGAATGTTTGCGGGAAGTGCCAGAACATGCCATGCATGGTCATGTTGAAATCGGCGAGTCCGATGTCGTGAATTCGGGGCCACTCGGTATTCCAGCCGTGCGCGCCATCGTAACAGTGCGAAGCCTTCGGTAGGCGATAGCTGGTCCACTCACCTTCGTCCAATAACATCAAGATGAGCGAGCGATGGTCCCAGCCGATCGCCCAGATCGGATCAGTGTCGGGGTTCGGATTTCCCAGCAAGTCGCCAGGTCCGCGAACATCGCAAAACTGGTTACGACGGATGATGTTCCACGTTTCGCTTTTTCCATCCCACTCGGCCAAACAACCGGAAGGGACGTCGGGACGAACGAGCGCTTCGCGAGCGTTGTCACCGTTGTTTGCGTAGATCAAACGACCTTGACCGGAATAAAGCCCTTTGCCGTGGTAGCCTGGCAAATTGGCCAAGGGAGCTGTGCCTTCGTCGGGCTTCTTCCCGCGGAGCTGTCCTTGGCTATCTTGAAACAACGTGGTGACATCCAGCGAGTTCAAGTCGACCTCGTAGAAACCTTCTTCCATTGTCGCGTAGTACGCCTTATTGGCAGGGTCGAACAAATGGCGCGCGTTGCCGGTCAAGCGGCCAGGCATAGCATCAGGGGTGATCACGCGAACGTTACCTTCGTGATTGACCACGTAAGGGCCGATGAGCAGTTGGTTGGATTCCTTGTGGATCATTCGGTTCGCCGGAGTTCCCCCGACGCTGCCAGCGAACGGCGTGATGGCGAGGTCAGTGCTGATCGAGTAGAGCTTGTCGGTCGAACCGTTGGGAAAGTGCGGACCGTACGTGATCACCCACAGCTTGTTCGCCCACGGTACAACCGCCCCGGTGCCACATTCACCGTGATTGTTCCAGTACGCCAAATGGGGATAGATACCGCTAATCTGGCGTGGTGAATCGTGCTCGGCAGCTGAGAGCGGGTTGGCCGCGAACGCCACAAACATGAGGCAAATTACAACGAGCGACGATTGTGAGTGGCGATGCATAGAGTGACCGAGTAGTAAGGGGAAGGGGGAAGAGAACGTGGCTGGGGCAACCATTACTCTTGATGAATGAGGCGTAACGTCGGGGCAGGGAGCGTGGCGTGACTGCCGCTGGCAAAACCGTGCACCAGGGCACCCGCTTGGACTTCACGTGTCTCGGGAACGACAACGAGAGTCAACAATTGGTTGGCGTCGGAACGAATCGCGTCGACGAGTGCGTCCGACGAAACCGAGAACAATCCTTGCTTTTGACCATGGGGAATCTGAAACGTACCGATCGGCTTGGAAAGTGATGTATCCAACTGATCGCCCGCGGTAGTGTTCGCAGGGGCAGTTTCCCAAGATAAGAAATCAGGCTGCCAATTGTCGAGTTGATCGTCGGTCAAAGCGTAAACGGTAAACATTGTATCAGGCATGCGTGAGGAATAGCCCAAATCAGTCGGGCTGGCGGTTAGCGTTAACTTTGCTTCGGTGAGCGAGTCTAGATCAACTTCACGCAGATCGAACTTCAAATAGATTTTGCGATCGTAGCCGGAGAAGCGTTCGTCCGACAGCTTAATCATCAATAAATCGGCTGGGCCGTCGCGAAACTGCGGATCGCGAATGACGTAATGATCGGCCCCGACACCCATGGCGGTGGTGATTTGACTTTGCCGTCGCGCGCCTGGCGATGTTCGATTCGACGAACTGCCGGATGGCTCGTTCGGCTGCATCAGCTTGGTGATGCGAGTGGGAGAAATCTCGACCGCTTGCGACTCTTCGACCGCAAGCTCTTCGCCCGTCTGGTGATGAGTTACCTCGACCAGACCATCGAAAACCTGCAACGTCGATCGGCCGTCCGGGGCAACGCTTACACCGAAGCTGGTTCCTTGATCAACCAACAATGCCTCTGGTGTTTGCACGGCGAATCCCTTCGAGTTGGGGCTCATCGTGGCAACCAGCTTGCCGGAATGAAGACGGCAGTGCAGGGGATCGGTAATCTCGAAATCAGCCGGCCCTTCCAGTTCAACGGTGGCTCCGTTGTCGAATGTCAGCGTGGCGATGCCTTCGGCCAGACGAATTCGGCCAGCGCCAAAGCGAGCTTGGTCGACGGTCGGGATAGTCGACGACTCCCATTTCGTGCCGGGCAGGGAAGTGATCTTCGCGAAGTGGTTAGGGTGCGAGTCGCCGTTAACCAGCAGAAAAGCGACCAACAGCGACAATGCCAAACCCAGCGTGACAAGGCTTCCCCACATAACAACCGTCCGTGAGCTTGGCTTGTGCGCGGAGAGTTCGCTTGTGGGAGCCGGGATCGTCGAGGCTTCCTGCTCGGCAATCGTTTGCCAACCAGAGTGACGACCGATGGTCGCGAGCGAGGCGTTGAGGTGGGCCAATACGATGTATTGCTGACGCAGTTCGGCCGATGAGAAGAATAACGCTTCCAAACGGGCAACTTGCTCGGGCGTGGCCTGTTGTTCGACGACCGCTTCGCACAGCGTTTGGAATTCCGCGTGTTGCTCAGGCGTGGTCATTGGGCATCCTCCGCGGCGAGCTTGCGGCTCACACATTCGTGCAGCGTTTTGCGAATTCGGCTGAGCAAGCGATAAACTGCATCGATGCTGCGCTGGGTCTGCTGAGCAATTTGATCGATCGCATGCCCAGCCGTGTAGCGATACGCTACGAGTTGGCGATGATGCTGCGGCAACTGGGCAAGGCAATCACTGAGTAGCGTATGCCGCTGATCGAGCACGTCGGCCTGGGCATCGAGTTCCTCGGCAACGGCGGCCAGGAATTCATCGGAGAACTGCAAGCGATCGCGTTGTTGTCGCTTCCGCCAGGCGCGCACTTGGTTGAAAGCGACGGTGCAAGCCCAAGCCATAAAGTTCGTTCCAGGTTGGTAGTTATGGAACTCACGCCAGAGGACCAGCATGGTTTCTTGAAAGACGTCGTCGGCAATGTTCGCATCGCTGACCAGGCTCATCAGGTAGAGGTAAATCCGCTGCTGATTCTGGCTGAACAGTCGCACGAATTCCGCATCGAGTTCGGCAGACGCGATGTCCGGAGGGCTGCTTTGGTCGGGCGATTGTTCTGGCTCAGGATTAGGCATGAAGGGTCTCCACCTTAGTAAGAGCCATTAGCGTACGTTTTGGACACGAAATCTGAAAAAGCTTTTTCAATGGCAACTTCGTGGAATAATGCTGCTCGTTCGAAATGCACATGCCCACCGGGTGGGTGGGCATGGCGTCGTTTCGTAACACATTCGCGGACGGTTATCGGCCGCGATAGCGTCGGTCGTTCGGGTTGCCAGACGACATCAGGTAGTTCACCAGATCGCGGATTTCACTAGGGTTCAGCGGGTTGAGCAAATCCTTGGGCATCTGCGAGACAGGCGAAGCTTGGACCTCTTCGATTTCGCCCTTGGTTACCTTGACCGGATCGGCATTGGGTTCAATCGGATAGATGGTGACTTCTTCTTCGTCTCCTTCCACCACAAGGCCGGTAATCACTTTGCCGCTGTCTAGCAGGACGATGGAACTGCCGTACTGATCGGAAATGTGAGCACTTGGATTGACGATCGCATCCACCACGTAACGTTCGTCGAACTTGTGAGGAATGCTGGTCAAGTCAGGCCCGATATTACCGCCCAGCGTACCCAAACGATGGCACTTACCACACGTGGCACTGAAGTAAAGCGAGCGACCTCGTTCGAAGTCAGGCTTCCCGCCACGCAGTGCCGCCATGGCTTGTTCCACGGTATACGCCTTACCGGGACCTTCAATCGCGGCGATCTCGAAGTCTGGTACCGGGTTGAAGTCTTCGCCGGTGATGTCTTGCAGCGCCTTTCGTTCGGCGTCGCTGCAATTGCCAAGGGCTTCGTCACGAATCCGTGTCAGGTAGCCAGGATAGCTTGACCCGCCGGACTTCTTCGCGGCTTCGTTCAGGAAGGTGAAGTAAGCGCGACGTTCTTCGAGCGTCCAGCCGCTGCGCATGTTTCGCAGGATGAATGCGTACCCCAGTTCACGCGTCGGTGGGTGGTTGGTCAGCAGGGCGTTGACCGTGCCACCGTAACGGGCGTTGCGGGAAGCGAGCTCCGACCAATCCGGAATCTCGGGAGTACTACGCTGCTCGATCAGGGCCATCGTCTTCGAGACAACATCCTTCGCTTGCAAGTAGGTCAACACGCGAATCAACTCGGTGTTGATATCGGCATCGTCCGCTGGCAGCAGAGGATCGATCTGAGCGATTACCTCGTTGCGTTCGATTTCAGTCGGCTTGCCAAGGCGAATGAAGATCAACGCGTAAGCACGCAGCAGACCCAACTTTTGCCCCTTGGTCAGCGTCTCGATGTCCATCGCGGTGAGGTTGGCCAACAGCGGTTCGCGATAGTTTTCGGAACCGGTTCGAGCCAAAGCGACTGCCGCGGTGATTTGTGCTTGCGGATTCGTTTCGTCCAAGGCTTTTTGGGCCCACGTTTCGACGGGTTGGCTTTCGATCGCCACACGAGCCGCATTCCGCAGGAAGCGATCTTCACTGGAAAGGTAAGGCCAAGCGGCAGCAACCGCAGCGGCATCCTTCACGCCGTGGAATTTCTCGAGCGAGCGGCGCGTCTCGCGAGCCGCAGCTCCTTTCGGTTCGACTTCGGAAGGGGCATCGAGTGATTCATCACCGATGTAGCGAACCCGGAACATGGCCGATTGGGCGCCGCGACCACCGACGGTGAAGTACAACGCACCATCTTGGCCGACAATCGCATCGGTCACCGGGAGGGGCGAGCCGTACGTGAACGGTTCGGCCTTGCCCACGTAGCTGGAACCTTCCGGCGTCATGTGAATGGCGTAGATCGTGCCGAACGTCCAGTCGAGGGCGTAGATGGCATCCTGGTAGCGCGTTGGGAACTTGGTACCAATGCCGGAAGCAACACCGGTTGGCGAGCCAGGCCCGATGTCGACCACCGGAGGAACACTGTCTTCGTAATAAGCAGGCCACTTGCCCGAACCACTGCGCCAACCGTAGTCAGCACCACTGGCCACGTGGCAAATGCGGGTTGGACGGTACCATGGCGAACCAAGGTCCCATTCCATATCGGCATCGAAGGTGAACATATCGCCGAAACGGTTCAGGGCGATGTCGTACTCGTTACGGAAACCGATCGTGTAGACGGTTTGGTTGTACGTCTCAACGTCGACTTCCGTCACCCAACCGCCAGGCGCGAGCTTGCCTCGGGCGTGACCATTGGCGTCCCACATGCGTGGCAATAGCAAGTCTTCATCCCAGCTGACAACTCGGGAACGCTCGAACTTGCCCAGCGGGGCGTGATTGCCGCCATCAAGGTAAAGGTTCTTGCCATCTTCGGTGACGATCACGGCGTGGTTGCCATGTTCGCCTCCGCCGGTGCCGCCAGGAATTTCTTCGACCTTGTCGAGCATGTCGTCGCCGTTGGTGTCGGTCAGACGATAGAGGTGACCACCGTTACGATGAACCCACAAACTATCGAATGCCCAGACCATTCCTTGAGCGGCGGAAATTTCTTTCAACTCGCCGACGGAAACCTTTTCGACGATTGGTGGCTTGGGATCTTGGACGGTAATACGGTAGAGCCCGGCGCCCCCTTGGTCGCAAGCGTAGAAGCGGCCTTTCGGATCGGTCGTCAGCGAAACCCAGCTTCCTTCCGATTTCGGAACGGTGTAGATGTGGTCGACGGTGAAACCAGGGGCGGTCAGAATATTCTTCGGATCGAGCGGGTCTTTCGCCTCGGAGGCAGCCGGAGCCGACGTGTAGTTAGGAATGCCCCAAGGGCTATCCCCTAGTTTGCCCTTGATGGTCGGCGACTCCCATTTCGCGTCGTCATAGGCAACCGTTTGCCAACCCTTGGTCGGCTTATCGCTGATCTTCCAACTAGGATCGGTCGCGATCGTCAGCTGCGAGCCATCTTCAAGCGTGGCGACAAGCTTCAGCACGAATGCGGCCACGCCACCTTCGTTTTGGCCAGCCACCGCCAAGACGTTTTCACCATTTTGCAAGGCACCAGTCACGTCTAGCTCGGCCGGCTTTTCCCAGGCACCGCTGCCGCCGATCTTCTTGCCGTTAAGAAACAACGTGAACTTATTGTCGCAGGTCGCGTACAAGCGAGCCGATTTGACCTTTTGGTTGATGTTGAATTTGCGGCGCAGCGAAAGCTTGTGCCCATCAGGGGAATCGTTCGACCAGATCCACTGCGGCAGGGGAGCCGAAGTTAACCATTTATCAGAAGAGTCAGGAGCAACGGCGGTGGGCTCGCCGCTGGTCGTCGTTGTTTTAGGCTGGCCATCTTCAATCGCTTGAGTCAAGGTCGCCTTGGCATCTTCGCCGCTCAACTTTCGCAGCAGTACGTTGCGGAACTCGACTTTCATCGGCGGGCCGGCGTGCAATTGCAGACCGAGCTTTCCCTTGGTCAAAGCGTCTGGGCTGTTATCGGTGATATCGACGGTGGTGATGCCGTTCACTTGGTGGATCAAACGATTGCCGACGGCAACAATCCGCACGTCATTCCACTCGTCATCCACCAGTTGGGCACCGTCACCCACTTTGCCATCAACCTTCTTCTTGCCATCGGCGCCGATCACGAGCTTCTGGCCGCGTGTGGCAATGATGCCGCGACCGGTCTTCTCGCCATAGAGCATGCCGAAGTAGTCTTGGTTGGGATGCAGATCGCACTGATAACCTTTCAGCACGACGCCATCTGCGTCGACCGCTTCGCTACGGTACTGAACGCCAGAGTTGTTGCCTTGGAACCGGACTTTGCCACGGAACTCGAAGTCACCAACTTCGCCCCCTTGCCACACCAGGAACGTGTTGCCTTTGGTGGGATTCTCGGTGGTCGTCTCGCCAATGATCGAACCGTTCTCGACGCTCCAGAAACCATCGGCACCTTTCCAACCGGAAAGATCTTGGCCGTTGAACAAGATCTCGAAGCGAGTTTCATCGGCAAAAGCGGGCAAACTGCACGCCAGAATGAGGCACGAGGCCATGAATGTGCGAAGCATATCGGTAAGGGGGAAGGAGGGAAGACTGGGTGGGCCAAATACAGAAACAAGGGCTACTCACGGATTCCCGCGAATAGCCCTTCCAATCTTACCCTAGATTTTGGTCCGTTGCCGATAGGTAGGGAACCGAATTTTTAAGACGACTTAATGTGGTGGAATCGTCCCTTAGTCGAGGATTTCCAACTTCAAGTTGCGGAAGCGAACCTCGGTTGGGCCGCCGGAATGTAGTTGGAGGGCGAAAATACCTCGTTTGGCTCCCTTGTCGTCGTGTAGGTCAACGCAGGGTTGGCCGTTAAGGAACGTTTTGATGTCGGCTCCGTGGGCGACGATTTCGTACTTGTTCCACTCGCCGGGCTTTAAGTGGGCTTCGCCTGATTTGTCCCACAGCAACGCGCGGCCATGTTCTTCGTACAGCTTACCCCACCAACCGGCACCCGCATCAGCCTGGTAACCTTTGACCGAGCCACCTTTTTCGGGCTGGCTGCGGAACTGGATCCCGCTGTTCCCCTTGTTGTCGACCAGCTTGATCTCCAGCGTCAAGCGGAAGTTTTCAGCCGAAAGGTCACTGATCAGGAAGGCGTTCTTACCGATTCCCTTTTCCGTGAAACCAACGATCTCCCCATCTTCCACCGACCATAAGGTCTCGTCCCCGTTCCAGCCCGACAGATCTTTGCCGTTGAACAGTTCGACGGCGTTCTCTTTGGTGGCCAGCATTGGGGTCTGCGATTTGCCTTGCAGGTAAGCGACTAGGCTACGGATGTCATGTTCGCTGAACGGGCGAAGTTGATCGTCGGGCATCATCGATTTTTCGCTGAGCTTGCGATCGTCGATTTCGTCTTGCGGTAGGACCAGCTTCTCTTCGGCGGTTTCCAGGGTGAGTGTTTTCTCGTCTTCCGTCCGCACGATACCGGTCAGCACGCGGCCGCTATCGAGAAGAATGATCGACGGCTGGTACTCTTTGGCCATCACCGCACTTGGATCGACGATGTTGGACAGCAAGTAATCGAGGTTCGCTCGGTTCGAGCCGGTCAAGTCTGGGCCGACATGGGCGCCTGCCCCGTACAGCGAGTGACAACGCTGGCAGGTCTTCGAGAAGATCGCTCGTCCCAACTCCAGGTCGGGCTTGGGCAGATCGGTCCGGCCGACCAGCTTCTTATACTGCTCGATCAGCTTAGCCTTTTCTTCTGGGGTTTCGCGAACCGAGCCCCAGACGTTGGTCAGCTTAGCGTCGATTTGTTTGTCTCCCAGATTCGAGAGCTGACGTACCAAGTCGGCGGTGAGGTCCTTGGTCGGCACGTCTCCCTTTTCAATTGCGGCGAGCAGCGTGCGAGCATATTCTGGACGCGAGCAAAGGGTGGCCATTGCCAGACGCTTACTCCCCGGTGGGAACGCGTTGTATTTGGCCAGGACGATTGTTGGCGTTTGGGCGTCGTCGTACTGAGCCAGGCCTTTCAGGGCCAAATCGCGTAACTCAGCGTTCCCGAGCAGCGACTGCAGTGTAGCAGGCAGCTTCGGATCGTTGGCACCCAGCAAGGCTTCAATTGCGGACGTTCGTGGCCCGGTCGCTACCTGGCCGCTGGTTGCCATCTGACGCATCTTGGCCATGGCGGCTTCGTCGCCGAAGGTCACACCCAGGGCGGTTGCTTCCACCGAGACCGCTTGATTGTTGCTGCCAATCAGCTTGGCACCAACTTTCGGCCAGGCTTCTGGCATGTCGACTTTACGCTGGCCAGCCAAGGCCGTTCGCATGGCTTGCAGGAATGTGAGTTGAGTTTGAGGTTCGTCGATGTTGGACAAGCCGCGGACGAGCGTGGCCAGCGAAGACTTCGGATCGCCACTGCCAATCCGCCGCAGCATGTACTGACCAAGGAGCGGGATCTGTTTGCTGGCCGAGAGTCCCAACGCCAACGCACGTTCGGGCGAGGCATCGGCGAGCGGCTCGGCGGCGTACCAGTACATCAAAGGTAAATTGTGGTCGGTGGCGTCTTCCGCATGCGAGGTGAGTGCCGTCAGCAAGTCCCAACGCGAGTCGAGCGACATTCGCTGGGCGGCCGAAGCGAGGTACAAACGAACGATCGGTGAAGGATCGTTCTTGGCCAGTTTCACCATCGATTGATACAGCGAATCGCTCGGCTGGTGGTTTTGTTCCAGGGCCAGTTGGAATGCCCAGCCGCGGATGTGCGGCTCGGCATCAGCCAGCATCGCGGCGGTCGTTTCGGCTGTGGTTTGACCGATCACGTGCAGTGCCCAGTAAGCCCGCAATCGACGCGTGGCATCGGGGTTCGACTTGGCGATTTCGCTCAGTTTGGAAATCGCCGCGCCAGAGATCTTTCTGGCGGAAGCCCTTTTTTGGAGTTCCTTCCGGGCGTGGCGAACGTACCAATCGTTCTTATGCAGCGTGTACTGGGCGAGTTCTTCGTCGGTCGACTTTGTCAGGTCGACCTGAACGTTGCGGGGCTCGCCATAGCTGATCTTGTAGACGCGGCCATTGCTGCGGTCGTGCACGTTGGCATCGCGTGAATGGCAAGCTTGCATGTCGTACCAATCGATCATATAAGCGTTGCCGTCAGGCAGGTAACGAATGTTAAGGATCTGCGAGGCGCGGTCGCCGGTCAGTAGGAAGTCGGGGCCGTGACTGCCGACGTAGCCAGAACCTTCTTCATGCAAGATGTCGACATTCAACCGCTGACCATGAATGTTGTTCATGAATAGCTGGTCGCGATACGAATCGGGCCAGGCATCTCCCAAGTAAATCATCGCTCCTGCGTGAGCATGACCGCCGCCCGCTTCGTCCGACTTGTTGTTGCCGCTGTGGGGTGTCGAACCGAGGTAGTGCAGGTGATCAGCGATCGTTTTGATATCGTTGTACGTGTACTGATTGAAGTGCGAACCTGCTTGGCGTTGGTAGCGGGCACCTTGAATCATGTGATAGAGGTGAGGAATCACGCACGCTGTGCAGAAAGCCTGGCCGTAGTCGTTGAAGTCGACACCCCAGGGGTTGCTGGTTCCGTGGCAGAAGACTTCAAACTCGTGACGAATCGGGTGATATCGCCAAATGCCGGCGTTGATGCGTTGTCGTTCCGAATCAGGAGCACCCGGCTTACCGACGTTCGAATGGGTGAATACACCATGGCAGCCATACAGCCAACCATCGGGTCCCCAGATGAATGCGTTCAGCGTTTCGTGCGTATCTTGATAGCCCCAACCGTCGAGCAAGATTTGCGGTTCGCCATCGGGGATGTCGTCGCCGTTGGCATCGGGTATGAACTGAAGGTAGGGAGCCGCACCGACCCACACGCCTCCGTAACCCACTTCCAAACCGCTGACGAGGTTCAAGCCTTCGTAGAAGACCTTGCGTTCGTCGAACCTGCCGTCACCGTCTTTGTCGGTGAAGATCAAAATGCGATCTCGGCCTTCTCCCTCTTTGGCCCGCTGGGGGTACTCGAATGCTTCGCAGACCCACAGTCGTCCTTTTTCATCGAGCGCCATCGCAATCGGCTGGGTCACCTCCGGCTCGGTGGCGCTGACCGTTACGCGGAACCCTTCTGGCAGCTGCATGGCGGCGGCGGCTTCTTCGGCCGAGAGACCCGCATGCGGATACTGATCAGGGGTGAGGGCGATGCGGGCTGGCTTCGGCTTGGCGGGGGCTTTGTCGTACAGACGGAAGTTGTCGAAGTTCAAATGTCCCCAGCCACCTTTGTGCATGTCGACCAAACGAATGAAGATCTTTTTGCCTTCGACCTTGCGCAGGTCGACGACGGTCAAGTCCATCCCTTCGTTGTTATTGCCGACCGTGGAATAGAACGGCTTGTCACTGCCGACTTCAATGAGTTCGACGCGGGTTTCTTCGTGCGAGCCACCGTTATGCAGGAAGGCGGCGAAACGTTTGGTGACCTCGAACGGAGCCGATGTGAGCGTGCCCGTTGCTTGATCGAGCACCTTCTCGTAGCCGCCAATCCAGAACTTGCCTTGATGGTTGCTACGCATGTCGCTGCGACGTGCCCGCACTGTGTCCCCTTCGATCGGCTGTTGCTCAAACGCAGGCCCTTGGGGGGTCCAGTCTTCGAGCGTTCCCTTCTCGAAATCGAGATTCAACGGCTGACCATCTTCGCCTAGGGGCAGGATGCCATCCGCGGCGTGAACGGGTACGCAAAACAGGAGCGTGGCAACGCACCAAGAAGCAAACAACAACAGGCGTGGCATGGTCGGGCTCTTTCGAGGGGAGAACGAAAATCGCGACGAGTGGGGGAGGAGGGAGAGTGGGAACAGCATTCCCATCTGGTGTAGGTAAGCAAGAAACCTACCCCAATTGTAGCCGATAGTTCATGTAGATAATGCGCATCGACCAGAGAGATTTAACGAGCGAGACAGAACAAGCTGGCCGACCACGGACCAGCTTGGTGATGCTAAAAGCAAGCCGAAACGCGAAATCGTTAGACCATTGCCGCCTTCATGTTGCCGCACGCTTCGGCGCATTGGCGGCATGCTTCGGCACACTTTTGGCAATGCTGATGATCATGCTTCGCGCACTCGTTAGCACAGGCCTGGCATACCTTCGCACAGACGGCACACAACTCTCCGCTAAACTCCGAATCACGAGCCAAAAGGGCCGAGGTCGTCCAGCACAACTGGGCACAGTCACGATCGGTCCGAATGCACTCGGCCATCATTGCGACGTTATCTTCACTCAGGCACGCATCGGCACAAGCCTCACAAGCTCGGGCACACTCGATACAGGCCTCGAGGCACTTCTGAAAATTAGGGTTCGACATGATACTACTCCTTCAACGACAAAGGTCTGTCCTAGCACGGTCCGGACGTCCCAAGGTGCAAGTTGTATGCCACTGGGCGTGGACATTGCTTTTCCCACGGCTTCCTTTTTTCCAAAAACAAAACATCAGAGACTGCCGCCGCGAGGCGCCTCTCTCTTTGGTTTCTTGTTCTTTTCTCTTCTTAACTCTTCTCTTCTCTTCTCTTCTCTTCTTTAGGTCCGCAAAACGTCCGCTCGCGTGCGGACACTTTGCGGACAAAATGCGCCGCATGTCGTGTGGACACCATTGGAATTTTGCATAAGTCGAGTGCAGCGAGCTGTTTCCGCAGTGGCGACTACGGAAGCAAGATTCGCCCAACGAACGAAGTCCGACTGTGATATTAGATTTGCCTGGGACTTTGGCGAGGTACGACATCGTCTTAAAAGGCGAGTCCGCGCCCAAAGAAGTAAGATGCCGCAACCGCGAGAATCGAGAGCAGAGCGTAAAACGCTTGCAAGACTGATCGAAGAGATGACCCGTAGAATACCATCGTCAGGAAGACACATCCGACCACGAAGCAGAAAGGAACAATTCCAGAAACGATCGTAGCATTAGCTGCAAGAATGACATTGTCGAGATTGGGAATCGAATTCAGGCGACTCGCCAAGCCGAGCAACGAATCGCGTTCCAAGGCTCTAAAGTGATAGTCTACTCGACGGCTGATGAAGACGACGAGACACAACTTCTGTTCCCTGCCTAACCCCAGCTTGGTAAGCTGTGGCGGATAGATTGGCACGTTCCTGAAATGCCCCTGAGGTGGTTTTGACATGTGGTGGAAGCATTCGTTGTTGTGCGTTGGAATGCTGTTGTTGGCGATCGGTTGTTCGCAGCCGGCGAGTGATTCGACCGATGAAGCGGCCCAGACTTCGACGACGCAGGCTGCTCCGAAGAAGCCTCACGCGAAACGGTCGCGGACTTCCGAGCCCCTGGTGAACAGCTCGCCGCAAGAATGTTTCGAGCGGATGACCGAGGCGGCCGACTCGAACGATGTGATCACGTTGCTGGAATGCTTCGCCCAGGAAGATCGCAATCGCCAGGTTGGCATGTTGGCGTATCACGTCGAGCGTTTCATTGTGTTCCAGACCGAGGAAAAGGACCAGGCGTTGGCCTTGTTAGCCAAGTATCACCTGGAGAAGACCGATATCATGGGCATGATGCAGATCTACGATTCGCCAGGGGGACAAGGCGCCGCCAAGGCGGTCGAGGTTGTGGGTCGCCAAATCCAGGACCAGAAGGCGTTCCTGGAAGAAGCGACCGAGTTGATCAATTCGCGGATCGATGGCAAGCAGAACGAAGCCGACAAGACACCTTCGACAGCCAAACTCTCGGGCGTCCAAATCGAGGGGAATCACGCCGAAGGGACGCTGACCAATGCCGAGTTTCCCGAGCCGCAACCGATTTACTTTGTGAAAGAGAACGACTCGTGGGTCGTCACGGCGAATCCGCCTGAGACAAAAGTCGAGACAGAGCCGAATGAAGATCGGCCAGTTGCCGATCCCAACGCTGGTGCCGCTATGCCCGACCAAGAGCATGCGACACCCTTAACGAGCGTTCAGGTCGAGCAGAGGGTACGGGCAATGATCGCCGAGGAGCGGCGGAGCTTTGCGGAGGAACGTAAGATTGCCAACGATCCATACGAACTTGATATCGATGTCGAGAATACCGAGGAAGGCTATTCCGTATTCGTCGTTTTCGGCAGTGGACGCAACCAAGCAGGGGAACTCATCGGAACCTACCCAGGCGGTCACGCGCTCTACGAGCTTGATGGAAGTGGCAAACTAATCAAAAAGATTCCCGGAGCCTGATACGACGAGCGAAAGAGCGACCTAACAGTGTCAGCATGTTAGGTTGACTTCTGCCAGACGTCGCCTGGCATCTCGAACTGATCTGGCTCTTTTTGCGAGCCAGAGAACGGCACGAGCAGCAAGTGTCGGAGACGCCATAGCCCGAAGATGCCAGCCGTTGCGATCGCAGCGCCAATCTTGATTAGCGTTCGAGCGTACCAAGGGAGATCGCGTTTGCCAGCGATCACATTGCCGTTCTCGTCTTCTTCGTACTCGATTAGGACATCGCAGTTCGGGCAATGATCGCCCACCCCGATGCTGGCCGACAGTTCGTGGTCGCAGTTGGTGCAGAAGTAGGCGACTTCTTCCTGACGAACCGGTGGCGTGTAGTTATCGGCCGTGATGACGGTCGACGGTTCCTCGTCCGGCTTGTCGGCGGACGGCTCAGGAGAATCTTCTTTTTCTGCGACTTCCGGTTTCGCGGCAGGCGATGCGGCTTCTGCCTGGGGTGAGGTGGGCTGGTCGGTAGTCGGTTCGGTGGCGGGGTCGGACTCGGCGGCTACGTTCTTCTTCCAGGATTTGAGATGCTTTTGATCATGCTCGGAGAAGATCGAGAACGGAATCGATACCGTCTCGCCGTCGACTCGCAACAATGCATGATGGTTCGACGTGACGTCGAGGAGCTCGCCGTCGATCGTGTTCCCGGTGATATCAGTCCAAGTGCGGGCCTCACCCGCGACGAGTACCGTGCTGAAGCCCAACAAAAGCAAGCCACACGCGACGAGAGAACGGCATACGTTCATGCGATGGTTCCGTCATGAAAAGCGGAAGACGAGGAGGAGGTGCCGGTCACTTCGCTGCGGAGCAACGAAGACACACGCAATAAAACCGTATGCTACAACTGGCCGAGGAGGGGGGAACTTGCCCAAAAAAGGCAGCGATTGGCGAATCGTGATGTATCGACGAAACGTTTTCGCCGATGTCGGTTAATAAAACACACCAACTAGCGAACAACGAGCATGACTACTACAGAACCAATAAAAGAAGGCGGTGTGATGCTGGGCCCAATCGGCAGCATCGTCGTCGGTGTGCTGGCGATTGCCGTCGGGTGTTTTCTGGCAGTTGTCTTCAACTACGCTGCGTTCACGCAAGGTTTTGTGAGCGAGAGTTGGCCGACGGTGGAAGGTAAGATCACGTCGTCCAGCATCTCAGAATCTGGCCCGCGCGATCATCTCACGTTTCGTGCCCATGTGAGCTACCAATATGAAGTCAACGAAACCGTGCATCGCAGCGATCGAGTCGACTTCAATCCGACCGGAATGAGCTCGTCGAAACGGGTCCACGCACAAGAGATTACCCGCAAGTATCCCGCCGGCAAGCAGGTAACGATCGCTTACGATCCCGAAGATCCCAACATCAGCGTGCTGGAGCCAGGTGTGAAGCTGGGAGCGGCGTTCATGATTGGGCTGGTCTGTATTGTGACCGGAGGGCTAATATTATTAAGTGGTATTATCTCAGCCGTCCGTAAGAAGACGAGCCGTTTGGGTGAATCGTCTTAGCCGTAGGGACCGATTGCAAAAGGACGCTATGTTGGAACGGATCTGTCTCGTGGTCGTGGTATTCGTCTTATCGGGCTGCGATAAGTTTGAAAATCGGATGGTAGCAACACCACCGATCGACGTGCCACCCCCGGCTGTTCAGCCGTTGCCGTTGAAACCTGAGACGCAAAAGATCGTGCGCGAGACGATCGCCCTGATCGTGGAAAAGGACCCCAGCGAAATTTCAACCGATTCAACGTTTATCGATCTGGGGTGCGACGATCTCGATTTGATTGAGATCGTCATGATTGTAGAGGAACGCTTGGCAATACAGATTAAGGATGAAGCGATCGCTCGCGAGATGAGCGTTCGTGACTTCATCGAACGTCTCCCGGACGCTACGCCCGCGCGTTAGACGTTCGCGGACAAGCGATGAGGTTGTCTTGTTGTTCAACGCCTGTGGGTTCACCAACGCAAACCAAGAGTCTGCCTAGATGTACTTCGAGAATTCGACCTCGCCGCTTACGAGGTTGTCGTATGCCCACACGAATCTCACATCGCGGTGATGAGCGATCGGCCAGCCGACCATTGGGAATTCGCGATCCGCTACGCCAGAATTGGGCGAACGATGTTTCCATGCACATCGGTCAGGCGGAACTCGCGCCCTTGATAGCGATAGGTGAGACGCTCGTGATCGAGCCCGAGCAGATGCAAGATGGTGGCATTCAAATCGTGCACATGGACGCCATTCTCGACGATATCCATGCCGAAGTCGTCGGTACGTCCGTAGCTGACGCCCCCTTGGATACCCCCGCCAGCCAACCACATGGTGTAGGCATCTTTGTGGTGATCTCGCCCGGCGACTCCCTTGTTCTCGCCATTTCCACCTTGGCAGAGAGGCGTCCGACCGAATTCGGAACCCCAGATGATTAGCGTGTCGTCCAGCATGCCGCGACGTTTCAAGTCAGTGATCAGTGCGGCAATCGGTTGGTCGATGTCGCTGCACTTCTTTGAGAGCCGGTTTTCCAAGTTGTTGTGATGATCCCAGTCGGCATCGTACAGCTCGATCAAACGTACGCCTCGTTCGACCAGACGACGTGCGAGCAGGCAGTTGTTGGCGAACGAAGCCTTGCCGGGTTCGGCTCCGTATAGCTGGAGCGTTTCCCTTGTTTCCCCTTCCAAGTTCATCAGATCGGGCACCGAGGCTTGCATGCGGAACGCCATCTCGTATTGTTCGATCCGCGTTTCGATCTCGGGATCACCAGTTGCGGTGAACTGCTGTTGGTTCAAGCTCGCCACCGCATCCAGCACACGGCGACGATCGCTCATCTCGTGATCTTGGGGGCTGGAAAGGAATAGCACCGGATCCCCTTCCGAGCGAAACTGAATGCCTTGATGAATGCTCGGCAGGAAGCCGCTCGACCACAGACTGGCCCCCGCGCCACCAGCCGGACCACTTAACAGCACGATGTAGCCAGGGAGGTTCTCGTTCTCAGAACCAAGACCATAGGAAACCCAGGAACCAAAACTGGGGCGTCCACCCCGGCCAAAGCCGGAGTGCAAAAACATCTGCGCCGGAGCATGGTTGATCTCCTCGGTATGGACCGAATGGATCACGGCCATCTCGTCGGCGACGGTGGCCATGTGAGGCAAGAGCTCCGAAAATGTTTGGCCGCTGCCACCATGTTTGGCGAACTTGAAGGGCGAGCCTGCCAGGGTAGACGTTTTACCGATGAATGCGAAATCGCGCCCCTTGGTAACTTCCGGCGGACAGGGCTGATTATGATGCTTGACCAGTTCCGGCTTAGGATCGAAAAGGTCCAACTGGGAAGGGGCCCCGATCATGTGCAGGTAGATGACATGCTTCGCCTTGGGCAATTGATGAGGGAGCAGGACGTCGCCACGCGACTCTTCCGCGAGGAGCGAAGCCAACGCGATCCCACCAAAACCAATCCCGCAAGCCTGAAGGAATCCGCGGCGTGGAATCGATTGTTCGGACTTGTGGTAAGGGCTGTCCATCGCGTTAGTCTTTGGTGATCGTTTCGTGCAAGTTTAAGAGAGCCGTCGCAACCGAGTACCAAGCCGCCTCTTTCGCGTCTTCCAGGTTCAAGCTATCGTCGTCTGCTCGCTCGGCTTGAAACTGCGACTCGTACAACTGTTTGATGGTGGCCAGTTCCACCTCGTTCGGCTGACGCGCGGTGCATAGTTGGAAGGCATACGTCAGTTGATCGTCGAGAGGGGCATCGGATTGCTGTTCACGAATTCGCGTGGCAAGGGATTTGGCGGCTTCGACATAAACGGGATCGTTGAGCAGGGTGAGCGCTTGCAGAGGCGTATTGGTTCGCGAACGCTCGACCGTGCAAGCCAGCCGGGCCGTGCCATCGAAATTGAGGAAGCTGGGGTAGGGAGAGCCACGTTTGAGCACAACGTAGATCCCTCGGCGATGCTTCTCACTGCCAGGACTGACCTCGTACTTGTAACGTTGGCCACCCACTTTGGTCCAAATGCCAGGCGGCTGATAAGGGCGAATGGGCGGACCGAATTGTTGCTCACTTAGGAGGCCTGAGGTGGCTAAGGCGTTGTCGCGAACCATCTCGGCACTCATGCGGAATCGAGGCCCGCGGGCGAGCAGCTTGTTCTGATCGTCGATCTGCTGAAGCTGAGGCGTGATGCGGGATGACTGCTGATAGGTGGAGGAAAGAACGATCTCGCGGAGCAGCTTCTTCCGCGACCAGCCGTTGTCCATAAACTCCACGGCCAGCCAGTCGAGAAGCTCGGGATGGGTTGGTGGTTCCCCTTTGATGCCGAAGTCTTCCTCGGTGGTGACCAGGCCTTGGCCAAACAGTTGCGCCCACCAACGGTTCACCACCACACGGGCCACCAGCGGATTCTCGGGCGAGATTAGCCAATTCGCCAACGTCAAGCGATTCGGCGGCCCTTGTGGCATGGCATGCAATCGCTGGGGCGTGCCAGGTTCTACACGATCCCCTTTCGATTTATAGTCACCTCGCAGGTAGATATGCGTCGGGCGAGGCTCTTTCAGTTCGATCATCACTAGCGTGGTGTCAGGCTCGGTCTCTTTCAGCTGCTTATCGAACTGGTTCAGTTGTTTTTGTAGCTTCTGACTCGGCTGGTCCTGTTTCGCGTAGAAATCGAGCAGCGTCGTCTTTTCCTTTTTGGTCCACTTGTCCGCGGGCTTCTTGGCAGCTGCTTTGACTGCCTTGGGGGTTGTCTTGGCGTCCATGTCTTGCGAGTCGGCGATCCACTCGACCAGCGAGGCGTTCAGCTCTTTACGACGAGCTTGTTGTTTCTCGTCGATGGCGGCTCGCTGCTTGGTTAACGCGTCATGCTTGGCGGCTCGTTCTGGATTGGCCAGCGACATCGACGGACCTTGGAATTGAATCGAGCTGGGAGTCTTGGGATCGGTCAGGTCCGCTTCGCGCTCGGTGCTGTTGAAGAAGGCCAAAAGTTGGTAGTAGTCGCGAGCGGAGAATGGATCGTATTTGTGATCGTGGCATTGGCAGCATTCGAGTGTCGTGCCGAGCCAAACCGCCCCGGTGGTGTTGACGCGATCGATGATTTGTTCCGCCCGAGTTTCTTCCGGCAACGAGCCTGCCTCGCAATTGGTCGGGGCACAGCGGTGAAACCCAGTCGCGATGCGCTGTGACTCGGTTGCGTCGGGTAACAGGTCACCAGCGATCTGTTCGATGGTAAACTGATCGAACGGCATGTCGTCGTTCATCGCCCGAATGACCCAGTCGCGATAGGGCCAGATGTCGCGAAAATCGTCGCGCTGAAAGCCGTGCGAATCAGCATAGCGGGCCAGGTCCAACCAAGGACGTGCCCACCGCTCGCCGAACTGCGGCTGCGTGAGCAACTGGTCGACAATTTGAGCGTAATGCTGATCGCTTGGATCTGCCACAAAAGCGTTCACTTCTTCCGGCGTCGGTGGCAAGCCAATCAAGTCGAAGTAAACCCGCCGAATCCGTTTTTCCGGCGAAGCGATCGGGGATGGGGCGAGACCTTCTTGTTCCAAACGACGAAGTACGAACGCATCGATGGGTGAGCGAATCCAGGCGGGATCAGTCACTGTGGGCGTGGCTGGTCGTGTGGGCTTAACGTATGCCCAGTGAGGCGGTGGGGTAAAATCCTCAGGCCAATTGGCGCCTTGTTCAATCCACGCGCGAACGATTGCGACTTCCTTCGGGGCCAGTGGATCGCCCACGGCCGGCATGATTTCGCTATGTCCTTTAGGCAGCATGACTCGCCGCAGCAGTTCGCTTTCGTCAGGCTTGCCAGCGACGACCGAGCCTGAATCGAACAACGCATTACGCTCGTCGAGACGCAGGCCACCTTCTTGTTCTTCTGCACCGTGACATTCAAAACAGGATTTGCGAAGGATCGGGAAGATATGTTCCCCGAAGCGAACTGTGGTATCTTCGGCTTGCGCCAGCGAGGCTTGATCAAGGCAGAACATCCCCCCAATTACTGCCAAAAGCAGCAAACGCCCAATTCGCAACTGAACAGGCAGACATCGCGGGAAGTTCATTCGACCTCCACTTGGCGGTAGGAAGGGAAGTGGGGAAAAGCAGGGAAGGGTAGGGAGAGTGGTCTTGCGAGCATGTTGTCACAAGCCGATTATAAGCGAGCTGGCAGATCATGACGAGCGAGTTTTTAGCAGTTTTCTACGATTGAGCCTGATCCGCTAGTCGGCGAGCGTAGGTGAAGTAGGTCCCGAAGCGGCAAATAGAAAGTAGGAATATCGATGTCGAGCTACCCATTGCGAGCGATGCAGCACGAAGACTGGGATGAAGTCGCCGCGTTGATCTTTCATTCCACCAATGCCTGGTACACGGCGAACGGTAAGCCAGCGATCTTCCAAGGCGAGATCTCCGCCGCGCGATTGTTCTGCGAAGTGTACGAAGCACTCGATCCTGGCTGCTGCGTGGTGGCGGTCTGTGAAGAGTCAGGACAGATTGCTGGCTCCTGCTTTTACCATCCTCGGCCAACGCACATGTCGCTGGGGATCATGAATGTGCATCCTGATCATTTCGGCAAGGGGATCGCACGGAAGTTATTGGCGTTCATCATCGATCAGGCCGAGTCGCAGCAGAAGCCCGTTCGGCTGGTTTCCAGTGCGATCAACCTCGATTCGTTCTCGCTCTATAATCGAGCCGGCTTCGTCCCGCGAGCCATGTTCCAGGACATGATCCTCCAGGTTCCAGAAGAGGGCATTCAAAGAGGAACGCGGCCAGAAGGTGTCGAGCGCGTTCGACCCGCCACGTTAGACGACTTGGACGCGATCGTCACTTTAGAAGCCGAACTGCACATGATCTCGCGGCCAGACGACCATCGCTTCTTCCTGGAGAACAAGCAAGGGATTTGGCATGTCTCGGTGATCGAGTCCGCCGATGGAAACGAAATCGATGGGTTTCTCGCCTCGGTGTGCCATCCAGGCTCGAACATGCTTGGGCCCGGGGTGATGCGAACCGAGGAAGATGCGGCAGCGCTGGTCTACGCTGAGCTGAATCATCATCGTGGCCGTATGCCGGTTTGGCTGGTCCCGGTCGAGGCCAGCCAATTGGTCCAGTACTGTTACGGTTGGGGAGCGAAGAACTGCGAGTTGCATGTTTCGCAAATTCGTGGCGAGTGGACCCCAACCGCAGGAATCATCATGCCGACGTTCATGCCGGAGACCAGTTAGTCTTTCGCCGGGCGTGGCGGGGTGTTGCCGTGGCGATGCACGATCTCGGTGACCGACTGCTCTTTGAGGTAGTTCAACCATTCCAGCCGACCGTTGGCCAGACTGCTAGCGGGGACTAGACGGTTGGCCTGGTTGTGCAGCGGCAGGAATTCGACGCTGGTGTTGTCCCCCACAACACGAACACTACCACCGTTATGCCTGTCCATCCTCTGGACGAATGATGCAGTATCCTCAGCGTACAAGGTCACTTGCTTGAGATTCGCAAGCGACTTGGTCCAAGATGGCAGCGACGTTGCGCTGACCTGCACTGGGATGCCTGCGATGTGACATAGTACGACAGCCCTTAGCACGTCGGCTTGGCCAGTAGCCTCATCCGTCAAACGAATCGCATGAAAATCCAGCGGGCGATAGCGGAAGTGGTTGTCCTCGCCGTGCAAATCAGAAGGATCGTGCTCGCGGTCGAATTCAGTATTCCACCAGTACAGGTAATTCTGAGCCGTGGATCGAAGTGCTTCATCGCCTTCCAATTCGTTTAGGAGGCTGTTGAGGTCGTTGGTGAGTGGCAAGGCCAACACGGGCAACTTGGTTTCTTCCCAGCGGCGGAACGAGGCGACATAGTTCGGTCCACCTGCTTTCGCACCGGTACCAACCGACGAGTGCTTCCAGCCACCGAACGGTTGACGCTGGACGATTGCTCCTGTGGTGGATCGGTTAATGTACGCGTTGCCCACCTCGACGGCGTCTCGCCACTTGGCAATTTCATCGACGTCGAGCGAATAGAGTCCGCCGGTCAAACCGAACTCGCTGTCGTTTTGAATACGAATCGCTTCATCGAGCGTATCGACGGGGATGATACCGAGGACCGGGCCAAAGCATTCGGTGCGGTGATACCAACTACCAGGCTTCACGCCGAGACGAATCCCAGGTCTCCACAGACATGGGTTGTCGTCGATCATCTGAGGCTCGAGAAGCCACGTTTCGCCCGGTTCCAACTGTGTTAGACCACGCAAGAGCTCTGGATGAGGTTCGCGAATGATCGGAGTCACTTCCGCCGTCAGATCCCACGCCGAAGCGACATGCATGCTGGCCGCCGCGTCGCGAAGTTGGTTGCGGAATTGCTCGCTTTCGTAAACGTCTCGCTGCACAATCGCCAGGCTAGTAGCCGAGCACTTTTGGCCGGCGTGGCCAAACGCCCCTTGCACCAAGTCCTTAATCGCCAGATCAAGGTCGGCCGCGGACGAGATGATCATGCTGTTCTTACCGCTCGTTTCGGCGTACAGTCGCATCTCAGGCTTCCAAGACTTAAACAGCTTAGCCGTCGCGTAGGCACCCGTCAGGACAACCGCCCCGACGCGATCGTCGCTAAGCAGCTTCGTTCCGTTCTCGCCGTCGACCAGGGGAAGGAATTGTAGCACGTCACGTGGGACGCCTGCCTTCCACAACTGACAGGCCAAGTACCACGCGGTGAGGACGGTCTCAGGGGCTGGCTTTAAGATCACCGTGTTGCCTGCCATCAGGGCGGCTAAGCAGCCACCGGCTGGGATTGCGTAAGGAAAATTCCAGGGTGGTGTGACGACAACGACGCCAAGAGCTTCGGACGTGGTTCCATCATTCCATCCGTCGGTGTCGAGCGAGCGACTGTAGTATTCGGCGAAGTCGATGGCCTCGCTGATCTCGGCATCACTCTCGACAACGGCCTTGCCGGCGTCTCCCATCATTACGCCAATCATGTCACCCCGTTCGTCTGCGGCAACTGCGGCAAAGCTGCGAAGGATTTCGGCTCGCTTCGCCTTGCCGAGGGCTTCCCAGCCGATCTGAGCCTGTGTCGCAGTCGCCAACGCGAGCTCGACCTGGGTAGCATCGCCACACGAGTACTGATAAAGCGTATGTCCAGGTCGGGAAGGATCATGGCCGTCGACCAACGTACCGGTAGTCACTTCCTGACCACCGACGGCAACGGGAAGCGTGTCGAAGGTTTTCGCCTTCCACTCGCTGGTGACTCGCTTGATCCAATCGCGGTTGGCAGGAATGGCGAAGTCGGTATTCGCGGTGTTCCGGAACGATTCGCTTGCGTGCGTAGGATGAAAGTGTTCGGCGGCACGATTCTGAATGCGATTGGGCGTCGAAGCAAGATGCCCTGACCAAGCCAACTGGCAGGCATCCAGAAACATCTGGCTTTGGGTATCCCAAGCAGGCGAATCAACGGTCAAATTGAACAGCGAGCCGAGGAAGCTGCCTGGCTGGGTGTTTTCGTCGAAGCGACGTACGAGGTAAGCAACGGCTGAATCGAAGTCGGCGTCGTAACAGATCGGAGCATAAACTAGCAGATCGCCCGTTCGGTCACGCACTTCATGAGCTTGAGCATTAGCCATCCCTTCAAGCATCTCGAACTCGACACGCTTTCGGACGTCCCGCTTTTCGGCCAATACAAGTGCAAAGGCGATATCGAACAAGTTGTGACTGGCCAGGCCGATGCGGACACCCTGCATGTTCTCGGGACGAAGAGCGAATTCGACCATGCGTTTGTAGTTCGCGTCGGTTTCGGTCTTGGTGTGATAGGGAGCTTGTGGCCACCCATGGATCGAAGCTTCGACCTGTTCCATGGCCAGGTTCGCACCTTTGACCAAACGGATTTTGATATCAGCGCCACCGTTTGCCACACGCTGGCGCGCCCAAGCCGTGAGTGACTTCTGCACCTCGTGCGAATCAGGCAGATAGGCTTGCAGCACGATGCCAGCGGAAAGATCCTTGAACTCGGGTTCGTCCAGGACGGAACGGAAGACGTCGACGGTTAGGTAGAGATCGCGATACTCCTCCATGTCCAGGTTGATGAAGCGATGCTGACCAGCACCATCTTGTTTGGCAGCCCGGTAGAGAATGCGCAGTCGCTCTTTGATCGTGGCCAAGGTTTGATCGTAGCCGGTGAGACTGATATGGGCGGCCACAGAAGAGAGTTTCACCGAGACGTAGCGAATCTGAGGGTCGGCCAACCGCTGAAGGTATTTCTCCAAGCGACGTTCTGCTTCTCCGTTGCCGAGGACTGCTTCCCCCAACTGATTCAAGTTGACGCGGATCCCTTCACGCTTGCGTTCGGCGAGGTATTTCTCGAACGAATCCTTTTCCGCCGAGATGATCACATGCGACGATTCCGATTGAATCCGCTTGCGAACTAGTGGCATGACCAAGCCAGGAGCAACCTGTGCTGCCCAACTTCCCAGTTGCAGAAGACAGCGATCGAGCGGGCTGAAGTACTTGGGCAGACCATGCTGTTGAATCAACGCTTTCAACTGATTGGCCGAGCGACGCGGGTTCTTGATCCGCAGCACCTGGTCGGCCATCGCGACGGTTAGCTCTTTGCCTGACTTGTCTTCGATCAAGCCAGCCACTTTTGCCAGGTTGGCCTTATCGGCCGAGGTTGCTCGGGCCTGCGATGCCCTAAGGATCTCAGCAGCAAGCTGAATAGCTTCGCCGGGAAGAGCATCGAAGTCGGTACGCGTCAGAGTTGGTTGAGGATAAGTCGCGGTTTGCACGTCACTGCGCCTTCGCAAAAGAGCTTCATGATCAAATTCCATGGGGAATTCTACGAATCTCCGGTCTGCGCAGTATTGAACAAATCGCATGCCGATAGCAGCTGTTTCTGCCTAAAACGGCAAGCTGAAAAATGAGCCGTTTTCCCTAACCCGGCTTCTGGTGGGACTTTCGGTAGGCTAGGGGTGTTTGATTCGCCGCTGCCCCAAAATGACGCGTGAACGCGCTTTGATCGCTGAAACCGCAAGCCAACGCGATTTCCGACAAGGACTGCTGGGTGGTGATCAGCAGTTGCGAGGCAAGTTCGAGCCGATATTTCATCACGAACTTCTTGGTCGAGAGGCGAAAAACACGCCGCATTCGTCGGTCGAGCTGCGTCGGAGAAAGGCCAACGTGCTCGGCAAGTTCCTCTGTTTTCAACGGATGCTCGATGTTAGCCCGAATGAACTCGATCGTGGCGCGGAGATCGGCCAGTTCGAGATCGCTATCGCTCGGTTGTTTTAGATCTTGCGAGACCCCCACCACACCAGTGACTTCCTCCTGATCGTTCATCAGGGGAAACTTGTTGGAAAGATACCACCCACGCGAGCCGTCGCTGTGTGAGATTAACTCAAGCAAGTCGCGCAGCGGTTGCCCTGTGTCGACAACTTGGCGGTCTTGGTCGTCGTACAATTTGGCGAGTTCAGCATCGAAGCACTCGGATGCCGTCTTGCCAATGATCTCGCTTGGATCGTTGGCCCCCAAACGCTCGGCGAAGGCGTGATTGACTTTGGTATAGCGGCCATCCAAGTCCTTCACGCAGTAGACAACGTCTCCCAGGCAATCGAACAGTTGATCGACCAGTCCCTCTGGAAATTCCTGCATCCTAACCGCCTGATTTCTTCCGCTGCGTTCGTATCGGCTGACTGCCGCGAGTTAGTTGAAACTCGCGGCATCCACCTTATTATTGATAACGCCCGGAAGAGAACGACGCTAGGTCGGAACGTTAGCCGATCTTGGCCAAGTCGAGCATGAACTGATTTTGCGACGAGGTATTCGTTAGATCGAGCGTAGGCGAATAATCGGCGATATGCACTTTGTTATCGCTGGTGAACTCGATCAAACGCATCCAGCCGTCGCCACCGTTCGGCTTCATCTGGAAGTTGACCAACATTTGGTGGACATCGCGACCACCTGGCGTGGTACTGGTAACGCGGCCGAGACCATCGTTCAAGACATGTCCATTGAGTGTGAAGATGAAGTTCTCGTGCTTGCTGACGAGGTTATTCCATAGCTCTTCGCCATCCATCACATCGTCGCCGGTCGCTTTGGCCACGCCGTACGAATGCGGATTCCAGTGCTGCTTCGCTCCATACTTCTTCCAATCGTAGCGGGTTTCGTCGAAGTAGATGTATGCGTGGGTAATCAAGATAGCTTCGCGGTCGGAGTACTTCTCAGCGATTTCATTCGCCCAGCGAACGACATCCGCGCGAGGTCCGAACTCGAGCCCGATTACCACGAAATCGCGACCGCCCGAAGAGAACAAATGATAGGTGTTCTCCATGCGGTCGGCTTCCTTGTCGTAAGTGCCGCCGAAAGTTGGTTGATCTTTGAACTTGGCAAGTGGGAAGTACTCGTTGAGATTGGTGGTCCGATCTTTGGCGGAACCGCCGGCGCTGTAATCGTGATTGCCTGGCACCATGAAGTACGGAAGGTGGCCGTCCATCTGCGACATGGCTTTAACTGCGACATCCCACTGCTCGGGCGTGTTGCGATTGGTGATATCGCCCAGGTGCAGCACGGCAGCAATGTTGCGGGCCTCTTTGTTTTCGACCAGCCATTTCGTTTGGGCCATGAAGCCTTCAGGATGAGCCTGGCAGTAGACCTGCGTGTCAGGCAACACTGCGATGGTGAAGCTGTCCTTCTCCTTCAGCTCCGGCGCCCCGGGCTTCTTCTCCGTGTCCCCTTCGGCTGCGAAGCTGGTCGTCGGCATCCAGGTTGGAAGCGACGAGAGGACCGGCAAGGCAAGACCTGATTGCAGCAATTGACGTCGGTTGATCTGAGACATGGAGGAAATCCGCGAGGTTGGAAGGTTAGGTGGGATAAGCGTTGAACTGAGTTCTTCTGTTATAGGAAGATATTGGCGCGATGGAATACCTTCCGAGAGGTCTTTGCAATGTCGTCGGCAGATCTTAACAGACAATAACCACCCAGGTCTAAATTTCCGCCACCCTGGGGGACGTGCTTTTGTTAGCCGCTACGGTATTCAGCTGGCGTGACGCCGGTGTGCTCGCGGAAGGCGCGGATGAAACCGCTCGTGCTGTCGAAGCCGCTACGGACGGCGACATCGACAATACTGAGTGTTGTGCTTGTCAAAAGGTGCTGGGCATGCCGCATGCGAGAAAGACGGATCTCATGAGCAATCGAGTGGCCGACGACCGATTTGAACCGCTTTTCCAACGACTTACGACTCATCGTGGCATTATCGACGATGTCGGTCACCGTAATCGGACGGCTGCAGTGGCTGCGAATGAATTCGATCGCGGTAGAGACTTCCATGTCGTCGAGCGCCAAGAACTCGGACGAGCGACGCACGATCATCTGCCCAGGTGGAACCAGCACTGGCTCCGCAGGCGGCGCTTCGCCGTTCATCATTCGTACGAGATTCTCGGCAGCCAGGTAGCCAAGGCGTTCCGAATTTTGGGCGATGCTTGACAGAGGTGGCATTGTCGTTTCGCAGATCAAACGGTAATTGTTGACGCCAACCACCGACACGCTGAACGGAACACTCCGGCCAAGGTTCTTGCAGCATTCGACGACTTCGTGGGCGAATTCATCGTGGCAAGTCGCTACGCCACAAGGTTCGGGTAACTTAGCGATCTGTTGCTGTAGATGTGCTTGATCGATTCGGCGATGGGTAAAGTCGCCTGGCAAGTCGGACTCGAATGCCACTTCCAGGATCGACGCGTTCTGGCCGCTTGCGGATAGTTGTTGTAGGAACCCATCGCGTCGCTGGCGATTGTGGTACCAGTCGAAATGACCGACGAATGCGAACTGCTTCAGCCCTAAACTTTGCAGATGATCAGCCAGCCGACGGCCGATTTCAAGATTATCGGAATGGACGACCGCGACATCGGGCAGCGGATCGACGTGCATCGTGACGTTGACGAACGGAATCCTGAGCTCACGTAAAAAATTGATTCTGGTCTGAGTTTCGGCAAATGCGATGATGCCATCTGGTTGAAACTCGGCCAATTGATCCCACGGAACGTAAGGGATTGCTGCTTGTTTGATGATTTGAATCTGGCTAGTTTCGGCGGCATACTGCATTACCCCACGGATCATGCGGACAAGGTTGTCCGAACTGGGGAAAACAACCAGAGCGACACGAAACAGTTTAGAAGCCACAACAGCAAGTCCTAACAAAGAGATGTCGGCCGAAGGTGATTAGATCGAGGGATCGACCGCAGCTTGATGGGGTTCGTGCGACGAACTAGGACATAGCGACTCGAGGATCTTCCAACAGGTGAGTTGCATCCGTGGAAAGTGAAACGGACCTTTCCACAGATTTCCCTTCAGCGGCGAACTCACCCGCCCATCACGGTGCAAATAGCCAAACCACTCGCCGTGTGAGGTATCTGGGAAGTGCTTGTAAGCATAGTTATGGATCTGTTGGTGCCACGCTTCGTACTTGGGATCCCCGGTAATTGCAAAAGCCAGAAGTGTGGCGATGATCGTTTCGTTTTGTGGCCACCAGAATTTCATGTCGTGCCAGTACTCTTGTACCGGTAGCCGGTTCACATCGACAAAATAGAGCATGCCGCCATATTCGTTATCCCAGCCGCGCTGCCACATCCAATCAAGCATCTGGCAACCAAGTTGAATTAGCTCTTGATCCTGACGGTATCGGCCTTCCCAGAGAATGAACCAAGCGCCTTCGATTGCGTGCCCAGGGTTGAGTAAACGGCCATCGAAATGATCGAGGCGTTTACCGTCGGGGCTCACCGTTTCCATCACACATTGAATGTCTTCGTGCACATGATATTGCCGAATCGTGTCGATCGCCTGATCGATCCATTGGTTCGCTTCCGGCAAGTCAATTGAATCTCGCAACTGCTGCGCCGTGTTGATCGTGATCATCGGCACGCCAATTCCACGTGTTGGGCGGACGTCGGTGAATTTCGGTTCTGGTTTGTGCTGCACAAAGCGAAGGAATAGTTCTCTGGCTATTTCGGCATATCTCTGGCCGCCTGTTGCCTGGGCCAGCTCACCGTAAGCAATTGCCGCGAATGATTCGGAGAAGGCATAACGGCGTTTGCGGATTGGCTGCCCGTCCCGTGTGACGTGAAACCACATCCGTCCGTCGGATCGATCGAAACCATGCTGGTCAAGGAAGGCGATTGTGCGTTCAGCTTCTCCTAGCCAATCACTACGTTTTTCCACGTTGTTGAAGATTTCGCCCATTAGCCAGGCGAAGCGACCTTGCTGCCAGATTCCTTTGTCGGTGTCGACGATGGAACCATCTTGGTGGACCGACGTCATGATGCCGCCATGTTCACGATCCACCGCATGCGTGAGCCAGAACGGAAGCGTGTCATTTAACAAGCCGTCGCGATAAGTTGTCAGCAATTTGTCCCGCCGCGTTTCGTTCATACCGCTTCCTTCACGATCGAATTCTCCCCCGATGGCAGGTCATAGATGGTTAGCCCGGCTAGATCACCCGGCGCCTTGCCGGCGATCCAACTGGCCAAATACCCAGTGGCGAAACAGACGGAAAGTCCGGCGGCTGGATAAAAGTAGCTGTTGATCTTCGAGTACTTCCACAATAGCAACATGACCACGGAACCGACTAAAGCACCGGCCATGGCACCGAACTGATTGGCGCGACGAGTGAACGCCCCCAACAAAAACAGGCCACCTAAGATACCCATGAAGATTCCTAGGATCACAATGAAAGCATCGAACAGTGAGCGAATGTTGGGATTGACGAACAAGATGCCCAACAGTGTACCGACGGTTCCAATCGCAAACGTGCAGTATCTTGCTGCCGTGAGGTAGCTTCTGTCGGTCGTGCAAAGTTCGAGCGGCCGCAGAAAGTCGACAATGATGGCCGTTGCCGAAGAGTTCATGCTAGTTGAAACGGTCGATTGAGCCGCGGCAAAAATGCCAGCTACGATCAAGCCAGCAAGACCAACAGGTATTTCACGAGCAATAAACAATGGAAAGATCTGATCCGTCGTTGTCATCGCATCGAGCTTGGCCGGATGGCTATGGTAGTAGGCGAAAAGTGATGTACCGATCGTGAAGAAGATGAGCGTGGCTGGGATCGTCAGCAAGGCACTAATCCAAATGGATTTGGTCGCTTCCTGCTGAGTGGGCGTGGTAACGTATCGCTGCACAACGGCTTGATCTGCCGTGTAAGACGATATATTCTGGGCGACGCCGCCAACCAGGATCACCCACAAAGCAACCTGGGCGTTGGTGATGTCCCAGTGGATGTTCGCCAGGTTGAACTTATGCGACTGATTGGCAATCTGCCAAAAGCCCTCCAATCCACCGTCGACGCCTGAGAGCAGCAGACCGACCGCCAGCAAGGCGCCTCCCAGCAGCACGAACGTTTGAATTGTATCGGTCCAGATAACCGCCTCGATGCCACCCATCGTGCAGTAGGCAATGCTGAGCACGCCCATCAGCATGACCGATTGAACGGGCGTAAGTGGTGTTGCGACGGCAAGCGCCAGAGCGGTCAGCGACATCACAATTGCCATGCGAAATAAATGGAACAGCACGAAGCTACCACTGGCAAACACCCTAGCCGATCGACCAAATCGCATCTCGAGATATTGGTAGGCACTGGTCGCGTCGATTCTCCGATAGAAGGGCATCGCGACGTAAATTGCCAGGATCGCCACAACGGGAATCGTGAAGTTGCCCATGGCGTAGACCCAGTCCTGGGCGAATGACTTTGAGGGGAATCCCATGAACGTCAGCGAACTGAGCATTGTGGCAAAAATGCTACAACCGGCTGCCCACCATGGGATCTGCTTTCCGCCCCGAAAGTAGTCGTCGGTGCTCTTATTCTTGCGAGAAAAGTAAACCCCGACGCCGACCATTCCCAGCAAGTAGCCGAATAAAACGATGTAGTTCAGTACGCCGAAGCTCTTGTTAGATGACGAAGGAGTAACCTTCCAAATATGCGGCGAGCGAACACGCGGTCGCACTTCACCGCTGGGGATAATGATGCTTTCTCCCCAACGAACCGCGGTGGTCGTTACGAGGTTTTCCTCTGTTTCACCTACTTTAATCCAGGTGTCGGTAATTGTGTGGTAAGCGAACGCTTCCTTGGGAAAACCAGGATGGTCGTCTTTCAGGTCATCTGCCTGAAAGAAGTTGCTTTCATCGGCGCTTCCCAGGACAAAAATATGACTTTGACCAATACCAATTGCCTCACCGGCCATGATGGTCCGCGGTGCCGATTGTCTTTTTTTCCAACTGTCAGTCTTGGGGACGTATTGCCAAACATCCTGAAGGAACTGTGTTTCGCCGTTTTCCTCACGCCGACCACCAATCACGTAGATAGAGTCATTGAAACCGTCGTGCTGTTGAGCGATAAGATTGAACGCACGCGTCGGGCCAGGTAACGGCTTGAGCGTCTTCCATTCGAGATTTGTCGGGTCTCCGTGAGCCGAAAGATCGAGCGACCAGATGACATTGGTGGCACTATTTAGTCCCGTCTCTTTCTGGCCACCGACAACGTAGACCGTCTGCCCAATCATCGCGGCCTGACCATACGCCATCGGTTGTGGTAGAGGAGCACAAGGGACCGTTGTAACGGATTCGCCATCCCATCGCAGGAAGTAAGTGTCGGCGTAGACCTTGTCGGCATCGCAGCCCCCCAGACATAGCACGCCGACTCGCGTCGTCACACAGGCACCGTAGGCGATCGGACGGGGCAGTTGGCCACCCTCCTTCCATTGATAGCCTTCGTCCTGGCGAACTAACACATGGATCGCATCGGTCCACTGCTTGTCCGATTCCCAAACCGGTCGGGGAAAGTTTGCTCCACCCGCGACAATCAGTGCATCGTCGTCGATGCCAGCGAACGGCCCAGCCACTCCCAGATCATTTGGGAGATCGGGCAGTCGCTCCCAGTCGAGAACGGTCTCAGCGCACGCATGCCCAGGGATTGCCCCAGCAACGAGCAGCAGCGCGACGACGAAGTTTTTTAGCAGAGGACGTAAGTGAGGCATGATGAGGCTTTCTTCGGCGGGGCAAGCGAGCAGATGACAGGTTGTCCTAAGTGGCAGGGGTGAGGACCGGAGCGAAGTATTGGGACGCTGCCAATTGAATTCGCAGCGATTCGATCTCTTCACCGGTCAACCCACGCTGAGGGAGGCGACAGGTTCCCAGGTCGTGCCCCAGCATCTTTAGGAGTTCCTTCATGGCACTGTGAAACGGATAGCGTCCCATGATGCGGATGAACTCGATCGATTGGAGTTGTAGCTTGCGAGCTGTTGGCAGGTCGTTTGATTCAAAGGCAGCGATCAATTTACCGTATAGGGGTGCCGCCACGTTGTAGGTACTACCAATTGCTCCCTTCGCCCCACTGGCGAGCGCCCCCAGCAGCATCTCGTCGGCACCCCAAACGATGTCGTACTTCCCGCCCTCGATTGCCTGACATTCTTGAAACTCGAAGACCTTGGTGTCGGTGTATTTCAAGCCCACCAGATTCGGAATGTGGTTGTCAGCCATTCGCATGAACTGAGCGATGTCGATTGCCGATCCGGTCAGGGACGGGATGTGGTAGTAGTAGAAAGGTAGCTGAGGTGCAGCACCGGCGATTTGTGCCATCGTCGATACAAGTGTGGCCACGGAGTCGATTTTGAAATAGGAGGGGCAGGTCGCAGAAATCGCCGCGACGCCGATTTCCTGGGCGTGGGCGGCCAGCGCTTTAGCATCTTCGACGCTGTTATGGCCAACTTGAACCAAGACCGGCACGCGCCCATCGGCGGCAGCCATGTAAGCAGCGGCAACCTCTTGGCGTTCGGTGGTGGTCAGCGACATCCCTTCGCCGGTGCTGCCACACACATACAATCCTTGAACACCGGAGCTGAGCAGGTACTCGACCATCGGTCCGATCTGGGACAAAGCCAGTTGTCCGCTGGCATCGAATGGTGTGTAGGTGGCGGCAATCAGGCCAGTAAGGGGCTGCGTGTTCACGGTGAGTTTCCTGAAGGAGGGCTTAAAGCAAATGCGTGCTTGAGCCTAAACGAAACGGCAAAGGTGGGTTGCCGAAAAGTGGCATAGTGATGTGCGCGAATGTCCAGGGCAGCCTAACGGATGGAATTCCCTTTGGCGAGAGAATTCCGGCACTCCGCGCACGAAAAAGGCCGCTAACCTTGGGAAAGCGGCCTTTGATGGACTTAGGTGTGGAGGTGCTGACTATTCGTAGTCCCACTTCATGATCCAAGGATCGTCTAGCTCTTTTTGCTTGGCTTTGAGCTTCTTCTTGTATTCTTCCAAGACCTTTGCGTAGGCTGGGTCTTCGGCCAAGTTGAGTTCCTCGTGAGGATCGGTCTCGACGTTGTACAGTTCGAATTTGGGTCGATGAATGTACTCGCCCACGGTCTTCTTCCCGTAGGGTGCGTCTTCCCCTTGTTGGAACTGCGCTTGCCAACTGGAAGCGGCCCATAGATCGGAAGCAAACGGGTAGTCGAGCTTGTGGGCAATGTTCCAAATCAACTTAAATCGCTGATCACGATAAACCCGCATGGGGTAGTACATCTGGATTTCGTGGAAAGTGTGCGAAGCGAAGATAGAATCGTGCGTCGTTGCTTCCGGATCGCCCAACAAGTCGATCCACGATCGACCGTGGTAGTGATCGAACTTGTTGCCACCGCTACGATTCTCTTGCAACGCTTCGCCGCGATCTTTCCAGAACTTGTTGGCGTTGATTGGTTGCTTTGGAGCGTTGGCTTGTTTATCGAGGGCACCAGCAAAGTCGAGCAGCGACGGCGTGATGTCGACGTGGCTAATCATCGCGTACGTTTCGACGCCACGATTTTTCACATAGGGATCGCGGACCACGAAGGGAACGCGAAGGCCTCCTTCGTAGACCGTTGTTTTGCCCCCTGAGAAAGCCATGCCATGGTCGGCCGTGAAGACGATCAGCGTTTTATCGTAGACGCCAGCTTCCTTTAAAATCTCGACCAGGCGACCTAACCCTTGGTCGATGCGCGAGCACGCCTGGTAGTACTGAGAAAGTTCTTCGCGTGTGTCAGGCGTATCGGGTAAGAACTCTGGAATCGGGACCTCAGCTGGATCGTAGAAGACTTCTTCCACACCGGGGTACGCGCCCTTGTTCGGCTTATTGCCAAACAGGTCTGGCTTCAGCTCGCGTTTCGAGGTTTTGTCGACGCCGCCACCGCGATGTGGGTCGCTGGTCGCAAAGTACAAGAAGAATGGGCGATCATCTTGTTCCTTGATGAATGACTCGCAGTTGTTCGCCATTTGCACGGTCGAGCGCGAGTTGCCTGGAATCGTTTCTTGGAAGTGAAATACGGCCTCGGGGGCGACATGATATTTTCCACAACGGGCCGTCCGATAGCCCGCGTTCTCTAAAAGTCGCGGTAGGGCCAAGCTAACCACATCGTGATATGACGAGAACTTATGGAAGTGATGCGTATGACCATACTGACCGTTCATGTGGTTATGCAAACCGGTCAACACAACGCTACGACTGGCACTGCAACTGGCCGTCGTGGCGAACGCGTTACGAAAGATGGTCCCATCCTTGGCGATCGCATCGATGTTAGGCGTCACCGCGACCGGATCGCCATAACAACCGAGCGTGGGGCTTTCGTCATCGGTGATAAAGAAAACGATATTTCGTTCAGGCCGTTTAGCGTCATCGGCGGCAAACGAAACGACCGGCACCGCGCACAGCAAGAGGAACGCCAGAATGGCATTGGGGGAAAGCTTCATGGTCAAGAACACCTTGGGTAGGAATTTCGGGGTGTGATCTCGATAAGAGTCTCCACAATTCTAACCTAAAAAGGGATGCGAGCGAAACGGAACGATTCGCCGCAGCATTCCTCAGGAGGCGAATCGCGTAGGTGAATAAGGTTCGGCATCAATGTGAAGGGGAGCGGCCGAAATCATTTCGGCAATCAGTTTGCCGGTTGCCGTTGCCATGCTGACGCCTAACATGTTGTGCCCTGTCGCTAGAAAAGCGTTATGGAGACGGGGCACTGGTCCGATAATCGGCAGGCTGTCCCAGGTCATGGGACGCCAACCATACCATGTTTGCTGTGTTTCTTCGGTTGTGGGGGTTACCAAGTACGGTGCGGCTGAGCGGCGAAGTTGCTCGATCCTACGAGGCGGGATTGTCGTGTCGTAGCCACTAAATTCCATCATCGAACCCAAGCGATAACCACCTGCGAACGGCGACACGCCGACTTTGTGTTCCGGAAAAAGCATCGGATGACTCGGGCAGGGATCGGGGCGCGACATCGTTACGGAATATCCTTTGCCGGGTTCAATCGGAATTCGGCAACCCAACATGGTCGCTAGTTGGGTACTCCAGGCACCCGTCGCGATCACAATTCGATCGGCGGAAAGCTTGCCTTGCGTGGTCTGAAGCGAAGTGATGCGGCCGTTGTCGGTCTCGATTCCCAGTAGCATACAGTTCTCAATGAACTGCACACCTTGCTCGAGGAGTCGTGCCGCCCACTGACTGTTGAGGCGATCAGGGCGGACCGAGGTATCCCCTTCGTAATGATATGCCCCTGCCAGATTCGCTTTTAAGGCGTTATCGAACGTTGGCAATTCAGCGCCTTCGATTCGTCGAGCGGAAACGCCAAAGTGTTCGCTCAGCAGTCGGTCGGTCTCGGCGAACGCTTCCATGCCCCGTTCGGTTTGCAGGACGTAAAGCAGACCGCGCGTCGACCACTCACAATCGAGCGATTCCTCGGCGATCAACTGGTGATACTCGTTCATCGATGAATCGAGAATCGCCTTGAGGCCAATACCCGCCCGTAGCATTTGTTGATGATTACAACGGCGAGCAAATTGCCACATCCAGTTCCAAAGTGCTGGGCTGAAGCGTGGTTTCACGCGGAATGGCGCATTGGGCTGAAAAAGAGATTTGACGGCCGCACGGATTGCTTCCGGTTCGGTAAGCGGCAAAACATGGCTCGGACAAATATAACCGCAGTTACCGTGCGAACAGGCACCGGCAATGGCGCTTCGGTCGATCACGGTGACTTGGAGGCCAAGCTTGGTGAGGTAGTGCGCGCATGCAATCCCCACAATGCCGCCTCCGACAACGATTACGCTGTCGGGCTTGCTGGAAGTAATCATGGTTGAGCCTGGTTGTTACGCGTCTTTGCCGTTCCAGCTATCCCACCAAGCGCGGAACAATTCCCACTGCGCTTTGAGATAGTCGCGTTGGCTCGGGCTAAGCTTGTCCGAGTCGTTGAAGTGGTGTTCATACTCAGGGCTACCTTCGAGCACCATCAGGTATTTGTAGAACAACACCAAGTCGGGCCCTTCATCGAAGGTGGAAAGAACCGTCAGTGCTTCGTTCAATTCCCAGGCCAGCTTGCGTGACTGGGCACACCCAGCGGCTCCCTTTTCGCACAGCTCGATTAACTTCAGCACTTCCTTAGGAAGTGCATTGCCAACGCCTGTGATTGCCCCTTTGGCATTGCATCGCATGAAGCCATGGTAGACCTGGGTATCAACACCGACCATCAAGACCAGATCAGGATTGGTACCGGTGATATGTTCGACTGCATAGCTGAGAGAAGCGGACCCACCAAATTCTTTGAAGCCGACCAGATTCGAGAACTCACGTCGCAGATCAAAGAACAGATCGGCCTTTGTTTCGAAACCGTAATAGGGGCTGTTGTAAATCACACTCGGCAAGTCGCCCCCAGCGGAAAGAATGCCGGCGAAGTGATGTCGCTGAGCGGCCGCGGAAGTCCCACGCGACAACACGCGAGGAATCACCATCAAGCCAGCTGCACCGACTTCCTTGGCGTGTGCTGCATGGGCTGCAGCGATCTTGGGATTTTGAGCCCCGGTACCCACCACAACCGGTACGCCCGCTTCGGTGAGCTGACGAACCCCTTCCTGACGCTGCTGGTCGGTAAGCAGCGGCCAATCTCCCATCGATCCACAGTAGACTACGGCGGTCATTCCTGCGTCGATCAACTCCTTACCCTTGGCAACCAAGGCTTCGAAGTTGGGTTTGCCATCGGCCGAACAAGGCGTCATTAGGGCCGGAATGCAACCGCGGAAGATTTTCGATTTGTCGTTCACGCGAGGTCTCGTAAGGGAATAAGGGAGAGAAAAATCGACTTGTTGAAACTAGATGATAACGTCCAAACCAAGAAGATGTCTTGACAATCCGCAGATAGCAGACTTGAATTTGCGCACAATTGAGGATTTTCAACCATGCTACCAATTCATGAAATGCTGACTCAGCTTGACCCTCCTTTTACGGGGGAAGAACTGTTCGATCACTTGCCCGACATTGTCTTTTTCATCAAAAACACCCAGGGCCAATACTTGGTGGTCAACAACACCTTGGTACAGCGTTGTGGTGCGCGAAGCAAGGAGGATTTAATTGGGCACACCCCGTTCGAGGTGCTTCGCCTGCCGCTCGGTCAAAGTTTTGAAGATCAAGACAAGAAGGTACTCGAAACGGGTCAGCCACTTGTTGGGCAGCTCGAGCTCCATTTTTACGCCACCCGCGATGTCGGTTGGTGCTTGACCAGCAAGCTGCCACTGCGGTCGAAATCAGGGGAAGTCGTGGGGTTGGTCGGAGTATCGCAAGACCTGCGACTTCCCGACTTCGCGACGGAAGAGTATTCGCACGTGATCGATGCCATCCAGCATGCCGAGGCCCATCTGACCGATCCACCGAGCGTGAAACGATTGGCAGAGATCGCCAAGATGTCGTCGTATCAGCTCGATCGTCGCATGCGACGCGTCTTTGGGCTAACGACCGGGCAGTGGCTGTTAAAGTTGCGGATCGATTTAGCTCAACGACTCTTGAGAACTTCGGAGGAGCCGATTGCATCAATCGCCCTTGAAGCGGGCTACGCCGATCAAAGTGCCTTCACGCGGCAGTTTCGCCGCGCGACAGGGATGTCGCCGCGAGACTATCGGAACGCACGGCGAACTTCTTAATGAAATCATTTCAGCGAAAATGCTATTCCGCGCCGCCTACTTCTTCCAGACGCTTCATAACCCGCTTCCAGCCGAGGCTCTTCGCAAGTTGGTAGGGTGTGAGTCCGTTGTTCCCTTTCTCGCGGGGATCGGCACCATTTTTCAAGCAGACGTCCACGCCGTCGAGCGACCCGCCGAGGGCCAACTGATGCAGAAAGGTGAATCCGTTTCGGTCGTCTCGTTGGTTTAACATTTCCGGGTTTTCTTTAATCGCTTCTTCAAACGACGAACGCATGTTAGCGGACATGGGATGCTCGTTGGCACCTACGGCGGCGTAATCTTGCGGCTCGGCCTTCTTGCCAAATAGTCCTGCGAAGAAGCCTTTCTTTCTCGGAGCTTCACCGATGTAGGTGGGAGGGACGAGATCGACCATGCCGACGTCGCCAAAATCAAAGCCCCAAGCTTGATCGTGTTGGCGTCTTTCACCGCCACTCATTCGTGAACGCATTAAGTCAATAGTGAATCCGCCGTAGACTTCACCGGCGATCACGTACATCCAGTCGGTAATCTGCTTCCCGGGGATGCTGACTTCGTCTCCTTCGTTGAAGGTCTTCAGTGAGATCGGCGTATTGATCAAGGTTCCTTTGAGAAGACGACCGTCGAAATCTACGTCGATAAGCCACATCTGTTCGACTTCGAGCCCATCGGGGTTTTGCGCTTGTACCTCCGGTGGATCGGAGAATGCTGCTTTCACCGCTGCCAGTTCCAGGCCGGGGATGATACGTCGGCGTTCCCACGACATTTCTCGCCAAAAATAGCGAAACGTCTGACGTGCTTTCTCGGACGCTTGAACCATTTCGGGGTCATCGCCGGGCGTAAGGTAGGCGCCACCTTCAGTGTCGGCCATGGGGAGTGTCCTTGTTGGTGGTGATGAGATGAGGAGTTGAGAAGGGAGGAGGCGCCGGTCATTGAGCGGCGCCCATCATTTTTTTAGCGGAGCTTCGCGGAAGTGGGACTAGTTCAGCCCCGCCTTGCTGAAGCGAGAACTTCCCATACCGCCTTGATACTCAGGCTTGAGGAGATGAGGAGGGACCTTCATCGTTTGGAACGACTTGCCGTTAGGCTTTACGATGCGATTGACGGCAGATTGTGCCGATTCGTTCTCTTTCAACTGGAGGTTGTGAGGAGCACTGCTCGTATAACCGGTGCTAAAGATTTGCTTTCCACCGACCTTAACCACTAGCGAATGCTTCCATGGAGTGAAGGTCACCGTTTCTTTCGGTCCCGTCGGCGCACCGAATCCTGGCGGAGCGAAGAAAGGGCCATAACCCTGACGGACGTAATAGTCTTGCGAGTCTTGTTTTCCTTGCTGGACGGTGACTTCCATCACGGTGACGGCGTTATCGAGGCGAACCCACCCAAGCTCGTCGATCTTCGCTTGAACTGCCGTCTGGGCATCTTGCTGTACTTGTTGTGGGGCACCGCTCATGTTGAAGACAACCTTGACGCCGTCCCCTGGTCGCATGGCAAATACAGCGGTCGGGTCGACATTTTGCGCTGCGGCAAGTGCTCCAGCATGGGGAAGTTCAAAGATCGTAAGGGTCGATTGTTCTTTCTCGCCGTAACCTGCAATGTAGAAATCACCATAGACCAAGTCGCATCCTGACAAGCCTTGATAATTCCAAATTGCCAACTCACGTTCCGTGTCATACATCACGTTTCCGACCATCAAGTATTTTCCAACCCAACGAAATCCGTGACCTACCGTGCTCTCGGAGACTGCAAATTGCTTTAGCTCGGCACCCGTCTCCATGCTGTAGAGCGTCACGGTGTAGGGGTGAAACGCAGCCAAGGTACGTCCGTCTGGGGACAGGGCGATGCCGTCGGCTTCAGTGTCACGTTCCAACCAGCCGACCAACTTAGCACTCGTCGTGTCGACCACGGCAATGCTCTTGCCAGCAGGGAAGATCATTAACTCGCCTGCAGGCGACATGGTCGCGGTCAAAGGACCACCGGTCGATCCGCGATATAGCGCTTTGGGACCGACGGGATTGCTTAAGTCCCAGATCGTGACAAACTGTTTCTGGCTAATGGTGACTAGTCGGTTGCCAGGCAAAAAGCTGGCCCAACGCAATTCGTCCCAGTCGCCTCCGCCTGCCGTAAACCAATACATCGGCTTAAGCTCGTTGTCTTCAATCTTAAACAAAGCAAGATCGCTTCCCTTGTCGAAGCCAACCACACGAACCGCAGCCATCATGCTGCCGTTCGGCGAGACGGCCATCAATCGCCAGGGAAGGTCATACTTGATGACCGACGACATCTGTTCTGTCGACGCATCATAGACGACGAATTGGCTCTGGTTTTCTTCAGCGCGACGGCTCTCGCGATAGTTGTTGAGGATAATCTTCGGGCCTCGTCCACCCGCACCAATCACAAGTTTCGAGGCAAACGGGTTGGTAATATTGAGGGGAACGATCGAATCGTGCAAATTCAATTCAGGAAGCGGGTAAGGTGGCTTCACGTCCCACAAACCTGGTGTGGGTGAGGCAGAGATCGGACGAACACCACCCACGACGGCCTGTTTTTGCGGAATTCCACTGGCTGTACCCGGGGCGCCATTGGCCGGCATCCCTGCTGCCGGTTCACCGCCAGCAAATGGATTAGCTTGCTCGCCTCCGGCAAACGGATTCGCCGGATCATTCATCTTGGCTTCCGCGGCTAGAAACTCGTTGACGAACTGCTGATCCTTGGCACTTAATTTGTCCAAGGGAACCTTAATGACCCGGCCGTCCGATTTCGCAATCGAAACCAGGTTGTCTTCTGCCGATTGCATCTTGCCGTCGATACGAAATTGACCGGTATCGTTGGACCATGATCGGTTCTCGCCATACTTCGCCAACGTGCCAGTTGGCGAGCCGGCATTAACACCAAGAGAACAACTGGCTAATACAGCCGTGGCAAGGCAGAATCGGGTGAGTTGCTTGAAAAAGCTCATGGAAGCAGCCCCTCGGATTGAGCAGAATCTGTGTCAGATAAAAATGAAGATTAAATCGAATAGCTGGTTGTTGTCATTCTAACGATTCGTTCCTCGGGCGAGAATCTTAGAGGCAGCGCGACATTTTTTTTGAAATTGCCATTCGCCTCAGCAAAAGCCCTGCTTGTGGGTGGATGGATAGTAGGTTTGTCGATATTGTAATCCGAGCAAGTAACCACGTTAACGGAAACTGCATCCAAACCAGAAGTTTCGACTTGCAAAAAGTGGACGAAGCGTCCAAAATGAAGGGGCAATGACAACACTCAGCCGTAAACAACGTGAGATTCAAGAGCGAGAGACAAAGATCCTGCAGGTCGCTCGCGAGATGCTGCTCCGTGACGGATATCTCGGACTAAGCATGGATCGAATCGCCGAGGCCGTGGAATATGGGAAGGGGACCGTTTACCGGCACTTTCCCAACAAAGAAGATATCATTTTGGCCCTGGCGGTTGAAACCCAGAAGAAACGAACTTCGTTATTCCAAAGGGCGTCCCTCTTTCACGGAAAGTCACGCGAGCGCTTAACAGCCGTTGCGGTGGCAGGCGAGTTGTTCGTGCGATTATATCCCGAGCACTTTTGCGTGGAGCAAGTGGTGCGATTGTCGTCGATCTGGGAAAAAACGTCGGAGAAGCGGCAGGATGTCATGCGAACATGCGAGCACGCATGTATTGGGATTGTCTCAGGAATTGTGCGAGATGCCGTCGCTCAAGGCGACCTTGTGTTGCCAGGAGAGATGACGCCAGAGGGGATGGTTTTTGGTTTGTGGTCGATCTCATTCGGATCGTACACATTGATGTCGACCAGCGCTCCGCTGCTAGATATCGGCATTCAAGACCCAACGCTGGCAATCCGCGGTTGCATCAACCAGATGCTCGACGGTTTTGGATGGAAAGCATTGTCGACGGAACATGATTACGAAGCGGTCTTTCAAAAGGCTCTGACGGAGACTTTTGCCGATGAATATGAACAGCTACTCGCCCTCCGGTGAGTCTTTTTTTGCTAAAAAGTGGACGAAGCGTCAACAATGGACGGCACGTCTTATCGCCGGGGCGGTTCTCATTTCGGGAGTCGTCGCAGCGGTCGCGTTTGCTTCTGGAAATAGCACGCCATCAGCCGAGCCAGTGGTTAGCACGGCGGATCCAATTCCGGTCGCCGTGGCGACGATTGAGCCGAAGTCCGAATATGCGGCTCATAGAAATTATACCGGCACCTTAGTCGCCGCCAAAACAAGCACGCTCAGCTTTGAGCTCGCCGGTAAGGTGATCGAGATCCGGGTCGATCAAGGCGATATGGTGACTCAGGGGCAAGTACTCGCCCGGCTGGACGATCGCCATCTGTCGGCTCGGATCCGGCAGACCGAAGCCCAGCGAGCTCAACAAGCGGCGATTCTCGACGAACTGATTGCCGGTCCACGGAAAGAACAAATCGCGGCCGCTGAGGCCGAGGTTCGTCAACTAACCGCACAACTCAAGCTACAACAAGCAACGAAACAACGACGTCAAAAACTCATCGAACAGAACGCGATCAGCCAGGAATCGCTTGATGATGCCGTCTTTGGAACGGAAGCAGCCCAAGGCCAGTTGGATGCTGCAAAAAGTCGGCTGGATGAATTGAAAGAAGGAACACGTATCGAGCAAATCGAAGCCCAGAAAGCTCAGGTCGCTCAGCTCGATGCCCAACTGGCTGACTTAAAACTGGAACAAGAGGACACACGGTTAGTCGCGCCCTACAACGGAACGATTTCTCAGCGAAGCGTTGATGAAGGAACCGTTATCACCCCTGGCACAGAAATCTTTCGCTTAGTGCAAAACGAGCCCATTGAAGCTTGGTTCGGCTTGCCTCCCGAAGTTGCCAGTCAATTAAAGGTCGGTGACACGTTGTCGATTGACGTCGAGAAGAGTTCGTTTCTTGGTACGGTGACCGGCATTGTCCCAGAACTGGACACCACGACACGCACGCAAACGGTCGTGCTGACGATCGAGGCGGAATCGTCAGCTGGCCTCGTACCAGCCCAGGTCGCTCGGTTGGTCTTGGAGACCTCGCGGGAAGCAGATGGCTTTTGGCTACCAAATTCTGCGCTACTTCAAGGCCTGCGTGGATTGTGGTCGGTTTACGTGGTGGAAGAGGACGACACGGTCGCTCGTCGCGAAGTCGAGATCCTATACAGCGAAAGTGAGAGTTCTTTTGTGCGGGGGACTTTGCTGCCTGGCGAACAAGTTGTGGCTTCGGGCATCAATCGTCTCGTTCCCGGTGTCAAAGTTCAAGTCACATCGACTCCTGAAGATCGGTAACAAGAGGAAGCAATGTTTAACGCGTTTTATCGTGACAAGCGGCTGCTGGTCCTTTCGATTGCCGTCATCATCGTGGCGGGACTATCGTCGTACTTCGTGTTGCCGCGGCTGGAAGATCCCACGCTGACCCCGCGTTTTGCGATTGTGACAACTCTTTTTCCAGGTGCCAGGGCCGATCGTGTTGAAGTCTTAGTCAGCGATCGAATGGAGGAAGAACTCCAAGAGATCGAAGAGATCAAGGAGATTCGTTCGACCAGCCGGGCGGGTGCCTCGGCGATGGTAATCGAACTGCGGGACGATGTTTACGAGGTCGGTGAAATTTGGTCTCGTATCCGCGATAAGATCGATGACGCGAAAGCCCTCTTCCCCGAAGGTGTCGGCGAGCCGGACATCGAGATGATCACGACTAAGGCCTATGCGTCGATCCTAGGGCTGAAGTGGACGCTAGATGACAAGCCGAATTATGCGATCTTATTGCGACTTTCCGAGCAATTGGAAGATCGGATGCGGGCGATTCCCGGTACGGAAGATGTCGAAGCTTTTGGTGATCCAGAAGAAGAAATCGCCGTAGAAGTTCGTCAAGCCCAACTCGCGAGTGTCGGCTTGAACGCAGCCGACGTTGCCCAGCAATTAGCGGCCAGCGATGCGAAGCTTTCGGCGGGCCAAGTCCGTTCGACCGAATCGGACTTCTTGATGGAAGTTGATAGCGAACTTGATTCGATCGATCGGATTGCCAGCACGCCTATTCGATACGGAAGCAACGGAAGGTTTGTCCGACTCGGGGATGTGGCAACGGTTCAGAAAGGTATTGTCCAGCCTCCCAGTAGCATGGCGATCGTCAATGGTGCGCATGCGGTGATCTTAGGAACGCTAGTTCGCAGTGATTTTCGACTCGACCTGTGGAATGCAGAAGCTCAACAGGTCGTCGCCGACTTCGAAGCCCACCTGCCGCGCGGTGTCGAGGTGGTTCACATGTTCGAGCAAAGCCCCTATGTCGAAGCCCGATTGGTGAACCTCTTGTGGAATTTGCTGATGGGCGGGGCGGCCGTTGTCTTCGTGATCTTCTTTCTTATGGGATGGCGCAGTGCGATTGTGGTCGGGGCAGCGTTACCCTTATCTGCGTTCATGGTGTTGGCGGGCATGCGGTTCATGGAGATTCCCATGCACCAGATGTCGATCACCGGGTTGATTATTGCCCTGGGATTGTTGATCGATAACGCGATCGTAATGGTCGACGAGGTTAAAACTCGCATGGAAGAAGGAGACGGCGCCGCTCACGCCGTGGCGGCAGCAACGAGGCACCTCGCGATTCCTCTGTTTGGCAGCACGTTGACGACTGGATTGGCATTCGCTCCGATTGCGCTCATGCCAGGCCCAGCTGGGGAGTTCGTTGGTACCATTGCCATTAGCGTGATGCTCGCGATCAGCAGTTCCTTTATCTTGGCCATGACAGTCACACCTGCCCTGGCCGCGATCTTCGAGAACACCGCGGATGCCGAAGGCAAACACTGGTGGATCAATGGACTGCATAGCCCCAAGATGACGCTCGCATGGCAGAATACGGTCGACTTTCTGTTGAGCCGCCCCCTGCTCAGCATCGGTCTTTCGATTGCGCTGCCGGTGATGGGGTTCGTTCAGGCTCGTCTCTTGCAGGAACAGTTTTTCCCGGCGGCAGATCGCAATCAATTTCAAATCGAATTAGAGCTTCCACCTCAGGCGTCGATTTACCATACCGAGGCCACGGCGAAACGGCTGAGTGAAATTGCGTTGGCACATCCAGAGGTAACGGGTATCGATTGGGTGTTAGGGCAAAGCGCACCTTCGTTTTACTACAACATTGTCAAACGTCGTGAGAATAACGCTCCGTACGGCCAGGCGATCGTTCATCTAAAGTCAGCCGAAGGGGCTGAGCATGTGATCAATCAGCTTCAAAAGGAGTTCGATCGCAACGTGCCCGAGGCCAGAGCGATCGCACGTCAGCTGGAACAAGGGCCACCGTTTGACGCTCCCGTTGAGCTACAAATCTTCGGGCCTGACTTACATGTACTACGTGATTTGGGCGAAGAAATTCGCGCCCAACTGGCCCTGATCCCGGAAGTAACGCACACACGAAGCGACTTGGGAGACGATTTGCCCAAGTTCGCCCTGGTCTTGGACGAAGAAAAGGCCCGGCTGGCTGGACTCGACCACGCGCAAGTCGCACGGCAATTGGCAGCCGCCACCGAAGGTGCGCTGGGCGGAACAGTTTTGGAAGAAACGGAGGAGTTGCCGGTCCGTGTTCGTTTGCCTGAATCGGAACGGGCGAAGCTGGCGGATATTTCATCGCTTGATTTGATATCGCCCGCGGTCGGTGATGATAGTCCGCTAAAGACTATCCCGTTCTCGGCAATCGGTTCATTGGAGCTGAAGCCTGAGATTTCGGCGGTGACGCGCTTGGATAAGCAGCGAATGAACGAAGTGAAAGCCTACCTTCAAGCAGGCGTGCTACCATCGGTCGTGCTCAACAAGTTGCAAGACCGAATGAAAGCCGCTGGCATCGAACTCCCCACGGGCTATCACTTGTCGCTTGGTGGAGAGGCGAAGGGACGCGATCAGGCAATTGGCAATTTGATGTCGAGCGTCGGCGTGCTGATGGTATTGATGGTCGCTACTTTGGTTCTGTCGTTCAGCTCGTTTCGGGCAGCCACCTTGATCGGCTGTGTCGGTTTCCTTTCGGTTGGTTTGGGTCTGGCATCGTTATGGCTGTTCGGTTTCCCGTTCGGCTTTATGGCTATTGTCGGAACGATGGGGCTGATCGGCGTTGCAATCAACGACTCGATCGTTGTCTTGGCAGCTTTACGTGAAGATGATAAAGCTCGTGAAGGGGACCCACTTGCTGTACGAGAAGTCGTAATGAAGGGGACGCGGCATGTCGTTGCTACGACTGCGACGACGGTGGTTGGCTTTTTGCCGCTAGTCTTGGCGGGTGGAGGGTTCTGGCCCCCGCTTGCGATTTCGATTGCTGGGGGTGTGGTTGGTGCGACGATGTTGGCACTTACCTTTGTGCCTACGGTTCACATGGTATTTGCGAATCCAGCCGTGCTGAACTTACCTTGTCGCAAGAAGCGTTCGCCCGCCAGATCGGCCGCTCCATCGCAGGCCGATCCGGTTGCCGAGGAAGGGGTTCCCCTCTATTCCTAGTCGTCGGCCGGCTTCTTCGAGATCACCATCTCATCGAATAAACGATTCTCGATATCGTAAGCCTGGAATTCCAGCCTCGTTCCGTTAATGCGAACCATCACATAGTGGTGGCCGCGTCGAACGGTGTTCATGAAGAAGGGACGAACGGGGCCCGGCGTTTCTAAATTGCCACCACCGCCGCCGGTGATCATGTAAACCGGCGCACCGTCGACAACCGCTTTGTTGTCTCGGATCGGCCAGGTGCGTTCGTAGGAATGGATATGGCCGTTCCAGACGATATCGACGTCGTACTTCTCGTAAAGAGGAACTAGCTGTCGGGCGTCCAAGTCGCCACGCGTCGACTTATTCGTCTTCCAGAGATTGCCGTAATCGTTCTCGTCGGAGGAGTAGGGAGGATGATGATGACAGACAAACTTCCAGGTCGCATCCGATTCGGATAACGCCTTCTCGAGCCATTTATACTGTTCCGATTCTGGATCGACGTTGCGATTGGTGTCGATCATGAAGAAGTCAGAGTTGCCAAAACGAAACTGGTAGTAGTATTCTGGCTCTGGCAGTGAGAAGTAGTCGTAATAGAATTTGGCGTCTTGTTCGTGATTGCCCAGCACTGGGAAGGTGGGCACATGACGCATTAACGGGTTCATACTGGGAAAGAAATGCTCGGTCCAGTGCGACTCGTTTTTGCCAGTGCTGACTAGGTCGCCGGCGTGCAGCAAAAAGCTGGGACGTTGAGCCCAGGCGAAATCGCCGACAGTCCCGCTCACCTTCGGATTACCTTGCGTATCGCTGATTACGGCGAACGCAAAGGGAGTGTCACGTTTTACCGCGGTTTGGAATGTAGCAACTTCGCTGGAGAGTGGCTCATCGCCAGGTTTCAGTTTCGTTTCGGTACGATAAAAGTACTGAGTTTCAGGTTCGAGACCTTCGATCTTGATTTCATGGATCTCTTTCGCATCGACGAGTTTGATCTTATGAGGGCACTCGTCTGTCTCGCCATAAAACAAGGTGCCCGCACCTGGCCGATTCGTTCGCCACATGACGGTCATCGTCGTCTGCGTACCGAACTGCAGATATGGCTTCATCACGAAACTGAGCGGCTCTTGAACCTCTTCTGCAGGCAGCGAGGTGAGGTTTGCATTGTGTTCAAAATCGTGCGCTACCCAATTTGGCTTGGCTGCGAGATCATAGAGGACGATTTCACGCATTCGCCCCTTGTGCCCGTTGAATTCGTTCGAGTCGACGTAACCGCCTAGAACAAACGGCGACTTGGTCGGGTAGAAGATCGGGCCGGCTTGCTCTTTGCTCTCGGCGTCAAGTTTGCCGTTGACGAAAAGCTGCATCAACTTTCCATCGTAGGTGGCAACCACGTGATAAAGCTTCCCCTGCTCGTACTTAGTTTTGCCAGCCAGGTAGGTCAAGCGGCCCGTTCCTTCGGTGCCTCGCAGAGCGAACGTGAACACTTCGTCGTTGTAGCCAACGATCCAGCCCGACTCATCCTCGCCGTCGTCTTGAACGACACCGACCAGTCCACCCCATTGCTGAGGTTGATCGATCGAGACAACCATGGATACCGTCATGTGCTCGGTCGGAAGATACTTCTTCAACTCGTTGTGATTCTTGGCCAAGACGACGGCATTTTGACCGCCTGGCAGGTAGAGGGTTTCGTCGTACTTTTTACCGCGGATTTGATGCTTGCCGATGACGGCTCCATCGGGGCCGCGACGTGCTCTTAAGCTGACGGACTCGTCGGAGTTAGCTACGAGTGATTCAGAATCAAATCGCCAGCGAGCAAGCGGGTCGGGGCCGTCGTGAGCCAGCGCCAATTTGGCGACGGTAAGCAACGCAAGTGAACAGACAACTAGCCTGATGAAAGGCATGAAACATCTCCAAGGGAGTGAATGTGGTTGATGGAGAGAGGATTACGAACGATCTTGAATCGGAGATCCGTTCAAGGCATCGAGATGGGCGGAATCTTTCCAGCGGTGAATGATCGATTCCGAGAATGCTAAGGCCAATGTCATACCGTTGCCGCCGAATCCATTGACGACGAGAACGTCAGGACAGACTTCGCGAACGAAGCACATTTGACTGGGGTGCTTAGCGTATAGCCCGCTCCAGCGACGAGCGATGTTCCAGTTGGGGACATCAAGGATCTTGCGCAGCTCTTGTAGCATCAACGTGTCGATCTCGGCCTTATCGGTTGGTTCGATGTCGTCGTTATATTCGTGCGAATCTCCCAGGATCAATCCGCCGCCGTCCGCTTGCGATGCCATGACGTGAATGCCGTACCGATCGAGTTCAGGGCAGGTCTGAGCGAAACGGTCCTTCACTATGGCCAACGTCGGGCAACTGCCAAACGAAGGATAGTGACGCAGTGTCAACCCACTCGCGATATGCGGCCCGAGTTGCCAGTTTGCAGGCTGCGCCTCGGTAAGCATCATCTGTAATTTGCAAAGCAATAGACGCTCGCTCTTATGGATTTCGGGAAAGAGATACTGAAAGTATGCTCCCGTCGCGATCACAATGCGTTTAGCTGTGAACGACTTGCCTTCTGCCGTGAATGCGACGCCTGATTCGACTTTCGTGATCGGGGTATCGAAATGAAATTGCACACCGAGCGAGGTTGCCAAGTAGGAGGTCGCGGAACTAATCGCGATGGGTGGCGTAACGCGAAGTTCGCTATGACTGTACATGCCTCCCTGGAGATTATTCTGGTTGGCTGCTGACGTCAGATTGCCAATCTGTTTGGGATCGACAAGTTCGATATCGAGCCCATCGGCCGCAGACGAAGCGGAGAATTCCTGGAGAACCTGCATCTCGTCTTCAAAATGGGCCAGATGCAGCGAACCGCAAGTTCGGACGGGAAAACCAGCCGCGGCACCAAGTTCTCGCCACAATGTACGGCTGCGGAGGGCAAGTGCCCGTTGCGGCCCAGCTGGCTGGCCGACCGGCCACACCATGCCAAAGTTTCGTATGCTGGCCCCTTCGGCTCGGGAATTATTGTCGAAGACGGCGACAGTTTGCCCTTGTTTGGCTGCTGCCCAGGCATGACCAAGACCAACAATACCGCCACCGATAACAATGAGATCAAAATCCATAAATGAGTGAGTCCTGCTGCTGAGGTCGTGCCCTGCATTGCTTAATCATTCCGCCGTGAGGCAATCGACCGAGTGCGCTGATGATAGAAGATTATGGCAGGCCCACGCGAACGCAACGATGACATTTTGCGTCGATTTGATTGACGATTTGCCCCATCGTCTTAACTGCATCTTGACGGAAAGGGCCGTGTCGATGGGACAGCGCATCGTGATCGTTAGATAGAATCACGTGGTTAGCTGTTCGCGATGTTATCGCCAGTTAATGATCCAGTCGAACGGATGACAAAGAATGGAAATGACTAGCTTGACTAGGCCAACGCCGCTTCGATTTGCTCGCAAATTTGTTCGACGTTCAGCCCGTCGCAAGAGATAGTGATATCAGCGTATTCGGTGTAAAGACGATTCCGCTCGTGGAACAAATCTTCTAACGTTTGTCCCGGTCTTAGTGCGATGCCACGCGTCGCCATGTTGGAAAGACGCTCTTCTAGCGTCTTCAGACCCGTCTTTAGGAAAACGACTTTACCAAGTTGTTTAAGGTGCTCCATTCCTTCCGGACCGTAGACCACACTGCCGCCAGTGGCGACCACATGATGCGCGACATCGACACTGAGTACGGCCTCTTCTTCAAGCTTACAGAATTCAGCAAACCCTTCCGCGTCCATGATCTCTTGCAATGTTCGCTGATGCGTCGTTTGGATAACGAGATCGGTATCTATGAACTGGCGATTGATGCGCTTGGCGAGGACCACCCCAATGGTGCTCTTGCCCGATCCTGGCATGCCGATCAAGGTGACGTTACTGGAAGCTTCGGCGGACATGGAGGTTTCCGAGATGGTATATTCTGCGTGAAATCGTATTTTTCTATCTCACGCGAAACGTGGCATTTTGCCAAGACCGAATCGGCCCGATTATTCCTTGAAAGAGGAACAAATTGCGGACTTCCTAAAATTGGCGACTGACAGGCAATTCGGGATAGAAGCGAAGGCCAGGGGAAGGTTAGAATTACGCGGTTCGGATTCGCGTGAATCCATTAAGTATGTCCCTGAGGCATCGTTCTATATGACCAAGAAGTCCGAGATCGAAAACAAGGTTGCAGTGAAGATGGCCCTGGCCGACAAATACCGTCGCATGGCCGTCCGAACCCACAGTGTTCCGGCTAAGGCCAAGTTCCTTCGCCGCAGCGAATGTTTCCAGCGTCAAGCTGGCGTGATCGGCAAAGCCCTCGCTGTCTAACTGACGGCGGGGCAAACCCCATCGGCCAACAAAACCGTTGGCCACCTACCGAACGCAAAACGCTCGGCACGTTTCTGGAACGTCCCGAGCGTTTCTATTCTTCTTAGACGAACTCTCCCGCACAAAGACTAAATTCCAGCGGGAATTAAGCTTTGCCTTACGACGCGGCAACTGTTTTGCTACCAGTTGGTTGCTTCAGCGTGAACTCTGGCAATTTGACGAGCTCGCCACCTTTCATCGTCGATTCGTGAGCGCAGATACCAACGCAGGTCCAGTTGGCGGATGTGACTGCGTTCGGACGTGGGTCGCGATCCTCTAGCAGCGAGTTGATCATCTCGTTAACCAGGTGAGGGTGTGATCCGCCGTGGCCACCACCTTGAATGAACGACAGGTGAGCGGCGTCTTCAATGGACTGGGTGAATTTCTGGATCGGTTCTGGCAACAGGTGAGCGAAGTCTGGAATTTCAACGTGCGAAGCGATTTCCGGCTCAGGCTTCTTGGCGGTATGCAGAACGTGTGGTTCTCCTTCGACCAGCGACCACTCGAAGCTTTGCTTGGTGCCGTAAACATCGAAGCTTTCACGATACTGGCGGGCCGTATCGAATAGGAATCGCCAGATGTGGGCGGCGACGTCGCTGTCCTTAATCTTGATATGGCACGATTCGACTGCGTACGGATTGCCTGACTTCTTAGCCAGTTCGTTGTTAATGCTGCCGGAGCCGAAGCAACTAACGTATTCCGCCAGACCGTCGACCAACCCTAGCACAGGGCTAACAACGTGCGTGGCGTAGTGCATTGGGATCATGCGTTCCCAGTACTCTGGCCAGCCTTCCATGTCTTGTGGATGGGAAGCTTGCATGTACTGGATCTTGCCCAGTTCGCCCGATTCGTAAAGCTGCTTGATGAACAGATACTCGCGGCTGTAGACGACCGTCTCGGCCATCATGTACTTCAGCCCAGTTTCGGCGACTTTCTCGACGATTTGACGGCATTCGTCAATCGTCGTGGCCATGGGCACGGTGCACATGACGTGCTTACCGGCGTCGAGCGCCTTAAGCGACATCCAAGCGTGATCGGGAATAGGCGAGTTGATGTGGACAAAGTCGACGTTCGGGTCGGCCAACACTTCGTCGTAGGAAGTGTATCGCTTTTCGATGCCGAACATGTCGCCAGCTTTTTGCAACGAGGCCTCGTCACGTCGGCAAATTGCGTAAACGTTGGCGTTGGGGTGCGCCTGGTAAATCGGAATAAACTCGGCTCCAAATCCGAGACCGATCATTGCCACGTTAAAAGTCTTGTCACTCATGTTCTGTACCTGGTGGGGTAAAAGACGAGGTGTAGGGCAGAGGGTTTACCCTTTTTAACCTACAAAATAAGCTGATAATAGCCATGAGAAAACCCGCAACTTATTGGAGGTATTTCACAGCGGAGGGAGATTCCCCGCCATAAATAGGCTATCATGCGATTCTCGTGAAACATACTCGTCAATTATTTCCATCCGCTTCCTGCGCCACGAGGACGACTTTATGATCCAGCCTCGCAAAGAGGTTGCCCTGCTCATCGAAACTTCCAATGAATATGCGCGCGGTCTACTCGACGGAGTGGTGCGCTACATGGAGGAATTTCAGCGCTGGTCAATCTTCCTGCCCGAACAAGGCCGTGGGGCGAAGCCCCCGAAGTGGCTTAAGCAGTGGAAAGGAGATGGCATCATAGCCCGGGTTGAAACACCAGAGATCGCCGCCGCGCTTAAGTCAATGGAGATGCCAATCGTTGATGTCAGCGCGGCACGTTTGCTTCCGGAATTGCCCTGGGTTGAAACTGACGATCGTGCAATATGTCAATTGGCGGTCGAGCACTTGCTTCAACGTGGCTTCGCAAATTTCGCGTTCTGCGGCGATTCGTCTTTTGCCTGGAGCAAATGGCGCGAGAAGTACTTCGTCGAAGCGCTCGCCGAACAAGGATACGGCTGCCATGTTCTTGATTTGCCAACCAGCGAAGATGGGAAGGAATCGAATCCTCGGAATTTACAGAAACTAGACCGATGGATCGAACGATTGCCGCAGCCGATAGGGATCATGGCCTGTTACGACATCCGCGGTCAGTTGCTGCTCGAAGCGTGTCGTGAATTAGAAATCGATGTTCCTCGTCAAGTTGCGGTCATTGGTGTCGATAACGATCGACTGTTGTGCGATCTATGTTCGCCGCCTCTTTCTAGTGTGATTCCCGATAGCCGTCGAACCGGTTTCGAGGCGGCGCGATTGCTGGATCACATGATGAAGGGAGAACCGGTTAATCATACGCCACAGCTGATTCCACCGTTGGGCGTGGCGACACGACGTTCGACCGATGTGCTGGCCACCGACGATCCCCTGGTTGGTATGGCGATGCAGTTCATCCGCGAACATGCGTGCGATGGCATCAATGTCGGTGATGTCTTAAAAGCGGTCGACAGCACTCGGCGTGTGCTTGAATACCGCTTCAAACAAATCACCGGTCAGACACCGCACGAAGCCATCGTTCATCAGCGAATCGACAAAGTGCGTCAATTACTGCACGATACCGATCTTAGTATTGGTGATATCGCCGATCGCGCGGGTTTCGAGCATGTCGAGTACATGAGCGCGACGTTCCGCAAAAAGACAGGCCTTTCTCCCACGGCCTATCGACGTAAGGTTCAGCCAAACTAGGTTTGCCGAGCTCACTGCATTGCTTTAAGGCGTGTTAATTCGGCACGTGCGAAATCGACTTCGAACGACGATATATCTCCGTTCTCCATCACCCAGAGAAAGTCCTTTCGTGCTTCTTCAGGTTTGTTGTCCATGAGGGCAAACAGCCCGCGAAAGCAGCGCGGGGCCAGGTACTCGTCATCGTCGTAAACTGGAGTTTGCGCCAGTTCCTCGCGCGAGATCTTTCCCTGCAAGTAATCAACATAAGGTAAAAGGAATTTGTCATCCGAGATCTTGCTGCGTACCGCCTCCAATAACTGAGTTGTTTCGGCTGGCTTTTTGAGAAGTTGAGCGTATAAGCCAACGAAGACAACCATCGTTGTCGTGCTACCTTCGCTGGTTTCTAGCACAGAGAGAAATGTTTGGCATGGCTCGACCGCACTTAGGTCACGCTCCAGCAAACGTACCTCCGCAAGTGTAAACAGAACTTCAAGATCTTGAGGAGCTATTTCCAAGCATGCCGCCAGGTCTTTTTTCGCGGCCGAATACTGTTCCAGGGAGGTGTACGTTTGCGCTCGGATAAGTAGCGTCGTCGCGTCAAACGGCGCCATTTCAACGGAGCGAGTTAAGTCGATAATGGAACCTTCGAGATCACTCAAAAAGAACTTCGCGAGACCACGTCCTTGGTATGCCAACGGGTTGGGTGGTCCGAGTTCGATTGCTTTATCGAAATCGGATATCGCGTCTTCATGGAATTCCCATTGATTCAGCACATTCCCCCGATTGATATAGGCCACCGAAAGTTCAGGGTTGAGAGCGATGGCCTTTTCCAAGTCATCGTACGCTTTTTCTAACTCACCCATTTGCATATAGGTTAGGCCGCGCAGATTGTGTCCAAATGGCGTGTCGGGTGCGAGATGAATGGCTTGGTCTAGGCAGACAATCGCTTTCGCGAATTCCCCCAACTCAAGATGGGCCCGGCCTAAAACAACGAGATTCGCCGAAAAATCGGCCTTGATTTGCTGTGAACGCAAGGCGTCGTGTTTTGCCTCCGCATAACGGCCAAGCTCAATATTGAGCGCGGCACGGCAAGTCCAGGGCTCGAAATAGTCAGGATCAATTCGAATCGCTTCATCAAGATCTCGCTGCGCTTTGTCAAAGTCCCCGAGCTCTCTCCAGGCACTACCTCGGTTACATAGTGCTCGAACTTGCTGCGGATCAGCTGCGAGAACCACATTCAGATCATCAATTGCCTTTTGAAACTGGCGCAAATGCACATATTCGTTTGCCCGGTTGTCGAGAATGACTGGCGAATTGGGTTGTAAGCGTAGTGCTTCATTGAAGCGGGATAACGCTTCCTCGTGTCGATCGAGTTCACTAAGTATCAGACCCAGCTTGTTCTGATAAACAGCATTGTTGGGCTCAAGCTTATCTGCACGTTGGATGTCCGCTAACGCTTTATCGAAGGTTTTCGTCTTGAAGTAAACATCACATCGCAGACGGAACTCTGAGGCACGATCGGGAGGTAACGCAATGGCGCGGTTGATATCACGCAGTGCTTCCGCGAATTTCTCTTGTTTCATTCGGGCGATAGCTCGCAATCGATAGCCGGTATCGTTCTTTGGAGCCAAGTAAGTCAACGTCGATCCGCAGGAAAACGCGGTGTCGTAGTCACCTTCATCGAGCGCTAGTTCACCCAATTCCCGATGTGCTGATGGATTGAGGGGCGAGAGTCGCAGTGTTGTGTTCAGGTCCTGCTTAGCCTCTGGGTACTTTTCCAGTTGACGCCACGAAAGGGCTCGATCAAGGGACGCCATAGCGATGAGCTCTTTATTGGCTGAGGGCGATTTGGTCACGATCTCCAGAAAGCGAGAAAAGTCATCCACCGCCCTTTGATGGTTACCCATGAACTGAGCGGCTGTGGCACGCCCGTATAACGGACCGATTTGATCAGGTTCCGCGGCCAAGACAAAATCGTAGTCATCAATCGCGAGTTGCCAATTCTCCAGATCCTTATAGAGCGAAGCTCTTAGGAATCGGGCTTCCAAGTCGTCGGGAGCTAGGCGAATGGCATGTCCCAGGTCTGCGACCGCGGCCGTGAGTTGCTCGGTAGGGACTTGTTCATTCGGGAATTGGCTGAGATCCACTGGTTGGCTCAATAGCGTCGCTCGCAAGAGATAAGACCTCGCGTTGTCGGGATGTTCCGCGATCTTGCTTGTTAAGAGGTCAATTCCTGGTTTGCCGGCGGGCAATACTTTCGAGCTCTGAACAAAGCCATCCTGATTCGAGCTAATGAAGAGAGTCTTTTCTTTGACAGATTCAACAACATAGCGATCGGCAATGAAAAGCTTTTCAAGCTCATTTCCATCGGCATCAAGCAATGATGTATCTTCGGCAATGATCACCCATTGTCCGGCCTCATATTCTGGCTCGGCGGCCAGCGTCGGAGCACAAAAGAGAAATACGAGTCCAACAATCTGCCGAATGTCGAAACGACACATCACGATGCCTTACTCTGCGGAGAACGAAACGACCGAAGCATGAAGCGACTCCATTCTAAGCGGTTGCCGCTTTGACTGCACATCTTTACACTGAAAAGCCACCGAAACCGCTCCAATATTTGGAAGCGAGTTGCCGATTCTGAGGCTTACGGAACATTCATCTAGGCGAGGCAATGGAATCTTCCTCTACCGTTACATCTGACCAATTGCTGGCGACCATGCATAAGTATTGGGGTTATGAAGGATTTCGCCCCTTACAGCAGGAAGCAATGCAATCGGTACTTAACGATCGGGATTCGGTTGTAGTGATGCCAACGGGTGGCGGTAAGTCGCTCTGTTATCAGGTACCTGCTCTCTGCAAGCCTGGCTTGGCAGTAGTCGCTTCGCCGCTGATCTCGCTGATGAAAGACCAGGTCGATGCTTTGGCAGCGTGTGGTATCCACGCGGCCTGTATCAACAGCACGATCAGCGTAGCGGAACGTCGCGAAATTGCGACCGATATCCGCAGTGGCGATACGAAGATTCTTTACCTAGCGCCAGAGCGGCTTTTGACCGATCGCACGCTAGACTTCCTGGCCGATGCCAACGTCTCTTTCTTTGCCATCGACGAGTCACATTGTATCAGCGAATGGGGACACGACTTTCGTCCTGAGTACCGCATGATGCGGATGTTGAAGGACAGATTCCCTGGCGTTGGCGTGCATGCTTATACTGCTACGGCAACGGAACGTGTGCGGCAAGACATCGCCCAGCAACTGGGGCTAGTGAATCCAGAACTGCTAGTCGGATCGTTCGATCGGCCGAACCTCATGTACCGCGTTGTTCGGCGGAAGGATCGTTTTGCCCAGATTCAGAAAGTGATCGCTCGGCACCCCAACGAATCGGGCATCGTTTACTGTATTCGCCGTGCGGACGTCGAATCGATCGCCGAACAGCTAAACAGTATCGGTGTCAAAGCGTTGCCGTATCACGCCGGTCTCAGCGATGAACAGCGACAAGATCACCAAGATGCGTTCATCAAAGAACGCGTGGACGTGGTGGTGGCCACGGTGGCGTTCGGCATGGGAATCGATAAGTCAAACGTTCGCTATGTGGTGCACGCTGGGATGCCCAAGTCGCTGGAAAGTTACCAGCAGGAAAGTGGCCGAGCCGGGCGTGATAGTTTGGAGGCGGAATGTGTGCTGCTCTATTCCAGCGGCGACATGGTAACCTGGAAGAAGATGCTGGGGGACCTACCCGATTCAGCTCAGAAATCGGCTTTCCACTCGTTAGAGGCGCTCGATCATTTCTGTATTGGAACGGAATGTCGCCACCGAATGCTCGTTAGCTACTTTGGCCAGGAGCTCGAGGACGAAGAGTGTGAGGCCTGCGATGTGTGTCTCGGGACGGTCGACCTGGTGGAGGACGCGATGGTCTTAGGACAGAAGATCTTATCGTGCGTGATCCGAACCGGCGAGCGTTTTGGCGCCGATCACAACGCAAAGGTTTTGTGTGGCTCACGTGATAAGCGGGTGCTGGAATTCGGGCACGACGAACTCAGTACGTACGGATTACTGCAAGATCAAAGCATTCGTGCGGTTCGTACTTGGATCGAGCAGTTGGTTGGACAGCGATTTCTCGCGAAGACCGGCGAGTATAATATCCTCAAGCTAACCGAGAGTGGACGAGAACTGCTGCGAGGGGAAGTAATTCCCAAGCTTACCAAAGCCGAGGCGGACAAATCAGACAGTCCGAAACGAAAAGGGAAAGCCGATGATTGGGAAGGTGTCGATCGCGGCTTGTTCGAGTCGTTGCGAACACTACGACGAGACAAAGCAGCCGAGGCTGGTATCCCAGCGTACATTGTCTTCGGCGATAGCTCGCTAAGGGAGATGGCACGTCATCGACCATCAACGCTCGACAGCTTTCGCCTTATGAAGGGGGTCGGCGACAAAAAATGCCAGGATTACGGTGAGACGTTTACCCAGCACATCGTGGCGTACTGCCGGCAGGAAGGTCTCGAAGTGGATGCGATGGAGACGGAAGTAGTCGCGACTCCCCGTCGAGAGCCTCCAAAGAATCAATCACCTGCTCTGAAAGACGCATTCTCCTTGTTTGCCAAAGGGAAAACCGTAGACGAAGTCGCAGCGATTATCGGCCGCGCGAATACGACCGTTCAGGGCTACCTCGAGCAATTCATCCGAGAACAAAAGTTAGAAGATCCGACGGCCTGGGTCACTGGTGAAACGGCCCGTCGGGTAGAATCAGCCTTGGAAGAGTGTGGGCAACGAGCGCTGAAGCCAATCTTTGAACACCTCGGTGAAGAGGTGAGTTACGAAGAAATCCGTATCGTCGTCGCTTGCCTGCAAAACCGAGAATCGGCTTAAGTAGTTAGTGAACGGTCCCTTGCCCGAAGAACAACCATCCCGACATCCGACGGACGATCGTTCACAAACCGAGCCGTGGTGGTGGGATGGATGCGCCCCGCAAACGTTGGAAGGATGCGGCGTGGGATGTTTGTTGATTCTTTTTTGCTATCCGTTTCTGAAACTGGTGACTTCGGATGAAGATGGTGAGTTTCGCATCCAATGGGCAGACGGGATCGGTTTGATCGTTCTAATTTGCGTGATGCTCGCGTACGAAATCCAGTGGGCCGGGCAACTGAATTTTGTTCAGCAGATTTGGATTTCGCCGCTCATTGGACTAACGTGCGGTGGCTTACTGGCAATCGTTCGTCAAAAGCCAGTCTGGTTTCTCGTGGGACTCAATTTTGTGCCCATCTGGTGGCTTGTCGCCGCGGTGGTGCGATTCTATACAGGACTATGAACTCGGTCAGTAATAGTATTTATTGGCCTGCGCAAGTACAAAGCGAAAACGTTTGATCCGAAAGCAATGCTTCCGAACAAAATATCGCAAGGCCAATCACCTTCTGGTCCGTGCGGCGCGCGGCAGACCTTGCCGTTCTAAAACTTTTCTCTCGAGGTGCCGGTCGAAAGAAAACCGTTCTCGTAAAACTTAAGTGCGAGGTCCACCCCGTTGGGCAGGCATTTTGGCACGCCGGCTTAACCACGCCGGAGGTGAATTGACCGGATTGAATCGTTGACCTCGTAAGTTCGAGACAGGCACAGTGACATGCATACGCTGTCCAGACCATGCCTCACGCATCGGCTGAGTGACTTGATTGAGAAGTTCACAGACACGATTCTTCCAGTCACACGGCATCGGAGACCTCCTGAGGTGATGAGCGTGAGAAACCTGGCCCGCGTGACGCGAGCGGTAAGAACGGAATGAATACATCAATTGCGCGCTGACAGGCACGCGCAGTCCATTTCCCGAAGTAGACCCCAAACCACCAAGATAGGTTCTCCCGCTTTCGACAAATTCATCCCATCTACCTATGCAAGGAGACTGAAGAGATTCGAAACAAGCGATCGAAAGCGGCAAGCTACGGGGCCTCGCTGATTGAAAGTGGAATATTAATCAAGGGAAACAGATCACGGGGAAAGATCGAAGGATGTTGCGATTGGCCAGCGGCCGCGGCATCTTGGGGCACGGTCGCTTCTACATACTGCGCGGCTTCGTTCAAAGTGATTTGGCCATCGCCGTTACCACCATATTCAATCAGATCGGCCTGGCCGGATAGTCCTTCAACTAATCGCGCGGTAAAACGACCAAGTTTGCGATCGCGTGACTCGAACGCTTCTTCATCTCCTTCCGAGGCGGTAATCGTAAGGATGACATCTTCTTCCATTGCCCGCAGCATGACTTTTAAATCATCCTGACGTAATGGCTGTATGGCACCACTGTGGCAGGTGTCGAGGATCGCAACCTTCCGGCAGGGGAGCCCAGCGAAATATTGTTGAAACGCGTCGGATGAAATGCAACGCTCGTACCTCCGACCAGCGACATCGGCGAAACGGCTATCGCTCGTCAGGAAGAAGTACCGCTTGGTTTCGACATCTCGAACACCGTGTCCTGAGAGGAAGAATAACACGACATCCTGCGGACGAGCCGTGTCACGCAGACGTTGCCACATACTATCGGCTGCCACATTCCAAAGAGGCTGCGTAACGCTGGAATCGGTTAGAACTATTGTTTCAACCTTCGCTTGTTTCGCGTACTTCTCCATGGTATCGACGAATGCCCGCGCATTTGCCGCTGCAAAATCCAGCTGGGGGATCTGCTGGTCGTCGTAATGGCTGATACCGGCGGCGATCACGAAGATGCGGGGCGGTGAAACTGGTTCTGGAACGCTCCGCGACGTCGTGAGCGACTGCGAAGCCAAGATCCCGTCGGTAGTCCCGGCGACCACGTCAAAGCGAATTCGTTCGTCAGGGGGTAGGGGCATTCGCCAACGAAACTTATGCTCGTCATTCGTGAGATAATCCGAGGGAGACGCTTCCAGGGAAATGAGCTCTAAAGCGGGAACCCCGTTGGCAAATGCCTTAGGGGGAACTAACTCTGCACCTGGCGGCACCGTAATGGTTGCTTCCAAAAAGGTCGCCGCATCGGTGAGTCGTTGGTCTGTGGTCGGCGTCTCAATGGTGACCTGGGGGCGTAGTGAGGCCAACGCTTCCAAGCGATGATGAAGATCGAACGGGACCGTCGCTTTGGCAACCTTCATCGCTTCCGACAAACTACCTGCCGGTAATAGGCGTTCCATGACGCGCGGTTTTTCAAGTTTCTGACGGAGTTCGGCAGCCAGGAAGAACTCGGGTACCTGGTCAATTCCCTTGTTGATCTGCCAACCGAAGATGCGATGCCCGTTAAACGAAGCATCGTAATAGCCATATGGCGTCCAAAAGGCCCATTCACGTTGTGCGGTCATTGCCAAAGAGGCCAACGGTTGCCACGCCGGGTGAAGGAAGAACGGTTTCTGGGCGGTACCATTGCGCGTAATTTGAAAGCGGAACATCGTCTCACCGGTTGCTTCCTGTAAGACGTTGACGATTTCATCTGCCTTTTCGATGGTTTTCTCACCGCTGGCTGCTTGGTCATCACTTGAGTCATTACGAACTCCGACCGAATGAATCACGTCTCCTTCACGTACGCCTCGGTAAAAAAGCGGTCCGTCGGCAATGATATTTCGAACGACTAATTGGTTCTCGACGATCTCAAACTCCGCTCCCCAGAGGTTCTGGATTTCGGAAGCTGCGTCTTTCTCGGTAAGTTTCCAGAGATTTACCAGCCCATCATCACTGGCCGTCGCTAAGTAACGTTGGTCGACCGAAACCCCCACACTTCGCACCGCCGAAGAGTGGCCGCGGAATTCACGGACGACGGTTACGTTCTTCGGATCCGAGATATCGAGGAGATACGCGTGATTTCGACCCACGGTTCCCACAACAATCCACGAAGGGACTTCTCGTCGCTCTCCGCGAGCTAACCAGCATGCCGACGTAATTCTTGATGTTCCGAGAATCGATTCGGGGATCTCACAGTAGACCTGATTGTTCTGCATGATCTGATAGACATACTTTGTCCCTCGGTCGACGGCTTGCTGTCGCAGTGACCATGTGCCTGACCATGGATTCGCAGGAACCACGGGAGGTGTCGGTTGGGGAACGGAATACTGCCGCTTCATGGTATCGAAACCGACCGTTTCACCGTTGTCGGATTGCGGTTGAATTACTAGGCGGTAATCGACATCAAGTGTGAACGCGACCTTGCCCGGGGTGATCAGAGACGTGGTCAGGCGAACGGCTTTGTCAAGCTGTGCAATTTCGTAGACATCGACAGCTTGTTCTTGGGTAACGGCGAGGTACTTTCCATCTGGGCGGAAAGCGCAGGAAGTCGCGACAGAATCGAGCGAAATCGTCGAAAGTAAAGAGGGTTGGGCATTGTTCGCCCAATTCCAAACTTTCAATTCAAATGGTCCTTGAGGCGATTTCGCTAGAATTGCAGCCACCTTCATACCATCCGCGGAAATCGAAACGTCGCGGACATTGGCATTCGTCACGGTTGACGAAGAGTACGCTCCGTTTTTCGTATCGGCTAACGCAAGCCGACTAGCGTCGCTGATGTCCGCGGCAACGATTCGTTGGCCCGACGCATCGCATGCCATCGCTCCGATGCCCCCAGGGAATTCTTGTACGATGGCTGTTACGAGCGTTGCCGTGCCCTTTTCCTTCCAGCGACCGATTCTCCAGTAGGGAATACCTTGATCAGTGCGAACGGCGACAGGGAAGTAGAGGATGCCATTATCACTTGAAGCAAGCTGGCTTCCTCGCAATCGCCAAGGCCGCAGCGATCCGTTGGGATCCTTTAGTGCGTCCTTCGGCTCTGGAACCAGTGAGAATTCCCACTTGCCGGTCTGCGGATTGGCGGTCCAGGCTTGTATGTTTCCCTCGGAATCCAAACTGAACAGATGCGATCGGGACGCGGTCAGGTCGAGAATCTGGGAACGGGCCCCTTTGTCGACGTCGAACAATGTTCGCTCGTAAGCCATGCGTCCTTCATCCGCCAAGACAATTTCGCCCGTCAAGGCTGAGGCTCCGATTCCAGCGAAGGCGAATTTGCCATGTAGCGGTGCAATCGTGTGGATGTCACCCCGTGTTGCTCGCTGTACTTGCCATCGAACGGGCGTTTCGTATATCCAACGTTGCGGTTGACCAGCTTGGCGAGGAGCAGCAATCCAGCTATGCACCATCTTGTCGTTTCCACCTGCCAAGAGATGCTTTCCGTCGCGTGTAAAGCACACGGTTTGGAGAGGGGCGGTGGGGCCGCTTAGGCTTAACCGTAGCCAAGGAGGATCTTCTGGTACGGCTACTTGTTGTACGACTTCAAACTGGGGAAGTTGTTCCTCGCCAGGTAGTTGAGCTGCATCGCTCGGAGATTCTGCAAGGTGGTCTTGATCGTTTTTCGCAGGCGTTGTGACCGGCAAGCCCGGCACTTCCGCTTCCAAGGGGAGGGAATCGTGCGAGAAAGTTGGCAACGATGCCTGTCCCGGCAGGATACTCTCAGAAGGCAAGTCGACTTGCGCGCAGAGTTGCGCTGGGACACTCAGAAGGAATAAGAAGATGAATTTGCGAACCAAATCGGGCATCACGCTCTTTCGGAATAGACGTTCCCCAGTCGCTGGGATGAAGTTTACAATGACCAACGAATTTTTGGCCAGTGAATTTTTGACTCTTTTCTGGCGGCGATTGAGCAAGGTGTTTGTCATGGCTTGGTTTCGATGCGTTCGTTTTTCCGCTGGTAAATTGGCTCTATTGGCCATTATCGGGGTTTTGTGCGGCGCGTCCCAAATTTTTGCCCAAACTGGAGCCGCGGCGGCGCTCGACTCGATATTCAATGTGCGAACCGCGCCTGATGCCAAGAGTATGGGGATTTTTCAAGGAAGCTTCTTAGACGCCATCCGACCAGAAAGCCCCGGAATGCAAATCGCATTCGTGGTCGATACCACGGAGAGCATGACCGGACAATTAGCTGGGATTAAAGAAAAGATCCCCCAAGTGGTTGCCGACTTGAAACGCGCAACCAACGGTAAGGTGGAAGTTGCCGTGATTGCCTATGCCGACAGCGGGCAAGGTCAAAAGCCATTGGTTGGGGTGAAGGATGGCTTTGTATCGGATGACGCGAAATTCAAAACACTAGTCGAGAATCTTCAGCCACAATCGGGTCGACCCTATTTCCCGGAAGCAGTCGACTTGGCGGTCTTTAAGACCATTCAAGAACTCCCTTGGTCGAAAGACGAGAAAATGACCCGTTGGCTGATGCTAATCACCGACGCCCCACCTTACGATTCTTCGTTTAACGAACCGACGACACAATCGAAGCGTTGGTACGAAACCGACGCGTTGGTCAATCTAGCGAATCAGCGAGGTATCTCAATTCACGGACTACTTTGTGAAAGCCGCGCTGACGAGAAGGAAGCGTTTGAAGCGTCCGTAGATAAACTACGTGACTTCATGGGGCAACTGACGTCTCGGACCGGCGGACTGATGCTCGATTTGTCGTTCTCCCAGATCAAGGAAAAAGTGGCCAGTGCGGCGAAACGCCCTCGAGCAGATTTCGCGTTTGTGGGGGAAATCACGGAGAAAGATATCGAGAATGTCCGAAAAAGTGCCCAAGATAAATTTGGCGATATGAAGTCGCTTCGAGTTGCCGTGATGCCCCATGTGCCATGGGATGCGATGACCTTCTATCATGAAGAGCCAGGCGTCCAGTTCGCGACACAGTTGCGATATTCACTCGGGCGTTTGCCGGGGATCAAAACAGTCTCAAGTCGGGATATCGAGTCCGAGTTTCTGCGTCTGAAATCGGGGCCGGTCGATCAATCGCAGTGGCCACAAGCACTGTGTCTACGGCTGCGGGCCGATGTGCTGATCATCGGCGATTTGCGCGTGATTCGCGATTCGTTCGACGTGCAGTCGAAGCTATATACTCCGAAGTCGGACACGCCCGTCGCTGCGGTCGCTGCGAGTGGAACCCAAGACGTGCTGATGGCTTCTTACATGAAAGCGATCAGCGAAACACGAGCGGCGGCTGGCCCGATGGGCTTGCTGGTTAAGGCGGTCAACAGCGAACAAGCAAGCGATCTTCGTCAGTTTTGGCCAGGTGCTTTAGGAAAGCTCGATGCTCAACAAAAGGCGAGTCTGATTTCTGCAATGGATATGATCGAAAAGTCGCTCGATATTTCAGTAGAACCATCGATTCGGGTAGACGATCTGCAGACCGCTTTTCAGCTGCTCAATCCTTTGGCGAAAGATCCCGAGGCAACGTCCTTTACGTATACATTGCTGGCCAGTGCCCATTACAACATGGCGAAGACGCAGGAAGAGATCGGTGAAACGAATTCCGCGAAGGAAAATATGCAGTATGCGATTGGCTATCTGACAAAAGCGTTTGATGGCCGTCGCGAGCTGAACGATCGATTGCTTCAGGCCGAGATCGAAGCGGATTACTCGTTACTGGTTCGTAAAGACTACGCCGCCGCGGTCCGTCGGTATCAATCGATCACTGAGTTCAGTGAAGCTTCGCTGCTAAAAATGGCGCTTCGGGCGCATTGGATGCTGGCAGGTATCGAGTGTGGTGATTGGGGCGCGGCGTCAAGCAAAGATTTCAAGCCGAGCCCTGCGGCAGCTCGAAAACAACTGATCGACATCCTAGCGTTTTGGCCCGAGTCAGAAGAGGCTCGAGTGATTCATAAATACATGCGTTGGAACGACGATAACGGCCAAACGGGGACGCCTTATTTCCCGAAAGAAGGCGAGCTACTGCTGACTGCCAACTAGTCGATCACCAGTGCGACAGTAATCTGCGCTATTGCCCAGCGGCTAGCACCAACTGGACGAAGTTCCACCAAGTAGTCGTTCCATCTTCCGATAAGGTCACAACATCGGCGTCGTTGATTGAGAGCCGCACAAATTTGATTCGCTCCCCTTGGGAAGGCAAGATCCCCTGGGGAACGAACGGCTGTTTCGTCAGGTCGATGACAAAGAGACCGCCATCCTCGTTGACATAAACTAGCCAACGGCTATCGGACGAGATATCAAAGTCTTCGACAACGCCCGTGATATCGGGCGGTTGAAGTGAAGAAAGCGTTCCTGTTTTGGGTTCAATGATCGAAAGTGGTCGGGCGGGATTTTCCGTCGTGTAAGCGAGAAACTTTCCATCATCCGATAAACGAGCGGTCAACAGAGGCGAGCTAAGTGACTCGACCTTGCTCGACTTGGCGATACCACCATCGGTTGGAATCTGCAGACGTATTACCTGGCTGTCGGTAAACACATACAAGACGCTTTCTGAGAGGGGAAGGATCGAAATGATCTCTTCGTCGAAATCCGCGATCTTAAAATCGGTTGCCGACGCCTCACTCACATCATTGGCTGGCCATCGTCCGCCGTCCCCTGATTGCCCCATTGCAAAGCAGTATTTGCTGCTCGGGTCAAAGGCCACGGCATCGACTCGCGTCGCGAAGGAAGACATCGACAACTTCGTCACCGGCTTGTCGCCTGTCGTAATCGTGAGCAGCGTAACCGATTGGTGGTCCTGACCAACCAAAATCGATTTACCGTCAGGTGAAAGAGTGGAGCAGGTAATCTGGCGATACGCGACGACTTTTGGCAGACCAAGATCGATCTCGTATGGCTTGCCCGATTTGTCCAGCGAAATCACCTCCGCTACGCTGTCTTGCATTAAAACGGCCCACGGAATCTGATCCGGAAGGTGGATCTGATTTGGTAACGTGGAAATGGTGACGTGCGTCGCCTCCGATTTGGGTTCGGCTAGTTCCAGTAGTCCAAGGACGCTCGTTGCATCGCCACTGAGGGCTGTGGCAATACGATTATCTCGTGGTGAGTGCGTGATGGCATCAGGATCACCCTGCAGTTCGATAGTCTCGGGAGTTGGCTTATCCTTCAGTTCAGGATAAATCGATGCTGCCGTGGAAAACAGCTTCTGGGCTTCTTCCCAATTCCCTCCGGTCGCCAGTTCGGTCACTTTCTCCAACATGGCTGCCGCATCGATCGGTTTCAACGCGACTTTCCAGTCATCTCTCACGAGTTGATCGTAGGTGAACTCTTGATCGAGCGGCTGATATAAGACATTGGTGGAAGTTGCTTTGATACGTACTTTGTCAGTCGGCAAGAGATTGATATCGGCAACCGATTGACCATCGGAGTCGAGATCATCTCGTGGTGATGTAGGGACGATCGAAAGGGTGTAGTTAGTCTGTTCTGGCTCAAAGACAATCGCGTGAGGCTGCGGTTGAGGATCGTTGTTCCCTGGCTCGCTGCCATTATTGCTGAAGATTCCCCACACGATTGCAGCGACCAGCAAGAGAACGACGACACTGCCACCCAACAGAGCAGGCCAGGGAAGGGGTCTACTTTTCGGCTGGACGGGCTCAGACGGAGCGGCGATTGCTTTGGCGAACTCGACGCAGGTCGCATAACGTTGTTTAGGATCGGTCGAAGTTGCTCGCGCGAGTACTTCTCTTTCGTGATCGGTGACGAGTGGGAAACGGAGTTTGCCGCGAACGTGGATATCGACTAACTCGGCGAATGATACGGTCGGCTCGAAGGGAAGCGTACCAGTTCTCAGTTGGTAATAGGTAATTGCCAGGGCATATTGATCGGAGCTATGCGATGGCATCCGTTTGATCGATTCCGGCGACATGTAACACAAGCTGCCCACGACACTGGTCGCTTCGGTATCGTATTCTCCGAAAGCGGCCGCGACGCCGAAGTCGCCGACCAGCACAGAATCGCCGGCGAACAGCAGATTAGCAGGCTTGATGTCGCGGTGCTGGATGCCGACCATTTCGCCACCGACATTGTGCACAGGCGAATTTAGATAGTCGATGCCCCGAGCAGCTTGCAACATGTAATCGATCAATTGCTCGCGCGGGATGCCACCTTCCCCTTGGCTTTTAAGCCGCTCTTCAAGGCTCCCTTCGGCGAGAGACATGCTGACCACAAGGTATTGTGGGTTCTGCATGACTTGCGTAGCCTCGATGGCGAGCGTCTGGGAGGGGGCTTCGCGAGATTGATTGCGAATCAAGAGGTCGATTTCGTGATCGTCGAGAACCCCTCCGTCTTGCCCCAGCAACCACATCGCGTTCACTGAGCACAAGTTTGCGTGTTTGATCCGTTTTACCGCTTGTATCGATTTTAGCTCGCGGATGCCGGTCTTCTGCTGCAGGGCGATGAATTTCAAAGCGACGAGAGTTCCGCCAGGTCCGTCGGCTGCCCAAACTTCACCGAATTGGCCGCGACCTAGGAATCTTTCCAGCCGATAACCGGGGATCGGTCGTTCTCCCTGACTAAACATTCCCAGCTTCCTGGATGGGGGTACATGAGTGGAACCACGTATCTTCTAGCATACGTTGAAGTTTCGACCCAATCCTTACTAGGAAGCAAGCGGAATTAAAGAGAAATTTGGAACCAAGTCCATCGCAGCGGGCAGAGATGCCCAAGAATGACAAAAGCACGTCGACGTCGCGCTAGGGAGAAAACGCAACGTCGACGTGCTCGGAGGCAGACCAGCTGATGCTTACAATTCCTGAGCTTGAATCATCCAGAGGTGCTTTTCTAGGGCGCTAGAAATGGCAATCAGCATGTCCTGACTCACGAGATCTAGGTCGTCCAGTTTCTCGATACCTCCACGAAGCTCGCCGATCGTCGTTTGCAGGGCGTCGGCAACCGCTTGAATGGTGCCGTCGACGCCGACGAAACCGGTGTCGTACGACTTAAGCGGTGTTTCCTTTGCGACCGTTGCTGAACGGCCATCCGGTGAAAATCCGATCATCACGATTCGTTCCGCGACTTCATCGGATGCATCGCGGGTAGTCAAGATAATCTCGTCGAGCTGTAAGTGGATCGAGCGAAAGTTCTTTCCAACGACGTTCCAGTGAGCTTGTTTGAGGGTTAGCGAAAGGTCGATTAAAGCGATCAGATTCTTCTGAAGTTCGTCGGAAGTTGGCTTCGCTTTATCTTCGGGCAAGACGTGTCGCTTAAATTTCATAGTCACGATAAATCTCCTGGTTGTTGACACGGGAACGGTGAGTCCATCGACGATGTTGGTATCGAAAGACATCGCCCAATAGTGAAAATCGTGTGCCAGGAAGACGCAAAACTGCGGCCGATACCGCGATATCTACGGCAGCCCGCGGCAATTCCCGAGAGAGTCGCTTCTGTATTTGTTCGGAGGCAGAGGCCAGGACGACAGTCGGCTGGTTTCGGTTCAACCAGCTTGGCGTTAACGAGGACGGTTAGGGGAAAACCACACCTTTAATAACACCGTAGTATGAGGTGAAGAAAACCAGTTTAGGAGTTTTACAGTGCGAGGGACGAATCGGCCATTTCCGATTCTCGCGAGATCATTTACAATTTAGCAAATCCCTGGCCAGGAGGCGTTTATGCCAAAATTGTTAGTCATCGATGACGATCGAACCGTTCACCGTTTGGTGGAAAAGACCTTCGAAGAGACTGGTGTCACAACCATATGTTGCGGCGTCGCAGAAGACGGTTTGAATCTCATCCGCACCGAATCTCCCGATGCCCTACTTCTGGACATTATGCTTCGCGAAGCGAACGGTCTGGAATTGGCCACTCAGATTCGCCATTTAGATCCAAAGTTGCCCATTATCTTCATCACCGCGATGAATGACAGTGATACGGCAATTCAGGCGATGTCGCGCGGTGCCTATGACTATTTGCTGAAACCCCTCAATAAGCAAGAAGTCCAAGACCTAGTTGAGCGAGCGTTTGACACGCGTCGCTTGATGCAGTCGCCCGTTCATATGCAGGAAGCCACTTCCTCGAACGAACAAGGCGATTTGCTGGTTGGCCGCAGCCAGGGGATGCTGGACGTCTACAAAAAGATTGGGCGGGTGGCTCCCCAGGACGTCGCCGTCCTGATCCTCGGAGAAAGTGGTACGGGTAAAGAGCTTATTGCTCGCGCAATCTACCACCACAGCAGTCGCCGCAATGAGTGCTTTATGGCGATTAACTGCGCTGCCTTATCCGACACCTTGCTCGAAAGCGAGCTGTTTGGACATGAAAAAGGGGCGTTCACCGGGGCCGATCGACGACACATCGGTAAATTCGAACAGTGCAATGGCGGCACAATCTTCCTCGATGAAATCGGGGATATGTCACCTTCGACTCAGAGTAAGGTTCTACGGCTTTTGCAGGAGCAAAAGTTTGAGCGGGTTGGCGGTACTGAAACCATCGAGACCGATGTCCGGATCATCTCGGCTACCAATCGCGACTTAGAGCAAATGATCGAGGATGGTGAATTCCGCTTAGACCTTTACCATCGATTGAATACGTTCCAAATTAACCTTCCGCCTCTGCGAGAACGTGGTGCGGATGTCCAATTGCTGCTAGAGCATTTCCTGGCGCGTTTCAATAAATCGTTGAAAAAGCATATCTCGGGCATCTCGGACGAAGCGGTACAGATGCTGTTGTCCTACCCTTGGCCAGGAAATATTCGCGAACTGCAGGCTATCCTCCGTAAAGCGATGCTGATGGCAGTTGGCCCTGTGCTTGTTCCAGAGTTCTTTCCCACAGAATTGCATGGCAACGGAGAAGCATCACCGATTCCGGTCGATAATCGGCCAGTTGGAACGCCAGGTGAAGACTTCCAGCAGTTTTTAGGTGAATTAGAAGCTGCCAGCTCGACCGAGATGTACGCAGAGGCATTGGAGTGGATGGAGCGGCAACTTATCACACGCGTGCTGACGGCCACTGAAGGCAATCAATCGAAAGCGGCCGAAAAGCTGGGGATCACGCGAGGAAGTTTGCGTAACAAGATTCGCTCGCTAAACATCTCAATTGATCATGTGATTAGTTCCGACGAATAGCATCGCCAGTTCTTGAAGTGCCGAACGTTTGAACTCGTCCTAACTTGAACGATTGAGTTTGGCGATTTCGAAGGCGGCCCATGCTTTCACGCACTTCTAACATGCGAAATAGGTACGTGGTAAGGCGTCGCCGCCAAGCAACATCTTCAACCTGATCGATCAATGCCCGAAAACGACGAATCATTCGTTCTTCTGTTTGAATGATTTCGCACATCACGTATCGGGAGTGAGCTGGATCGCCGAACTTTCGGAGCCGTTGTCCAAGGGCACGAATCTGATTGAGAAACGGTGTGGCCAGAGGAGTTTGTTCGCTAATATCTGATTTCGCGAGTTTGCGTAATTGAACTTCGAGTTCAGCGTGCTGATTGGCGACTTCATACAAGTTCATGGCAGTATCGCCGTCTGCTATTTTCCCGGCTGAATCGACCAAGATCTGTTGGTATTCGCGGAGCCCCTCAATGATCTCCGCCAAGATCATTTGGTGATTAGACCCAGGCGTTTGACATGCATCCATCTCAAAACCTTCGCCTTGCTATCGTTGGGGTAAAAGTAATAGATCAAATTCCGTGATTTGGTTGATCGGGTAATCGATCAAATCTCAATCCAAAAAAGAAGGAGGGCCTTAAATCAGCCCTCCTTACTTTATTGGTTCAAGCTTCATCCATTAAGCAACTTGCCATCATGTTGGCATAATCCTTAATGGCCAGAGGCTAGGCCGCTGGTCGGCGAATACCACCTGCGATCAGGCCGATCACAAATAGAACGATGAAGACGAAGAACAAGATCTTTGCAATACCCGTTGCCGCACCGGCGAGTCCACCAAAACCAAGAGCAGCAGCGATTAGTGCGATAACCAGAAATGTCAGTGCCCAGCTCAACATGATAAAGTTCCTTTATGGAAAGTCATTGAAAATGGTCGATTGTTCATTCTTTGACAGAGCTGTTCGTCGTCTCCGTCGTTCGACTGAATGAATAGAAAGCAGACGGCGTGCCAAAAGAGAATAGATTCTTGAAACGTTGGGCTTCACCGTGGAAAACGCCTAGTTTTAAGGGGTTCCGGAAGTTTCGATCGATGGAATGTGGTCAGACGTAGACCAAGATGGTTGGCAGCAAGCTAGAACTGGTCAAAAAGCACTGGGAACCGCGGTAGGGCGTGAAAGAGACGCAATGTGCGTATCGTTTTCCGTTGATGTAACCGAAAACATATCGCCTGATGAATGCGATTTGGCCTTTGCCTAGAGAAAGAGGTGAGAGATCAAACACATGAACCTCTACCAAGAGCGATTAAGCGCGGTAGTTACTGAGAGCCGTGTTCAGTTCCTGCATTTCGCGTCGAAGCTTCTCAAGTTCTTTGGCAGCATCACCGAGGCTGCCGTTCTTACCCAACAGTTCAAGATTGTACGACGTATTCACCACACGCTGTGCACCAAGATTCGCCGCAAGACCTTTTAAGCTATGAGCGGCGCGATGCAGGTCACCCGTACGACTGTTGGTAATAGCGTCTTCGATTTCTGCGAGTAGGACTTTCGAGTCTTCGTCGTAGTAGCTAATGAAATCACAGAAAAGTTCCGCATCGTTACCCAAACGCTGCATCGCCCCGGCGTAATCGATGATCGGTGTCGATTCTGGCCGGAAAAGTTGATCGTCGGCAGATGCTTCCGAACCGTTCGTGGTCGGAGCATGGTCTTCGGCAACGCTTTCTAACAAGCCAAGTAGCTGCTTCACGTCGAGCGGCTTCGCAACGTAAGCGTCCATCCCTGCTTCCAGGCATTTCTCACGATCACCTCGCATCGCGTGAGCGGTCATGGCAATAATGGGTGTCGTGTATTCCGAGTTTCGCTCCAAGGCCCGTATTACGGAAGTAGCTTGAAAGCCGTCGAGTATCGGCATTTGAACGTCCATTAGGACAACATCAAACTTCTGCTTCTTGAACAGCTCGACTGCTTCACGACCATTCTGAGCGACGGTAACCGAATGCCCGCGTTTCTTGAGCATCGTGGTGACCACTTTTTGATTGGCGGGCGTATCTTCCGCCACCAAAACCGAAAGCGATGCTAACGGCTGGTTGTTCGTAATGCTATCGACCGGGGCAGAGGCAGGTCCAGTGCTCAAACGCATCGCTCGCAGGATCGCACGGATCAATTCGGTTTGCGTGACAGGCTTCTGAATGTAAGCCGAGATTGGACTGGTTTCTTCGTTCTCTTGAAATTCTCTCCGATCTGCTGATGAAACCATCAATAGAACTGGCGATTCATTTTCTGGACTAAGTGAACGCACTTGGCGTGATAGCTCATACCCGTCCATACCTGGCATCAAGGCGTCAACGATCACCAAGGGGAACTTCATGCCCAGTTCCATATTCTGGCGTAAGATCCCAAGTGCCTGTTCCGCGTCGTTGGCGGTGATTGGCTTCATTCCCCAAGTGGTCAACGTTTCCGCGATGATCTTGCGATTGGTCGCGTTGTCGTCAACGATCAACACCGGTAGATCACGCAGTTTATCGAATGGGAGGGAGTCGAGCGTGTCCAGATTCTGCCGCGACGGCAAATCGAACGACAGACGAAAGGAAAACAGGCTGCCTTTGCCCACTGTGCTCTGCAGCGTCAGTCGACCACCCATAATTCGCAAGAGCTCCGAACTGATCGCCAGTCCTAGCCCAGTACCACCATGGATACGCGTAGACGAAGAATCGACCTGCGTGAATGGTTCTAGAATCCGTTGCTGCTCTTCGACAGGAATCCCGATCCCGGTATCTTTCACCGAAAAGCGAAAGCGAGCTTCATTCGGCCAGATACGAACCACCTCAACAGCAACCACAACTTCGCCTGTGTCGGTAAACTTAATGGCATTACCAACCAGGTTCGTGAGAATTTGACGGAGGCGGATGCCGTCACCAATCACTTCGCGTGGGAGGTCACGCGGGACTTTACAAACTAGTTCCAGGCCTTTGGCAAATGCCTGATTAGAAAGAGCCTTAATCGAATCCTCGACAACATCCGCCAAGTTGAAGGGCTCTTTGACGATCGAAAACTTACCAGATTCTAGCTTGGAGAAGTCGAGGATGTCGTTGAGCAAGGTGAGCAACGACAGTGCCGAATCTTTGGCGGTGGTCAAGTAATCTCGCAGTGTTGGCGAGATCTCTTCGTCCAATGCCATCGAGGTCATACCAATGATGGCATTCATAGGCGTTCGTAATTCGTGGCTGACGTTGGCCAAGAACTCGGCACGTGCGCGGCTGGCTCGAATCGCGGAGTCACGAGCTCTCTGCAATTCCTCGTCCGCCCGACGACGTTCCGTAATATCGCGTTCGATGCTGGACGATCCAACCAATTGACCGGATGAATCGATTACGGGGGAGAGGGTCACACTGACGTGAATTTGCTTGCCATCCTTTCGAGAGCGAACAGTCTCAAAAGAATCGACGCGGCGTCCCATAACGCGAGCCGTTTGAAGCTCGTCTTCTTCAACTTTCTGTTGTTCGGGCAAAATGAAGTTAATCGTTTCGCCGACAGCCTCTTCGGCGGAAAACCCGTAGACTAATTCCGCTCCGTAATTCCAGCTAGTGATCCGTCCGTCGAGAGACATACCGATGATGGCGTCGTACGACGAATCGACGATCGCTGCGAGTCGGGCTCGTTGTTGCTCAAATCGTCGCGACTGAGCGACTTTACCAATCTGCTCGCCGACGCGGCGCACGATATCAAGTAGTGCTTGGTCTTCCTGGACTTTTTCCGTGTGAAAGAACTCCAAAATCGTCACGACGTCGCCGTCTGCAATAACTGGAAATCCAAATGCAGATCGAATGGGTGAGCCGCTATACGACCGCATCCGGATCATCTGGTTGACTTCCGCTTCGCCAAACCAGACTGGCTCGCGCCGTTTCCAAATTGCACCTGGCATCCCTTCGCCAAATCGGAAATGCGTAAGCTGTGTCTTTTCGATAAAGTCGGTGACGTCGAGCCCCTCGTCCTGATGCCAAATGTGCGACGACGCGAGCATCAGACCGCTATCATACGGCATCCAAACGTGGCCAATCGGCCAATCAATTTGCGTGCAGATGATGTCGAGCAGTCGTTGAAGCGACTCGGCAAACGATCCTGCCGTGGCCGCCTGCGATGTTGCCTGGCTAAGAAGCTCAGCTTCAAGAAGCTTCTTGCTATGAATCTCCTCTTCCTGACGCCACTCGGTGATATCACGGACAAAGGCTGTAAAGTAGGTCTCGTCGGCAATGACGACCCGGCCGAATGACAACTCAACCGGAATCAAATTCCCGTCAGCGCGACGAGCGAGTAGTTCAATTCGCTCGTCGCTGGCGTCTTTATCGGTAAGACTCCGGATGCTGGCGACGATTTCCTGCAAGTCTTCCGTTTTGAAAAGGTCTGATAAGCGTAATCGGGTAACTTGCGTTGGCCAGAGAAAGGTGACGTTAGCCTTCTCATTCCAATCCACAATCTCACCATAATCGTTGATGGCGATAATCGCGTCCGGAGAGGCGTTCAGAATGACACGTAGACGGTCATCCCAAAGTTTTCCAGAGGAAGGCTTTGACGACATTAAGCTGCCTGTATTAATCGATTAAGTCGGGACGAATCCGGTCCGGACTGGCTAGTACATGCGAACGGTGGAATTGCTTTGTACTGTTACAATTTGAGATACGAACTTACCATCTTCGATAAATTTGGAAACCACGACAGCGGGACATCCTTAGTTCGATCGAAATCCTTCACTCGTGCTGATCAGGACAAACCTAAATTGTCGTCAGCATGGCTTGCACCACCTCGATATCAATGATGTCAACTTGGTGTAACTCAATGCACCTAAGGCATGCGGAAGTCGCAATCACATTTCCTGCGTTCGCTTTGTCGCGGATGAACGTTGGAAGTCCTTAAACCTTTGTTTTGCAATCTTGCGTCCGCCCCGCAGTTTTGTCGTTATTTCGTGGCAAATAACAGTTTGCTACTGGATTCTTCCTATTACAGCAACTTTTATGCCGGTGCCCTCAAATCCTCGCTCTGACTGCAAGATACCAGCATACGTGGTCGTCTCGTGATCAATCCACGGAAATGACCTCCAAATGCTGATCGATTTTCGGCCAAACTGATCTCCGATCGTGTCATCATCGCCGATTGATAGGCGTTAAGTCTATTGGGGAAAAGCTTTTCGCGTTTTCCCGCAAAGTTGGCACGCGACCTGCTTCCAAGGTGCAACGACCCAGTCAATGCAACTGACATCAATCGACTGGGACCTTCGCAGCAACACACTGATTGGGAGAAAACCAATGAAGACTACACGTACTGGTGGAACTTTAGCTGGACTGGTCGCGACCGTGGCACTTTTGTTCGTTGTCATGATCGGCGTCGGTTTTGGTATGGGGTGGGTGAGTGTTAGCGATAACCCGGACAAGAGCACAATCGAAATCGACAAGGTGCAGGTGAAGGAAGATACCGACAAGGCCGCCGATGCCACCAAAGAATTCATCAATAAGTCAGCGGAATCGCTAGAGCGAGCTACGGACGATTTGGAACAATCGGCCGACGAATTGGAACAATCCACTGACGATCAAACTTCGCCAGAGGTTGATCCAGACGCCAAATAACTAGGGAGGTTCGCTACGAGCAAATCAGAACCGATCTCCAGCGACGAATAACCCCCGTGCCACTATGCGGGGGTTGTTCATTTTCTTGCCATTTATGCACGACTAACAAACGTCCGAGATGATCGTTATGAGGCCAATTCTTTCGTGAATCAATGGTCTGATCGTGGATTTTCCCCAACTGGCATGCCGCTTGCAACTCTTTTAAGTCGACTCGGGTTTGAACTCGAGGCGCTTCGCACGATCGCGAAAGAACGTCGTCAACCTGGGAGGAGGAAAAGGTCATGTCTCTCGAAACAAAAATGAAGCTCTCGCCGGAGACTATCTCGAGTGTCCAAGAGCTAATCCATATCAACGTCGATAGTCGGAACACATTTCAAGAACTAGCGGATGGTACGGCCAATGCTTCGGTCGCGATTATGTTCCGTGAGCTTGCTTCTGAACGCAATCGGAACGTCGCCGAGTTGGAATCGTTGTTGAACTTCAACGAGACCAAAGCGGAAGAGACCGGTAGTTTTGCTGGTGCGGCACACCGCATCCTTATCAGTCTTCGCTCTACGCTCGGGGCGGGTACAACGACGATGCTGAACGAAGCAGAAGCGGCTGAAGAGAGCATTCAAAAGAAATATGAGGAAATACTGACGCGCGAGCCAGGCTCCGCTGTCAGCGATATTCTTCATCGCCAGTTTGGCGGTATACGTGCGGCTCATCAACGTGTTCGTGCGATTAGAGACGCCCATCGTCGGGCAAGCTAAGAACGCACCGTTCTAGCGAATAGGATTTTTGGACGATCAACTTAATGACTTCTTCCACGTAAGGATTTAATGCAATGACCACGGTTACGAAAAACGAAGGCACCGCTGATGTTATCCGTATCCTCCTGGCAATCATCTTGCCGCCAGTCGGAGTATTTTTTGAAGTAGGTTTGGGCCTCCATTTCTGGCTCAATATCCTGCTGACGCTATTTGGATACATCCCCGGTATTATCCATGCTGTCTGGGTGATCTTGCGTAAGTAAGATTGAGTACCAAGCTGCCCGATACGCTCACATCTGCGGATGATCCAACCTTCGCGATGTGGGCGTATTTTTTGCGCCCTCACTCATTTGAGGGCAATTCAGGCGTTACGGACTTACGAAATTGTGCTTGCTGTAAATCGGTAGATGCCGGTAATAAACTTCCAGCATGTAAGTGCATAAGCAGGTCATGAAAAGTCGGCCGGCCTTCACGCCATATTCATCGTACGCCGGATCCCAGCTTCCCTTCTCGCGACCAGATTGAACTTGATTCTCCGGAACGATCTGACGCAAATTCTTATTCCAGTTGCGCCAAGTATCGCCTTCCACATGGTGAGCGGCCTGTGTGGCGTAGTACCAGTAATAGACGTTCGGTTCCTTCCATTGGATCGGGTTTTTGAGCAAGTATTCCATTCCGTCGGTCAAACGCGGATCGTCCTGCTGCCAGCCGAGGTACTGACGACACAATAGAGCTTCAGCAGTCATCGTGGGCGTCGGACGCTCAGCCCGTTGATCACGGTATTGATAGCGGCTGCCTAACAGGAAAGTCGCCCCATCTTCCGGTGACGAGGAAACGGTTTCGAGAAACTTCTCCACGTTTTGAAGCGTTTGCGGCGGCACCTCCAAGTTCGCCATCCGGGCACTTTGCAGTGCCATTAAGAACCAACCCGTTACCGAGAGATCCGATTCAACGCCCGGAGTGTATCGCCACCCCCCCTCCGGTGCTTGCCAGGTAACAGCATAATCGATAGCCGCTTGCGCCTGATCTTTCAGTTCTGGATCGCCCGTCATTGCGTAGAGTTCGCATAGCGCGATCGTTGCTTGCGCTTGGGTGTAAGGACGATGTTGATTGGGCATGTCATCCCGTTCCAGGAAGCTGCCATCAGAACTTAGTCTCGCTAATAAGAATCGCCAGCCGCGTGCGACGACCTGGGCATGATCGCCAGATCGATCGGTGTGCCCAGCACCTTGAAATGCGAGCAACGCCATGGCGGTCGCGGAAACCTTATTCTCGATGCTGGAACCATCTGGGTATGGACCAATCAAGCTCCATGATCCATCGCGTGACTGATTCCGTTTCAGCCAAGCGAGCGCCTCGGCAACTGATTGTTCCGTGGTCGCGCTACCCCCATATGCCTTTAGTAAAGCGCGTTTGGTTGCACCCTCGCCGCGAGCTGCGAGCTCTGTGCCCCGGATCTCTTTCTCTTCCAGTCGAGCGGCCTCTGTGCCCATCAGGTCGATTTCGGTCAAAGCTTTCGGTAAGGGAACCTCCGCAGTTTCGGTCAAGGTTTCCAGCGAGCCAGAGTTTGCTTCGATCTCGAACTCTGCCGCATCGAGCACAAGCATGTTGTATTCAAGCTGCTCGCCCAAGTCCTCAGCATAGGTTGCTTCAATGACTTGTCGTTCTGGCTGGTAGGCAACCACGGTCAGCAAAAGGAACAAAATCAAAACGGCAAAGTGCACGATCAAGCTTACAAGCCAGGCCGGCATATCGTGGAGCGCGGCTAAGCGAAGTTTCTGATGCCACGGCACATCAATTTGATCCACTTCGACCATAGGCCCGGCGGCGTCGCTAGCTGTCGCAGGAGACTCTTCCCGTTTCGGTGCGTAATCGGGAAGCTTGCTTTTCTTAGCGGGAATTGGCAATCCATTTTTGGATTTCTGAGGCGATTGTGACTTGTCGCTGATCGACTCCGGTTTCGGTTTGGTATCGGCTTTCGGCTTCTGGTTTTTGGACGCCGTCGAAAGTGCGGAAGCCTTATCGTTCGAAGCAGGCGGAGTTGTCGTCGGGGGAGTTGGGCTTGCTTCCGGCTGTGTCGCTTCGAGTTTCTTCCGCACTTCTTTCTTAGGATTTGACGATGCTCTGGACGCCGGCCGTCGCGGTTTGGCTGTTTGTTTCGCCTTAGATTTCTCGACAGCTCTTGATGAATCCGTTTGAGACGTCTTCTCGCTTTCAGCCGAGGACTTGGTTGGCTGATGCGTTGCTGGTTGTTGGCTTGGTGGGGCAGGGGGTGTTGTGGCGGATAGGGGGGCCTTGCCTGCCTGGCTGGTGAGCGGAGCCTTAGAGTGCGGCGGTGGCGTAACGTCGGACGCGGCTGGTGTGGAAGAAACCACATTCCAGGCGTCTTGCGACGTGGATGTCCCGCCAAAAGAAATAGGAGCTTTCTTTTTCGAGTCCTCTTTCTGCTTGTCGCCTCCACCTCGTTTCGCATCGTCTTGCGAATCTTTCGGCGAAAGTTGATCGTCGTCTGCCACGAACTCGTGAGCTCCCTTAAAAAGTCGCAATCCCTTGCATTATTAGCGCTTAGGAGAATCTACGTGCCGAATACCCAATCGCCAACGAAATGATATCCCTTTCGCCAGCAGATGACACATCAATCGCGTCAGGTTCTAACGATTGTGCCGGAAATCACTGAGTGAAAGCGTGTGATAGCAAATTACTTACGCTGAGACGAAAAAAAATCGCTCGGGGCCCCCTTGGACAATGAATGCCCATTACCTACAATTCACCATCTCAGCAAACGAGTCGCAAACTTGTTTGTACTCATTGACGCGGGGTGGAGCAGCTAGGTAGCTCGCGAGGCTCATAACCTCGAGGTCGTCGGTTCAAATCCGGCCCCCGCCACTTAAACCCTGGTTTAGCAAATAACGCTCAACCAGGGTTTTTTCGTGGCCGTATCTCACGGGGAATAGAAGTGCTTCGTTTTATCCCATGAACACGCAACGAGTTGCGATGACGCGTTTTCTCTACTCGCTTCTCTCAATCTAAGAGAGACATAACCCGGCCAACAACAAAGCGAGACGTCGACGGCCCTTTTTGGCCTTTGTCTCACCGATTTAGCAGAGACACTAGCGCCGGGTTAATAGGCCGTTGGGTTCGGTAGAGCGGGGCAGACGCGAAGCTGGGCGCGACCTTTCACTCAAGCCATTTGATTCTATGGAACGAACGGCGAGGAGCTGTATTAACGACCTCAATTCTGGAGCTCAAATTAAGGCATTTGACTGTTGCGAGTTGATCGATCGGCATCTATCAACAAGTGACCCGCAGATCGACGGCCAAGCGAGCCACGTTAAAGCTTTGTCGATTGGTAGCTTTCGAGTTGCTACCTGAGGTCCACAGAGAATGAGGGGTTGCTGGCGACTGGTAAGAGTGCGGTTGACTGGCGGCGTTGCCACTTGAACGCGCCGCCGCCAGGGTAGAACGCAATGCCGAGATAGGCGTCAACGGTGCCGGTATCTGCAGGCGTAATGAAGTTGGCTTCGCCGTATAGGGCGAGGTAGTTGTTCAAAGGGGCCTGGAAGTCTGCACCGTAGGCGAAGACGGTACCAGTCTTTGGGCTATTGCCGAGGGCCGCGTTGTTTTGATGGTGTGATTCCGAAGCTCCCAGCCAGAATGTGGTTTGAACACCGGACTCCCACCAGTGTCGCCAGTAAAGACGACCTTGGCCTAGCGGACGCAAGTTGACCGACGTCATTCCCCAAGACGCATCAGAGCCCATGACAGGCAGCATTCCGATCACGCCCAGTTCGTCACTTGTGCCTAGTTCGTAACTGACAGCACTTCGGATCTGACCGAGCGTTACCATGTCGTAGTGATCTTGGTAGAGGTGATCGTAGACCACTCCCAAGTTCCAGCCAGACGGGCTTCGTTGATAAATCCCCGCCGTAATAAAGCTTTGTGTCCGACTAGAGGAACCTTCCAACGCTTCGGTAACGGACACTGCATAATCCGTCTGCGATACCGCAGTACCAATTTGGAATCCAATCCCGGAGTCTTCCCACAAAGGGATTCCCCAGTTGGCATGCAGACGCCCACCGAATTGTGCATTCACTCCAAAATCTTGCGGCTGCTTGGATCCGTCTAGCCCAGCAAAGAGTTCCAAGCCGTCATACCACGAACAACGATTCGTCGATTGGAAAGCGCCACAGCTTTCCGAGATGGGCGGATAGTCGCCAGGCCATCCTTCAGTGCATTCCTGCCCTGAACCAATCCGTGGAGCCAGAATAGCGAGCAAAGTAGCAGCAAACAGCGTTGTCAGAATGGATGGTTTCATTTGCAGCTGCTTCGATCGCTGATTCGATAGTTAAGTATGTTTTGCGCAAGCTGAGGTGAGCTCTACGTTACTTACCTCGCCTTCGGACGGACTTGCGAACACGTCCAGAAAAGCCATCGGATGTTCGAGCGATCAACTCTGAGAACCGTCCGATTTTCCGCTACAGAGTGTGTAAGTGCTTCAACTGATACGATCGATTCGATCTGGCCCCACTAACGACAGGGAGAGAGGGCCGATCCAGAGAAGCCTTTCCCCTTGGGTGGGGGGTTAGAAGTGGAAAATGCTGGTCAATTTATTATCGAACTGCGGCAAGATTTGCTTGCTAGCTAGGCCTGTGCGGGATGTGTTCGGGAACGAGGAGCGAATTGTGACAGGTGACCTATAGTTCATGCGACTAAGTACACCCTGAAACGTCTCTGTTCTTCGTATAAAACGGCCAATCTTAATTATGGCAGCCGATCCACTCGACAAAACGGGAGTCATCCCAGACAACGCAATCGTCCCCGATCCGTCCTGGTCGACTGGGCTGGAAAGACTTTGCGCCAGCCCAACGTCTGGTGTCGCTTCCCTCGATGAGTCACCTGAGGAATTGCTGCCTGACCTTGGGCCTCGCTATCGACTGATACGAAAACTGGGTCAGGGAGGGATGGGATCAGTTTATCTCGGGCTGAACGCAGATTCGAACGAACAGTTCGCGATCAAGACGCTGCCTGTCGATACAATCACAGACGAAGAGACGCTTCGGCGATTTCAAAAAGAGATTCGACTCCTTTCGGAAGTCCGTCATCCCAACATCGCTAATCTGGTCGACGTGGGCCAGCAAGGGCGAACCAGTTTTCTGGTGATGGAACTTGTCGAAGGTGCGGATTTAAAATTCGTTCTTGAGAAGAATGGTTGTTTGCCGGAAAGGCTTGCGCTACAAATTATTCGTGAAGTCTGCCTTGGTGTGGAAGCGGCGCATCAGAATGGAATTGTTCATCGCGATTTGAAGCCGGCTAACATTCTTCTCTCGGCTTTGAAGATGGGTGATGAGTCTTCTGCCCAAGCCGTCTTGTCTGCGATAAACGATGGGAACTTGCCATCGATCAAGGTAACTGATTTTGGGCTCGCTCGGCACATAGATCAGGGAGCCTCCCTTCAGTTAACGCAGACGGCGGCTATACTCGGTACGCCTTACTACATGGCACCGGAACAATGTACGGAGCAGGGGAGATTATCACCCAGTGCCGACGTCTATTCAATTGGGATCACCCTGTTCGAGTTACTGACGGGAAAACCACCGTTCATTGCCGACGATCAGATCAAGCTGATCTCGATGCATTGCTTTGACGAAGCACCGGAATTGTCCAAGATCAATCCTGAGATTAGTGATCGAACAAGTCAGATTGTTCTCAAGACGCTCCAGAAGACACCTGATCTCCGCTATGTCGACGCGACGCATCTCCGTGAAGAGATCGATCAAATTCTCAATGGAGGCGTGAGTCCGAACGCGATTCACCCAATTCTACCGCCAACCAAGGGATCGCTATTTGAAGCAAAATGGGACTGGGACCTCGACGGAAGTTCGGATGATTTATGGCCGTTGGTTTCCAATACCGAGCGCGTGAATGCGTCGGTCGGACTACCTCCTGTTGAATACGAGACACGTCGCGACGAGCAAGGTCAAAAGCATCGCTTCGGCTCGTTCAAACTTGGCTTTACCACGCTGACGTGGAAAGAACACCCATTTGAATGGGTCGAAGGCCGACGCCTCAACGTTCTCAGGGAATTCGAGAATGGTCCATTCCGCTGGTTCATTAGCCATGTCGAATTGAAAGCGAACCCGCAGGGCGGCAGTCGACTAACGCACCATGTTAAGATCGCGCCTCGCGGATGGCTGGGATGGCTATTGGCTTACGTCGAAGTCAATTTCAAAGGTCGAAAGCCACTCGACAAAGTTTATCGACGAATCAACGAAATGGTGATGGGGCGGTTGCAGGGCGGAAAAGCCAAGGACGCATACTTGCCACCGCATAGTATTTCGACGAACTCCCGCAAACGTCTCGATGCGGTGCGAACCAAGCTCATCGCCGAACAAGTGGATATAAACTGCCTGGAGACGCTTCTCGAATACATCATCGAGGCACCAGCACAGGAGTTAGCGAGAATTCGCCCGAGACGACTCGCTGAGCAGCTCGATATGGAAGTCAATGCCTTTGCCGCGACGTGCCTGGCTGCTTGCAGCGCCGGCTTGCTCGAATTGCATTGGGATATTCTGTGCCCGACCTGCCGAGTCGCCTCGGTCATAAAGGACACAATCAAGGAGATGGAACGCCACGCTCATTGCGATTCGTGCGAACACGATTTTGACGTCGATCTGGGCAAGACAGTCGAATTGGTGTTTAGCGTCCACCCGGAGATACGCGAAGCCGACCTCAAGACCTATTGCATTGGTGGCCCGGAACACGCTCCGCATGTGGTTGCCCAGGTTCGGATGGAAGCCGGAGAAACCTTGGAAGTTGACTGCCATCTGTCCCCGGGCTCGTACATCATTCGCAGTTCGCAGCTGCCGTACACGATCAACATTGTGGCAGACCCCTCAGCGGGTTCCAATCGAACGCTGGTCGACTTAGACCACGCTGATCGGCTTCGTCGCCCGATTCGAGTGTTCGCGGGCCGCCAGGTCTTTCAGTTGACCAATCATCACGCCGAGAGTCTCATTATTCGATTAGAGCGTTCCGCTTCACGCCGCGACGCCATTACCGCGGCGGAGGCACAGAAATTACCGCGATTCCGCGAGCTGTTCCCAGGCGAAAGCATCAGCCGTGATCGACTGTCGAACGTTTCCAACTGTGCCTTAATGGCCGTTCTGGTAACGAACATCGTCGACATGTTTGAAACACTGGGCGACTTGGTGACGTGCGAGCGAATCGAGCATGTGTTCGATGCGATTCGGTCGACCCTTTCAAGCTATGACGGGGAAGTGATTAAGGAAGCGGATGATCGAATCGTCGCACGTTTCAATACCGTGTCGGGCGCGATGCATGCAGCAAACGACCTTAATCGTGAATTCGGCGTAAATGCCTCCGATCAATACGCCAAGATTCAAATCGCGGTACACCGAGGCGTGGCCATGTCGACCAGCTTTAATGGTCGCGTGAGCTATGTCGGCAAATCGATTTCCTACTTAGGCCGCTTGTTGGATTCCGCCACCGGATCCGCATGGGTCGTCTCTGAAGATATTGCCCAGGACGAAAATTGCATGGAAACACTTGCAGAATCGCAGCTTCAATTGCGGAAGATACGCGGCGGCCAGGGCGAAGCCGTGTATGAAGTGTCAACCAAACAGAACATTGATTCAGCGACTTCCAACTGAGAAATCAAAAATGCATTCGCCTTCGGTCGATCACAATTTCGTCAATCGAGACCCAAGTTTCGACACGCAGCAGCTTGTTGTCAAAGGTGCTTTGGGCAACGTGGAAACGAACCATTCGCTGCAAGGATGGGCGTTAGAGGGATGTCTCCCTGGGCATAGCACGATCGCGAAGACGCCTCTTCGGAGCGGACTGGTCTCCATAGGCCGCGATCCACAAACGGATTTTCCTGTAGGCTCACCGAATGTCTCGAAACGTCATGCACAAATCGAACTTGTGAATGATCAGCTTCGGCTCACGGATCTCGGTAGTACCAACGGGACCTTCGTGAATGGTCATCGGATTCAGGACACCGTTGCGCTCAATGAACTAGATCTCGTCCAGGTTGCAGATGTTGAACTGCGACTGGTGAAGACGAGAACTGCTGTCGTTGACCGAACGGCCGTGGAGACCCGTCCTGAGCATCGGTGGGCACTGTCGAGCATGCATAAAGTCATCGCCGGCAACTGTATGGCCACCTGTTTTCAACCGATCGTGGATGCTGGTTCGCAGCATTCGATCGGTTTCGAAGCACTCGTGCGTGCCACAGTTGATGGTCTCGAATCGCCCATGGTGTTGTTCGATCAGGCCGAGAAGCTGGGTGTGGAGAAGAGGTTAAGTGAAGTGTGTCGTTTGAGGGCGTTGGAAACGATCGACAAAGCGAACGCCGATGGGATCCTGTTCTTGAACACACATCCCAACGAAACGCTGGATGCAGACCTGCTCAAGTCAATTCAAAGGCTGCGCGAAAATTCTCCCGATCGCCAAATCGTCATCGAGATCCACGAAAAGGCGATCACACATTTGAACTTGCTACGCGAATTTTCAGCGGCACTCCGCGATTTGGGGATTCAACTCGCGTTCGACGACTTTGGGGCAGGGCAGTCCCGGTTGGTGGAACTATGCCAGGTCTCGCCTGACGTTCTGAAATTCGACCGCTCCCTGATTCAGGGACTGGCGCAAGATGATCGCAATTTCAAATTGGTGGCAACGTTGCACGAGTCGGCAAAGCAGTTGAATATCCGCACGCTTGCCGAAGGAGTCGAAATGCCCGAGGAAGTTGCGGGCTGCATGGAAATTGGATTCGACCTGTTCCAGGGCTATGCGTTTGGAAAGCCGAAGCCGATCTCGGAGGTTGTGAATCAGGATGTTTGAGGAGTGAATCTCGGCTTCTGAATGAAATGTGAATGCCAAGCGAAACAATGTCATGACTGAATCAATGAACATCTTACTCCAGGTTATGGCACCTAGGTAGCAGAGCTAGGGCTCTTCAGAAGTACGCAATCCGTGACTCTTCTGCCATAATTCAAACTGCTTCCGAAAACAAACCTCAGCCGCAATCGGCCGAAGCAGCTTCTCATGAATCGGGTCCTTACCCTCTACCACCTTTGGCAATTGCAGAATCTCTTCCTGAATCTCCGGGGACAACATCAGTAGATTCATGATCTGCGTGATCCGCGGCTGCGTTACTTGCGACAGCCAGGCCAGGTCCGACTGATCCGCCACGACACGATCATCCAATAGCTGCTGGAAGTGAATCGCCAGCGCCAAAAGCTTGGAGACACGTGGAACACGACCTTGGGGAACGACTGGTTTCGGTTTGGGTTCCCGGTCGATTCGCTTTCGCCCGCGGCTATCGGTGTTAAAGTGGAGCTTTCGCTTGGCGGTCAGCATGTTGCAAGTTCCTTGCTTGTCGCTAGATCGTGGAAGTCGATCGAGATTGAATTGTCGGAGGCATCGAATTCAATCCGGCTGACGAGGAGGGCGAGGACGCGTTGTTGTTCGCGAGGTCGAAGCGTATCCCAAAGTTGGTCGAAGTCATTAAATGCCGCGATGACCTCGTTCATTTCAATTGACCGTTCCATTTGCTCTGATACTTTGCGTTTGAGCCGACTCAACTCCGTCTCGTTCTGTTGAATCCGCTCGTGCAATCCCGCGATGCACGTTGCTATCGAATTCGAAGGGTCTGGCGCTTCGGATAGTCGCTGCAATTCATTCTGGTCTTTGCTCAGCTGACGCGAGAGATTTGCAATTGACCGCGTGATGCCTTCTCGGTCTTCTTCCAGGAGCGACTTGGCTTGGTTGAACACTTCCTTCTGCAGATCCTGGTCCTGAGCAATTAATCGAATCTCATCGATGACGGCCCGTTCGATCTCGGTGGCGGGCAAAGACGGGGTAGGGCAAGAGGTTCGCCCCTGTTTGATCAGTTGGGCACAGCGATAGTACCGGTAGCGCCGATTCCGTTTGTTGGTGAACGTGTGGACCATTGCGCTGTTGCAGTGTTTGCAGAACAGAAGGCCTCGTATTAACGCATTGTGCTTGTTGCGGACCTGCCCCGTAGGTGTTCGTCCATTCGCTTTCAATTGGGTCTGCACATCGTCGAAAATATCCGCGTCAACGATCGGTTCATGCTCACCTTCGAACACGTCGTTCTTATGCTTTACTTTGCCAACGTAGATCGGGTTGGTCAGCAGGGCGTGAAGACTGCATTTGTCGAATGGCTTTCCACCCTTGGGCTTGCCGCGTCTCGTGTGCCAGGTCTTGTTGGGTAGGCCGAGAGCTTTCAATTCGTCGACGACCGGAAGCAGGGAGCCAAGTTCGAGATAGAGTTCGTAGATCTTTCTGACTTGGATGGCTTCCGATTGATTGACAATAAGTTTGGGACTACTGCCGGAACGGTCGACGTCGTATCCGAGTACCGGCGTGCCTCCAGCCCATTTCCCCTTACGGCGCTGTGCGGCGATCTTATCCCGAATGCGCTCGCCAATGATTTCTCGCTCGAACTGGGCGAAGCTGAGAAGTATGTTGAGCGTGAGTCGGCCCATTGAGTGCGTGGTATTGAACTGCTGTGTGACGGAAACAAAAGAGATGTCGTGTTGTTCAAACGTCTCCATCATCCGCGCGAAGTCCATGAGGGAGCGTGAAAGTCTATCAACTTTGTAGACGATCACGCAGTCGATTTTACCTGCCTCGATGTCAGCTAGGAGTTTCTTCAGGCCAGGGCGTTCAACGTTGCCGCCTGAGAACCCGCCATCGTTGTATTGTTCCGGCAGACAGACCCACCCGGCTGATATCTGACTGGCTATAAACGATTCAGCCGATTCGCGCTGTGCATCTAAGGAATTGAATTCGGAGTCGAGTCCTTCTTCAGACGACTTGCGCGTGTATATGGCGCATCTAATGGAATCAGTATTATTCTTCTTCGAGCTCATGCCTGGTCCTCCAAGCGAAAGAAGCGATAGCCGTTGCAGTGGCTTCCAGTGATTGCCTTGGCCACAGCGGAGAGGGATTTGTAAAGCGTCCCGTCGTATTCCAAACCATTGTCTAAGACGCGAACCTCGAGGGACTTGCCTTTGTAGGTACGGATGATTGAGGTGCCGGCTGGTGGTAAACGTGGATCGGTCGGTGACTTGATCGTTTTGGTCTTAGTGGTGGTCGCCGCAGGCCTTTTTAACTTTGAATCCTTGGGCGGTGTTACACGCACATCAGCGACGTTCACCAGTTCCGCCGCCCGATCCTTGGCACGCTGCGACAGCCCTCCGAATTCATTGGCTTGTAGGCGCCATGCAATCCTTCGAATGAGCCAGCGTTTATTTCGCCCATTGGTCGCTTCGCCTAATACTGCCGCAAACTTCGCGCGAAGTTCGTTGACGGTCATCCCTTCCATGACCGTGACCTCTTTGTCGATGTCTAACGACATTCATCTTCTCCTGGGTTGAGAGACGCGGATTTAACACGTGTGTCCAGAGAGCAAGGTTCTGGCGGGGAACTCAAGCGGTCGTCGGAAACTTTTTCTGGGGGCTTGACCAGACGTGTCCTGGGAGCTGAACACGATTGGCGTGCTTGCTGATAGCGTAGTACGCCGCGAGCCAAAATAGTCGCCACTTCGTCGAGCGGATCAGCCTCATCCCATCCGCGATGCGAGCGGTACGTCATTCCTTATTACCTCATCCATCAAGGTGCGGACTGTTAACCGGTTCGCATTTCCAATACGTCGTTTCGAGTCCGTGCGCTCGGAATCTGTGCGAATCATAGAATTTTCTTTCCGGAGAGTAGACGTGAATGAAGACGAACTCGATGATCTTTTGAAACAAGGAGAAGTGAAAGAAACCGAGGGACTACTTGCCAGAGTCGAAAGAGAGAAAGAATGGGAACGCGAACTCCGTTTGAAATATGCGTTCGATGAGCTCAATGTGCAGCCGCGAGACTTCCATTTCGAGACGGGCAAATTTGAGAAGTGGGATGCACATCCGCACTGCCCGCCACCAGAGATGTATTGGGAATGGTACGCCCAACGTGTCATCCGAGTTGCCAATTTGATTGTTGAAGATGGATGGAAGGGCGACCTGGATAAACTCGAGGTCAATGCGATGAATGGAAAGATTGCCAAAGGACTTCTTTCTCACGCGTTGGAGGGAAATGAGAAGTCGCTGGCTAAGAAGATTAAGAAGGCGGTAATGCGTGTTGAAGATGAGGACGGACAGGACACAAAGGCATGGCTTGTTGTAAGGATCGTCCAGTTGCTTCGGGATCCGCCCTCAACGAAAGTGGAGGATGAAGGTGAATGCCAAGTGAATGAGAGTCACGTAGTCGACACAACCGACGATTCTTCGCGTAAGAAGAGGTGGGTATGGCAGGAGGTTGCCAAGGTTCTCAGTCATATGGTTGATATTGGAGATGAGTACACCGGTCCGGATAAGCTGGCAATTAGAATTGGGTGCTCGTCCAATACCGTTCGCAAAGCAATACGAAAAGTACCTCGACTGAAGGCATGGACGCATGAGGCAAAAAAAGCAAAGTCACATGGCTTCAATGATATTGACCAAAAGACTCATGCGCAGACCCGGGAGGTGGGACCCGCCGTGGCTGTTGAGGAGATGGAAGAGGCAGAAATGGACTTCTTTAAATTGGTTAAGGAGGCAGAAAAGGATCAGCGCGAAGAGCTGCTCCGTCTAAAGGCACTGATGCTTGACAATCCAGAAGGCTTCTGTTTCTGGGTTCAGCAACTAAAGGATGACCGGAGCGACCACGCATGACTCTGCCGCTTTGCTGAGCATATTCATGAAGGTTCATGCACCTTCAAAGTCAATTTGACCCTGTATTTTTAGGGTGTCCACGCGAAGACGTGAATATTTCGACCACTTTCGGAAGGGTTTTGTTTCCTCCTGAAAGAAAGCGAGATGTTCCATGTCTACCTCACCTCCCCGGCTCCAGACGACTGGAGTTATTGCTGAAAAGCTGGACGTGCCTCTGCACCGTGTCTTGCACGTCCTAGCCACCCGCGGCCACATCCGGCCAGCCGCTCGGGCAGGCATTCTTCGCCTGTACGATAATTCCGCGGTTGAGCAGATTCGTCAAGAGCTCGAATCGATCGAGGCGATCCGCCAACTCTCCGGTAAAGGAGGGTCGGTATGATTGCGAATCCAAATTCACATCCCGATGTCGATACGGCTCTACGGCAAACCGAATTCATCCTGAGTTCAGTGGCCCGTCGCCTGTCTGAAAAACTCCATGATCCCTCTGGGGTCGACGATTACCGCCAGGAACTCGCTCTGCATGTTCTTCAGCGGTGGGATAACTTCGACCCGTCGCGCGGCACCGTCCATGGCTTCGTCCATCACCTGGTCGAAAACCGTGAACATGATCTGATTCGGAAGTTCTACCGAAAACGACATGGCTGCGGCCAAACCATCCAGTGGCCCGTGTCTCCTCACGACGGTGAGCTCTTCGACGTGATCGACCACCGAAGTGTGCCTGGCGAAGACTGGCGAGAGGTCGATGCAGCGATCGATGGTCTCATCGCGCCTGAGAAGACCATCTGTCAGTTGTACCGCACTGGTCACACGATTTCTGAAATCGCGAACCGACTGAATCTCTCACGCAGCGCCATCTATCGGTCGCTCCAGTTTGTCGGTGAGTACTTCGAGAACCGAGGACTTCGAGAATATATCGATTTTCCGAGCGCACAGGAGGCAAACAGCGTAACTGATGTTTAGTCGCCACTTTCACCTAGCTCGGAGACCGGTCATGACAGCACCAAGAGTTGTCTATCGCTTCACATTCGCAAAACACGTTGAACGGGAGGATGTCCAGGCGGCAATCGTCCTGGCTCTGTTCGGCGTGGAGTCCCTTCATGGTCGCGCCCGCATTCGCCTCGACGCGGCTCATCTATTTGATGCTTCTCAAATGACCTGTGTGGTCGACGCCAGCAATCAGGTTGGCGTCGATCTCAGCCGCTTGTTCGCCGGTTTCCTGCTTCGGGAAATCGGTGACGACAGCTTCCGGGTCGAACGGATCGAGAAGGATGGTAAATCGAAGTTCAATGGCCATGGAATGCCAGGAGGTGCTGCGTGATTGTTCAAACCGGGGCAGACGCTGCCCTTGAATACATCCAGCGTGGGTGGTCGGTCGTCCCGATACCGTACCGCTCGAAGAACCCTGGCTTTACGGGCTGGCAGAAGGTTCGGATCACGCAAGAAGAACTTGGCAAGTATTTCGATCGTAGTCGGCAGAACGTGGGGGTGTTGATGGGCGAGCCGTCTGGTTGGCTCATCGACATCGACTTAGATAACCCGCGGGCTGTTGAACTCGCTAAAGAATACTTACCGCGAACAGATGCCAAGTTTGGACGTGATTCCAAGCCTCGGTCGCATTGGATCTACCGAGTGTCGTCACCCATGGAGACGCAGAAGTTCCGCAGCAAGTCAGCTGGCATGCTCGTGGAGATTCGATCGACGGGCGCACAGACCGTGTTTCCGCCGAGTGTTCATGAGTCTGGCGAGCAGATCGACTGGGACCGAGATAATGCGGAACCAGCGGTTGTGGATCCTGAAGAACTTCGACAATGCGTTGAACGACTGGCGAATGCGGTGTTCGAGGAGCTTGGCGAGACACCTCCACCGCCGGAAGAGGATCTGCCGCCTAACACCGAGCAGTCGACGCCTAAGGCGACATTGGACATCGATATGGCCAAGCGTGCTTCCCTATGCCTGGCCGCGATGCTACGGATCGGTGTGACCGATAAGGGTGACGGTTCCCATCGGCTTTTCGCCGCGGCCTGCCGGACCGTCGAGTTTGACCTGGATGACACCACTGCCTTGGCAACCATCCAGAATTACGCTCGTGAGAAGCCATTTCCCAAGGACTGGACCGATGAAGAAATTCTACAGCGGATTCGGGACGCGGAGCGTAAATGTCATCGCGGGCAGGCCTTAGAAGTCGACCAAGAGGGTTACGTGCCGCTTGGCAATCGTGATCCGGTGACTGGTCGCGTGGTGCTTTCGCCGAAGAGGACGATTCCGACGGCGGAAGCCTATGTCCAAGAGTTTCACTCGCATCCGGATGGTCGCACGATTCACTTTTATGCCAGTCAATTAGTGGTCTGGCGGGACAACCGATACGTCCAGGTCGAGGACTATGAAGTCAAAAAGCGTCTGCAGAACTGGCTCCATGGCGCCCTTCGTTATGTTCGCAGCCGTGGTAAGGAGCAGCTAGAACTTATCGACTTCGAGTCGAACCCGAATACCGTCAATGCGGCACTTGAGTCGCTTCGAGGTCATGTCCACCTTCCAGATACTGTCGCGTCGCCTTCGTGGCTTGGTAGGCCACCGAACGATGTTGATGTCGAGGATGTCCTGCCGTGTCGGACTACGTTGCTTCATCTTCCCACGATGGAACGCCTCCCACCGACCCCACGCTTTTTCACGCTTAACGCGCTGGATGTTGACCCAGATCCTTTGGCGCCGGAGCCAAAAAACTGGTACCAGTTCCTCCATCAATTGTTCGATGGGGACTGTGAATCACATGACCTACTGCAGGAATGGTTCGGCTACTGCCTGACCGCGGATACGTCCTTGCAGAAGATCCTGCTTATGGTGGGGCCAAAACGGAGCGGGAAAGGAACGATTGCACGCGTGCTGAGACGACTCGTCGGGGAATGCAATGTAAGCGGTCCGACTACTTCCAGCCTGGCAGGTAACTTCGGTCTCCAGCCGCTAATAGGTAAATCTCTAGCAATCGTCAGTGATGCCCGATTCCACGGTGAGAATGTTTCCACGGTGGTGGAGCGTCTTCTCTGTATCTCCGGAGAAGATGCTCTCACGATCGATCGGAAGCATATGCCTAGTCTCACGACGAAGCTGAACACACGCTTCATGTTCCTCTCGAACGAATTTCCACGGCTCAATGACTCAAGCGGTGCTTTAGCCGGGCGGTTCATGATCTTGCGATTCCACCATAGCTTCTTTGGCAAAGAGGACCCTAGGCTTACCGAGCGACTGCTTGCCGAATTGCCTGGCATTCTGAATTGGGCCATTGAAGGCTGGCAGCGTCTCCATGAGCGTGGTCACTTCGTCATGCCCAGTGCCGTCGAGGATGTCGTTCAGGAAATTGAGGACCTGTCCTCCCCAGTTGCTGCGTTCGTGCGTAACCGGTGCATTGTGGGGCCAGGATATCGCATCAGTACGAACTCCCTCTATGACGCGTGGAAACAATGGTGTGATGACGAAGGCAGGCAACTCGTCTCGACCAAGCAAACCTTCGGTCGCGATCTGGCCGCCGCCGCTCCTGGCGTCACTCGCCGTCGGGGGACCACCGAGAATTTCTACGAGGGCATTTCTCGAATGGGAGGTATCTAATGTTAAACGAGGTAGGCATGGAGTTTGTGGTAAGGGGTTTGGGGATTTACCGTCGCGCTCCGTCGCGACGTTTCCCACTGTTATCGCGGGTGCGCAGGCGCGCACACACGCACGTGATTATCTCCAACTGCAATGGGAACCTACGCGACGGTGCGCGACGGTAGCCTCACCTTAGACTTTTTAGATTTCGATGATCCGATTGACGATTTGGTCCACCGATGAATGGCAGAAATGGGGGATGAGGACGCCGATGGCTGGTGGGCATCTCGACACGTTGGTCATCTTGATTACGCCTGCCGCTCCTCAGCGCGAGGATTCAACACCTCTTCGGGGGTAGTGAAGGGTGACCGGGTTCAGCAACCACCAATCGAAAATACACAGCACGTCGAGGCATGCCACTGCGACGTGTGTACTTCCACGATTGTCGAGTAAGGATCAAACAATGAATAGGAAGGAATCGAAGGTCAAACGCTGCCAATTGGTCGATTGGTATTCTCAAGGTGAATCGCAAACGGTCGAGGTGGACGGCGTGTGCATCGTTATCCGGCTGGTCGGTCGAAAGGGGCGTCGGGCTCGGATTGCGATCACGGCGCCGTTGGGGGCGAAGTTCTCCACGCCACCAAGCGAACTAGAGCAACAGTTGCGAGGTGAGCTTAGCGATACCTAGGGAGGCATAGAACTGCAATTAACAAGATCGCCGTACACAGAGCGTGACTAGCTTTTGATCACACGCTTCGAGTTCTTGACTCACATGACTTTAACTGGCTGCCCTGGATTCACGACGCTTGTCGACCTTTTCGCGATAGAAGACGATCCTAATGTGCTTCATGATTGGTGCATCCGGCAACCATCGCTCATAGACCAATAATGGTACGCCGTCGTGCGTTCTTCCGTAGGCAAGGGACTGTGACTTGGGCCCTGACGCGCGGAAAAACAGAATATCGAACGTCGTATATCCTTGGTCAGGAATTCCTGTGCTCCTTAACCCGTGATGAGAATCGTACGACCAACTGGCGCAGTAGAAATCACCGTTACTAAAGATTGCTTTTAGATCGTCTTCCAGTTGTTCTCCCTTTCGGAAAGCTTCCTCGTCGGAATATGCGTCTTCGGGCCAAACGTGAGTCGTGTTTACTAGTTGATTGATTTCGGCATCGTATTGGCTGTGAATGAACGTCTGATAGGAACGGATGCGAAGGTAACACCACGTTGGGTACGCGACCACTAGGACGACGACTGTGATCAAGATTGCGTATAGTCGACGACGAGACTTCATCAAAGGTAAGCTCCGACCTGAATACTCTGCGTAGTACTACGGCAAGCGGCTTTTGTTGGCCGACTGACAGAGCGTGTTCTGAATTCTATCTGCCAACATGTTCGGCGTCACGTACTTTTCGATCGGATGAACCTGCGCTGACCAACACTTATCTTCGTGTTTCGTATCAAATACATCGCCACTAACATAGCAATGCCCACCCCGCATCGAGTAAAATACGTGCAACACCAGTGACAAGAGATTTCTGGTTCTCTTGTCCGCCGCCCTGGATCGCCAGGGCCGCACTCCGCATCTCGGAGCTACCAGCACGAACACTTGTGCGTAGGCAGCTCTATCTGATGAAGATCGAACAGTGGAACGTTTCTGACGTCACCCCCTATCCCAGCAACCCTCGCGTGAACGATGGCGCAGTCGATGCCGTGGCCAAGTCGCTCGCGGAGTTTGGATTTCGCCAGCCAATCGTAGTGGATGAAGCAGGTGTGGTTATCGTCGGCCACACGAGACTCAAGGCGGCTCAGAAGCTGGGCATGACCCAGGTACCGGTTCATGTAGCTGAAGGGATGAGCGATGAACAGATTCGAGCCTACCGAATCGCGGACAATCAAACGGCGACCATTGCCGAATGGGACTTGGATCTACTGCCGATCGAACTGAACGCCCTTAAGGACGCCGACTACGATCTGGGGCTACTTGGCTTCAAGGATGACGAACTGGCCAAGATGCTCAGCGGTGATGTGAAGGACGGGCTGAACGATCCCGATGATGTGCCTGAGCCACCAGATGATCCGGTCACACAGCCAGGCGACTTGTGGATACTTGGCGACCATCGATTGTTGTGTGGTGATAGTTCCAAGGTCGACGACGTTGATCGATTACTTGATGGTGCGGTGATTCATCTGGTGAATACCGATCCTCCGTACAACGTGAAGGTGGAACCGAGGTCGAAGAACGCCATCGCCGCGGGCAATAGCAGCTTTGCGGACTCGAGCAAACGTAAATCAAATGGTGCTCCGAAGAAGATGCGGTCCAAGGATCGACCGTTGGCGAATGACTTTGTGTCGGATGAAGAATTCGATCGACTGCTCGATGCCTGGTTTGGCAATATGACTCGCGTGCTGGCACCGGGGCGTGGATTCTACATCTGGGGCGGCTACGCTAACCTCGGCAATTATCCACCCGTTCTAAAGAAGCATGGTTTGTATTTCAGCCAAGCCATCGTGTGGGACAAGCTTCACCCAGTGCTGACGCGAAAGGATTTTCTAGGGTGTTTTGAAATTGCGTTCTACGGTTGGAAAGAGGGTTCCGCCCACAAGTTCTACGGGCCGCACAATGTGCCTGATCTATGGCACGTCAAGAAGATACCGCCCCAGCAAATGGAACATTTAACGGCCAAGCCTGCCGAACTGGCTGTGCGAGCCATGCAATACTCCACGGTCGCCGGTGAGAACGTCTTGGACCTATTCGGTGGCAGCGGGTCAACGCTTATTGGCGCCGAACAGACGGGACGTAAGGCCTACCTGATGGAGCTCGATACCTACTACTGCGACACGATTGTCGACCGCTTCCAAAGATTCACTGGCAAGCCAGCGGTACTAGAAAGAACGGGAGACTCGCCTATCCCGATGAAGGCCAGAGAGGAGGCGATGCGGTGAACGCTCTAAAGAATCTTACCCAGCAAGCTTTGGTTCATCACGTGGATCGCCTCGACCGCAGTCAGGTGCTCCTCAATCAGCACGTGGTCGTTCGTCTCTCCAACCCCGATGTCGGCGAACTCGAGCGATTGGGCCAGGCTCTGCAGGCCTTCAACCGCTTTGTAGTACGCGTCGCGAATCTCTTGGTATTGGTGTGGGTCCATCTTCTGGAAGGCGTCGCGAAGCTTGGTTTCGTGGTCGTTAGCTGGCATAGTTCGGTCTCCGGTTTGGGTGTCGTTTCTTATATGGCATATGAGCCATACGTGCTGGAAAACATCAAGCATGGTTCGGCACAATTCAGCAGCTTTCTCGTTGGCCGCGACATTTGGCCGTGTGACGTCGAAACAGACAACTGCCCTCACTATGCCCAGAACAAAAAAACGCCCAAACGTGGCGAACGTCGGGCGTTGTGGGCGAAGTGTTTGGTTGTCCTAGCCGTTGGTCGCGAACTTACCTCGTTCGGTCTTCTTGAACCGGGCGTCTTTGCCTTTGGTGTTAATCTCCCGCATGATCGCGCTGTGGAGCGTGGCGTGCGGCGTCTTGCCGCCTGGACTGGACCAATAGCCTTTCTCTGCCATCGCTTCGACCATTTGTTTGGTGTTGAGTGGTTCGGTCGATTCGCTCAGGACCTTGGCTGCTGCGCTGAGAGCCGACAAGCGTTTGGCAACGGGTTCTTTTTCAGGCTTTGCTTGCAACGGCTTCGACGCCTTGGTGGTACGGCGATTAGCTGTGCCCTTCTTGGTGGCGGAAGGCTTACGAGTCGTTTTCTTTGTGGTCATGAGTCTTCTCCGATAGGTAATTCGTTACTCGCGAACTGTTTCGCGTGGACACAAATGAGCCATGCATTCGGAAACACATCAAGCGTTGTAGCGAGAGAAGCAAATGATTTCGTATCAACTCTCAGACTAATGAAAGGAACGTGATGCCAAGACGAATCAAAAGACGAAGCGAAACGATTAAACCGGTCGGGCGAACGATCGCCTCAATCCGCCACGGCTCCGCCCAAGACCGTGGTTACGATGCCGACTGGGAACGCATTGCTAAGTGGCGAAGGCAACTCGATCATCACCTTTGCCAAGAGTGTTTAAAGCGTGGTCTCCATACCTCGGCCAAGGACGTCGACCACATCATTCCGATTCACGTGCGACTCGATTGGCGACTGGAGATAGGCAACACCCAAGTGCTCTGCCGAACACATCATCGAGCGAAAACGGAGTGTGACAAAGGGCTATTTGGCTCAAGTACCGATACGAATCCAAGTGCCATTCAGCAAACCCGCAGAGATGCCGTTAGAAGGCTCCAGGAGCCACCGAGAGGCCCCCGGGGCGGGTCACATCCTCCGGGGATCGTGCACTGTACCGCCGCGTACCCAACACAGGCGCGCCCGCGAAATTGGGCGCCAGGGGGTGTTAACCAATGAGAGGACGCAAACCCAAACCGACGGTGCTTAAGATTCGCGAAGGTAATCCCGGGAAACGGGCTATCAATCACGATGAACCGAATGCACCCAGCAGTATTCCATCGTGCCCAGACTTCCTGGATGAAGTTGCTCAAGACGAATGGTTCCGCATTTCCGAGATTCTCAATGAGATGGGATTACTCAGTTCGGCGGATCGCGCGGCATTAGCCGCCTACTGCACAGTCTACAGCCGTTGGGTTCACGCGGAGGAACAGGTCAAGAAATTCGGCACCATCGTGAAGTCCCCCGAGAAAGGCTTTCCGATGAAGTCGCCTTATCTGACCGTGGCGGACCAGGCGATGGAGACGATGCGAAAGTTCCTTGTCGAGTTCGGTCTCACGCCGTCGAGTCGCAGTCGTCTCCGCGTCGAAGCGAAAAAGAGTGCCGAAGATGAATTTGATACGTTCGTGGGAGCAGGGTAGTGGACGTAACGCAGCAGTGGGTGAGAAGCTCAAATGACGAGCGTGCCGTCGAGAATGGTTGCTGGTTCGATGAGAATGCCGCTCAGCGCGTGCGTGAGTTTTTCCTGCGGTTTCTCAAACACTCTAAGGGCCAATGGGCCAATCAACCGTTCGAACTGTTGGATTGGCAATGGAAGGACGTCGTGGCGCCCCTGTTCGGTTGGAAGCGGGCAGATGGGACACGTCGTTTTCGCCGCGGTTATATCGAGGTGCCGAAGAAGAATGGCAAGAGCACCCTTTTCGCAGGATTGAGTCTTTACCTACTAACGTGTGATGGGGAACCAGGGGCCGAGATCTACAGCGCGGCCTCGGACCGTGACCAAGCGTCCATCGTCTTCAATGAAGCGGCCAACATGGTGGACTACTCGCCACATCTGGCGTCGAGGCTGAAGGTGGTCCGCTCCACAAAACGGATCGTGGACCATCGTAGTCGTTCGATCTATCGGGCTTTGTCCGCCGAAGTGCCCACCAAAGAAGGCCTCAACGCCCACGCGGTTTTGATGGACGAGCTGCACGCTCAGAAGTCACGCGAACTGTGGGACACGCTACGATACGCCGGTGCCTCGCGCCGACAACCGCTCATGCTGGCCATCACGACCGCTGGCTACGACCGACTCAGTATCTGTTGGGAACAGCACGAATACGCTCGCCAGGTCTTGGATGGAACCGTTGAGGACACGGCGTTCTTCCCGTACATCTCCGCTGCAGATGTCGAGGATGACTGGACAACACCTGGGGTATGGCAGAAAGCCAATCCCAGCTTCGGCATCACGATCGACGCGGAGCAGTTCGCCGAGGACTGCCGTGAAGCCCAGGAATCGCCCGCCAAAGAAAACTCGTTTCGCAGGTATCGCCTCAATCAATGGACCCAGCAGGAATCGCGCTGGTTGAATATGGAGAAGTGGGATGCGTGCGACGAAGAATTTGATGAGTTAGATGGTCGCACTTGTTTCGCCGGGTTGGACCTCTCTGCGACTACCGATATCTCGGCACTGGTTCTCGTGTTCCCTGGCGATGACCATTATGACGTGCTGCCGCTGTTCTGGGTGCCGGAGGAAGGTGCCAGGCGGCGTGAGAAACGCGACCATGCACCATACGTGCCCTGGATTCAGCAGCGACTTATCGAAGCGTCTCCTGGCGAGGTGATTGATTACGAACGCATTCGGTCCAAGATCAACCAACTGGATAAGCGTTTCAAGATCGAGCAGATCGCCATCGACCGGTGGAACGCGACCCAACTCGCCACGCAGTTAGATGACGACGGCTTCAAGATTGTGTCGTTCGGCCAAGGCTATGCGAGCATGTCGGCACCGACAAAGAAGTTGGAAGAGTTGGTGCTATCCCAGAAGCTACGCCACGCCGGGAATCCTGTTTTGCGTTGGATGGCGGGTAACGTGGCGATCGAACAAGACGCGGCCGACAACTGGAAGCCGTCGAAGAAGAAAAGTCAGGAGCGGATTGACGGGATTGTGGCGCTCGTGATGGCCGTGGATTTAGCGACTCGGCATGTGGAGTACGAGAGTATTTATCGAGAGCCGGGTGGGTTGTTTTTGTAGTGTCGGAACATTTCGCGATCGTAGTGAATGCGGTTATCGTTCTTGATAAGATGGTGTCTCCCAAAATGGTCGTCTCTCATCACTCGAGCCAGCTCTCATGCCCGAACGCCCCAAGCGTATTCTTGTTGCCCTTTATCACTCCTACATCGACACCTCGAGTGGGGCGGCGATTTCTTTGCGGGATTTGATGGAAGGGTTGGCTCGGCATGGGTGGGAAGTGCGGGTGTTTTCGGGGCCTCGCTTGGATTTTGAAGAGCCGAAGACGAACGAGGAGCTGTTAATCGAACAGGGCATTCACTTCAAGACCTATAAGGCATCGGATCAAGGTGTCGATATTCGCCTGAGCTTATTTCGGTCGAATGGGGTGGATTGTGGGGTGTGGGTGCCGAGTGACCCTCAGGCCAGTCCCAGCAAGGCGGTTGGAACGGCTTGGCTCAATGCTTATCGCGAGGTACTAGAGTCGTGGCGGCCTGACTTGGTGATTACCTATGGTGGGTTTTGGATGACCGGTCCTTTAACGCAACTGGCGCGGAACGCCAGGGCCCGAACGGTCTTCTACCTATGCAACTATGCCTACAAAGATGCGAAGTTTTTCCAGGACTTTGACGTAACCATAACGCTCTCCAACTTTCATGCTCAGTGGTACCGGGAAAACGTCGGGATTGAGAGTGTCCCGATTTATCCGTTGATGCCGCGTGAAAGGTATGTGTGCGCGCCTGACCCGGAGCGGCGATTCGTCACGTTCGTCAACCCGCAGCCGCATAAAGGTGTGTTCGTGTTTGCCAAGATTGCCGAAGTGCTTGGTAAGCGTCGGCCTGATATTCCGCTGCTCGTCGTCGAAGGTCGGGCCTCGGTGGACTGGCTGGCTCGGACTGGGGCGGATCTTTCTCAAGCGAATCTCCATCGGATGCAAAATACGCCAGATCCGCGAGAGTACCTGCGTGTCACGCATTCCATGCTGATGCCGTCGGTCTGGCAGGAGTCTTTTGGACGCGTGGCTGCTGAGGCGATGATGAATGGGATTCCGGTGATTGGTAGTGATCGAGGCTCGCTGCCGGAAGTGATTGGCGATGGGGGTGTGCTGCTGGAGATTCCGGAACGGATTCGGCCGGAGACGCAACTGCTACCGACGGAGGAGGAAGTTGAAGATTGGGTGAGGGCGGTTGCGATATTATGGGATGAGAATGACCATCCTCTATTTTTCGCCGAAGCGATAGAACGAGCAAATAACTGGTCAGAGTATTCGATTGTGGACAACTTCGCGAGAATCTAAGTTGAGAAAATCGATCGTGTCTGGCGAGAATTCACTTCTGCAAACGCCGTTGTCCCGGTTTTCTCCGGGGAATGTCATTCTCGCCGATCGCTAGTACGCCTGGTCCTGGCTCCTGGCCCAGGGCGAGATGCGTAACTTTGATCTGGTGCCTCGAGTTCATCATCTGCGTCGAGCTGATTACCGCAAGAAAGTTTACTGTCACGTGATCGGCGATTGCGTCATCCGCGCGGCCATGATCGCGTCGGCCTTAAAGTTCCGATGTTGTCCGAACAGGCTGAGCTTTACCGGAGCCCTGCAAGCGATCGAGGAGTTCGCAGCTTACCTTCGCCGACACTCTGGCCGTTATCCTGAACAGTGGGAATGCGTGCTGCAAACGATCGCCAAGTTGACGTAGGCGATTGCCGAAACCGCAAAAAATCCCGCAAGACCAAATACTGCCCAAAGTCTTGTAAACTTCTGCAAACCCCGCGCAACCCCAACCGAATTTCCTAAATTACAGCAACTTAGGACTATGCTTGTGCGATTCAATCCCAGGGCAATTCCACGTTCAATTGCCGTTAAAACCCGCATAAACCGAGTCCATCACCGTCTCGTCCCAGCCGCCGCGGAGGCGTTTTCCGCAGATGTTATCTTAGACGGGGTGTCCTGATTCAAAATATTGAGGGACAGGCGGCGGAACGCGGCGGTGATTTCAGGGGCCTGGTCGCGGCGGATGCGACTCGCGTCTTCGGCAAAAGTTACATCAAGCACCCAGTGCTGGCTGTTCTAGATTCGCCGGTGATCTCGAATCAGCCCAGCCAGGTGCTTGACTCGGGACGGATGACTGCCTGATAAAGAAAGACGTTTCGCACTGCTGCTTGTCGCCTGACTGACACTCGCAATAAACCATCCCCAACGACCCCAGGTTTGGCCACCGCGCGAAGGAGTTGTCTTTGAGCGGCTTGATCGTGTAGTAAATACGAAGCTCCTTGCGGCCGTGCGAACATTCGCGGGACGTGTGCTTGCGAAGTCCCGGGACTTGATAGTTTCGCTCGCCGAAGTCGGCAAACATCTCGAGCAACTTGAGATGCAGCGTCTCTTGGTTCCCCTTGGCGGTCAGCAGGCAATCGCCGCCGCCAGCGACAATCGCCTAAGCCGTTTCGATCTGGCAATACATCGCGCCGAGTGTGACCGTGGCCCCGGCAAGTTCCAGCAGTTGCAAGAGCTGAGGCACTGCCAGTTTCTCGTTGCATTTCCTTTCGACTGACATCCGCCGCAGGCACAATCGTGACGAGGTCGCAAAGGCAGTGATGGTGTGCAAGGGTGAATGCCCGGCCGCCCGAACGAACGAGCCTCGTAGCGTCTTGCAGTCGATGGCGATCTCCTGACCACGCAATGTTCCCGCGACCTGATCGCCCCAGCCGTGCATGGCGGGCGAGAAACTGGCCCGTGTCGAGCCGGGTGAACACGTGGCCAAACGTGTCATGGCTGGAAACGCCATACTCTAACTTGACGTATCGCCGGAACCAATCCCGCTTCGCATTGGCGAATTGTTTGATATTGGCTCGACTGTTGGCTTCGCCAATCGTGGCCTTGAGAGCCAGAACAATCATTTCGAGCAGGTCATGGTTCTTACCCCGAACAACTCGAGGATTGATAACCTTTACAAACTATTTGTAAATCAGAGCAGCAGGCCCAGACATCGTTCCCCTCCATGCCAGCAAAAACAGCCGTCACTCATCGACGGCTCGACGAATACTGCAATGCTTAAACCAATACCCCGGCGATGTGCGATTGAACTGCGTTCAATCCTGCTAAATTTTGTTCACTTCATGATGGAAACCTATCATACTGCCGACAGCTCGAAGGATCCGAGCAATACGAAAGGTGAAGTAAGTTGTTATTGTCAGCCAGATGACTCCTCTACCCTTCGGATGAACTCCTGAATGGAGTCACATGAATCACTGGTTTGAAATTGATGCCACCGAGTGTGTTCCTTTAGCCTCTCGTCAATTGTATCAATCTCTGTGTTAACACTACCGTTTTCATTATAGAACACAGCCTTGTCAATCAACGGAGTCCTCATCCTGTATTCACCTATCCACCACACGTTACCATTTGGGTAGAAGCCACGGCAGTCACCATCCATAGCGTAATCTGCCATATGGCCAATGAATTTCACACTGCCATTCGCATAGAAACGTTTTGTTGGACCGTCCAGTGTGCCGTTTTCGCAATCAACCAAGTGTCCAAAGCCGGCGTTTGAACGGCGCAATGTCTTTAGCAGTGTTCTTTCGTCCGAATGACGATCGTCACAACGATACTTACGAATACTCCATTTGCTCATGGAATTGACTCCTCCCACAGACAGCGTAAGTGATTCATTGCTGTACGTACTACTCTCGTATGTACAAGTCATTCCATCCGATAGGGTGTTTGGCGTAACGTGGGAGAAAGTCCATTCATCACCGTCAAACGAAATAATGGAGGGAACTTGGCGGGTGCTTCCCTTGTGTTCGATTGAAATCATCCCTGTGTGAGCCGCTTGATGCTCACAGGAGATCGCGGCCAATGCAAGCACGGCTACGGCCGCCATGAGTGACCTTGCTGGGTTACGCACAACTGCCTCCGCTGTTACGTGACATATGCATGTGTCTCCTGCGTGATATATAACACGCTTGTGTTGCCTATGTAAAACGCAAATCATCACGATATACCATACCGTCCTGGGCACATTTCGAAAGTCGTCGCCTACGCATTACGCAGCATATGACAAAAGGACGTATCGTGGTTTATCAGTGGCACCTCACGCCACTTTCCAAAGGGATTGCTAAGGTAGTACTTGTTGAGCACCTTGTCAAACTGCCATTCGTCCGCGCTTTCAAATTGCTTTGTAAGCCCGCCTTCAACAAGTGTATATGCTTCCGAGGCAGTCATTTTTAACATTGATGTTTGAATGTCGCCTTTCTGATCGTTGAGTTCGTCTTCAAAAGAAGCCAGTGTCACCGCTTCATCGGCTAGACCTTTCTTCATGAAATTTGTGGTTAGTGTGACCAAGAATGCAGCTCGCGGCTCAAGTGAACTTGCAGCATCACCGACTTCGTCAAGAACCAAGTTAACAGAATTAATAGCGTAACCATATTTAGTGACAGCCTCTCGCACCAGTTTTAATGCGGCATTTATTGCTACGACTTTCTTATATTCCTCGATGTATTTATCCGAAAACCTCCATGATTCGTATAGACCGTGCACTACATTACGCTTTTCTTGGTATCGAAACTTGTATTCACCATAACGCGGGGTGCATCTTGACAAGAAGTCTGATGTGACATATGAGGAAGTGTATCGGTTTCGATACTCCACGCTCTCTTTTTCGCCTACTTTCTTAGACCATGGTTGTTTCGTGGGCGTTTTGAGGCTCTTCGTGTCGACCTCTAATTGCTTGTGTTGCTCCTTTATATAGTCAATCATGCGTCGCACTTCGAGATTGATCGGCACATTGACACCAGCCGCGCCCACATTGGGGGCAGCTGCGCCCGCTTTGGTGGCAGCTGCGCCCGCTTTGGAAGTCATCAGTAGAGTATATTCCGGAGAGATCTCAACTGGTGAATCCCAAAGTGGTCCTGTTGGCACACCGATGGGAAAGCTGGACGGCCATCGTCCGCTTGGATCAATCGAATTGACGCTAAAATTTACGTTGTACCGAAGTAAATTCTCATCTCCCGCAACAAATCCAATTGGGTCCTCAGCAATCCACCGGCCTACGGTCGAATCGTAATATCTCGCCCTATTATATTGAAGGTCGCTCTCGTCATCTCGCTCCCGTCCAGTAAACGCGAACAGGAAGTCCACCGCCGCGTTGGTCTCGGCGGTGATATTACCGAAGGCATCGTACGTCAGGTGATTCTGGACCGCTGTCGTATTGGTGCCTACGTCGTAGTCGGCCACATCTCGCACCGTGCCCAGGTGATCGGTTAACGCCCAAAGAACATCCCCCGCCGATGCCGTACTGACGACTTCTTCGCTGGCCAAGATTTGATCAACATTGGGGCCATAGAGGAATCGGTCGGTTAGGTCGTCCGATTCGTCGAAGACTAGGGCCATGTGGTCTCCGGCGGCTCCCCGTTCTTGGCGGAAACCATCATAGATGTAGATTTCCTCGGTAGCGGTGCCTGCTCCAGCTCCGTCTGCATCGATCGTTTTTCCGATGCGGCGGTTGAAGATGTCGTAGGCGTAGTCGACTTCATGGGTTACGGTGCCGCCGCTGGTCTTGGTGGTGATGTTCACCAGGCGGTTGCGGTAGTCCCACGTGTATTCGATGACCTCGCCTGTCGAGATATTCGTCTTAGAAAGTCGATTGCCTTCGTCGTCGTAGGTGTAGTTGGACGTGCCATCGGAGAGGATCTGGTTGTTGTCGCCGGTCGAGTAGCTGCCGCCAGTGCGGTTGCCGTTCTCGTCGTAGGTGTACGACTCGTCGGAACTGGTGCCGCTGCGATCGACTCCGGTGAGCTGGTCGGTGTCGTCGTAGGTGTAAGTGGCGTCTTCGGCCGAGTAACCGGCAACCGTGAATTCGGTCAGGCGGTTCCCTTCGTCGTAACCCCAGGTGTAACCTGCGAGCGTGCTGCTGCCGGAGTCGGCGTGGGTCAGGCTAGTAATCCGATCGGCCGCGTCGTAGCCGTAGGTGCTAGTGGCGACCAGTTCACTCCCCGCAAGATCGGCGTAGCGCGTCACCGAGGTGAACTGCGCCTTGTCTTCGGCATCGTAGCTGAAATCGGCCCGCTTCTCGGCGACGGTATTTCCGCCGGATTGTGAACCTTGCGTGACCTGGGTCATTCGATTGAGATAGTCGTAAGTGTAGCTGTTGACAAGATCATCCGTGCCGTCGATCTCCGCCGCTAGGCTGGTACGGCGGCCTAATGCATCATACGCCTCGTCAACCACCACATCAAATCCGAGTGCCGCCAAGTCGTGCTCGGTGCTCGTGTTGCGGCCCAGGTTGTCGTAGGTGAAGGTATAGGTCGCCGCGGGGTCGCTCGCTTCCGTCAGCCGTGAGTTAGCATCGTACTTGTAAGTTAGCAAACGGACGATGGTGCTCCCATCTTTCCAGTACTCGGCCTGGAGCCTTTGCAGGTCATCGTAATGGTACGATGTAACCCGACCATTTCGATCGGTGTATTGCGTGACATTCCCGGCGGCGTCGTACTTGTAGTACCGTGTATCGCTTAGCTCGTTCGTATTGGTAAGCATCCGATTCAGGGCATCGAATGTCCAAGTAGTCGTATTGTCCTCAGGGTCTGTCAGTGTCAACCGATTGCCATTCGCATCGTAGGTATAGGTCGTCTCACCACCTTCTGCGTCGGTCTTTGTGGTCATTCGGCCAAGACCATCGTACGCATAACTCGTGCTGTTACCGAGGGCATCGGTCTCGCTCGTTCGGCGTCCGACGGCATCGTAGGTGTAGGTCATCGAAGCGGCCAGTTCACTGCCGTTGGTGCTCGCTTGGCCAGTACCGGTCAACTGAATCTCGAACGTCGATTCGTCGATGTCATCATTGTTAATGGTCAGAGTAACCGAATAGGAAGCTACCGATGTGGGCGTGAACTCGATCGTAATGGTGGTCGACTCACCTGCCGCGACTTCCGCATCCGAATAGGAGATAATCCGGAAATCACTCGGCAGCGTGAGCGAACTAATCGTGAGCAGGCTGTCACCAATGTTCGTGATCTCGAAGGTTCGGAGTGCCGAGTGTCCGACATCGACCGTACCGAAGCTGACCGTCGAGGAACCGTCGGTCAGAACCTGGCCCAAAAGAACGCCATCAGTGACGACGATCTCCGGACCGCCTGATGCGGACCCCGTGGCCCCCGTCCCTGAGCCGATGCCCGAACCCACTCCTTGGCCAATGTCATCTGGATCGGCCTGCGTCACCGAGAAAAGTCGCCCCAAGTTGTCGTAGGTGTAGCTAGTCTTGCCGTCACGAGTAATCACGGCTTCCAGTTCGCCCTGATTGTTGTATCGATTCAGGGTTATCGGAGCTAATTGTGAGCCCACACCATCTGGATCGGGTTCATACATGGCGATTTGCCGACCGATGGCATCGTAGGCATAGACGGTCGTCCCACGCGGATCGGCCATGGTCTGAATGAGCCCGGCCGAGTTGTAGGTGTAGCTGACCGTTTGCGACTCCGCATCCGTCACACTCTCAAGTTGACCTTTGGAGTTGTATGTGTACGTAGTCACTGGCTCCGTGAGGGAACCGCCCCCGTCCGGATCGGGCAAGGTCTCGGTCAGCTTGCGTCCCATGTCGTCGTAAGTGTAGCTGGTGGTATTGCCGAGCGGATCGGTCATGCTGAGAAGCTGACTGGCTGCGTCATAGCTGTAGGCTGTGACGGGCGCCGTCAGGGTACCGCCACCATCTGGATCGGGAAGCGTGACGGAGATCTGGCGACCTAGATTGTCATAAACGTAAGTCGTCGAATAACCGAGTTCATCGATCATCTCGGTCATCTGTCCCGCAGCGTCGTACACGTAACTGACCTCTGGCGAGGTCAAACCACCGCCGCCGTCCGGATCGGCATAAATCGTTTTTGTTTTGCGACCCAGATCGTCGTATTCAAACGTCGTTTCCCCGTGGTTCGGATCGGTTTGAGTTACGAGCTGACCGAATTCGTTGTACTCATACGTAACGCTGTTTTCTTCGTAGATTTTGATATTTGAGAAAATACTCTGAGCGTCTTGCGGGGAACCATCGTGGTCATTCACGAAAACGAGATAATTGAACGATCCCGTGTAATGATCGCCAACGCGAATTCTGTAGTGCTTGACAGTAGATTCGCTCGGATCGTAGTCGTCATACGTGGCGTTTCCGTACGATTGTGTCCCATAGAGCTTGAACATGCGAGCAGCGCTCAGAGATAGATCGTCGTCAAAGCCGATTCCGTGAACTTCACCTTCAGTTCCACTTTCGAAGTCAAATTCGAGAATCGTATCTGGAGTTACGTCGTAGGGGAAATCAATGTGTCGCCAAATATTTCCGTTGAGTTCAAGCGTGGCGCCATCATCGTTTACGCTATAGGTTGCCCCCGAGGTCGTCTGAGCTGGATCGTAGCTCCCAATTGTGTAATCATCGAGGTCGATCGCGGGAGGAATTCCTCGCGTCGTCTTGGTCACGCGATTCAACGCATCATATTCGTACTCAGTCGTGTAGCCTAACGCATCCGTTTCTGTAAGAACGTTTCCTGCATCATCGTAGGTAGTGTGGGTAACTGGAGCCAATTGATCTCCTGCTCCGTCGGGATCAGGAAGTGTCGTGCTAGTTCGGCGGCGTCGATCGTCATAGGTGTAGGTTGTCGTTCCCTTGGGCGTAGTTACCGATTCCAACTGGCCACCAACCGTGTAGACGTAAGTCGTCACTAACGCTGTCAACGTGCCTGCGCCATCCGGGTCCGCGGTGGTGATTGTTTCCACGCGATTCAATTCGTCGTAGGTGTACGTGGTGGTGCCGAGGGCTGTGGTCTCGGTTAGTTTGTTTCCTTCGGAATCGTAGGTAAAAGAAGTGGTCGTTCCGTCGAAATCGGTCAGGCTGATGATACGATCGAACGCATCGTAAACGGTGGTGCTAACGAGTGATGTTAGCGAACCAGCTCCATCCGGATCGGGCATGGTCACCGACGTTTGACGGCCGAGATTGTCGTACGCGTAGGTAGTGACATTGCCGAGCGGATCGGTCATTGTCAGTGTCCGGCCCATGGCATCATAGGTGTAGGATGTAACCGGAGCCGATTGTCCGCCTGCTCCGTCCGGGTCAGGCTCGGTGACGCTGGTGAGAAGTCCGCCGGTGTAAGTGTAGGTAGTAACATTACCGAGTGGGTCGGTGATCGTCGCCACATTCCCATCCGTGTGATAGGTATAGGTAGTTTCCGGGGCCGAGAGAGGCCCGGCACCATCGGGGTCTTCTTCGGTAACCTTGGTTAGTTGTCCATCGGCGTTATAAGTGTAGCTTGTCGTACGACCATTGACGTCTTCTGAGGCAAGCAAGCCTTGGGCATTGTAGGTGTGCGTTGTAACGGTGGCCGAGAGAGGCCCAGCACCATCGGGATCGGGCTGAGTGACGGTTGTCACTCGGCTCAAATCGTCACGAGTGTATGTCGTGGTGTTACCGAGTTCGTCGGTATCTGAGAGCAAACCACCGCAGGCACAATAGGTCGATGACGTACTCGCTTCATCGGCAGTTCCGACCGCATAGGTTGTCGTCAACAACCGACCAATACTGTTGTATTCAAACTCAGTGATAACTCCATCCGGAGCCGTCATCGAGTCAACAAGGCCAATCGGCGGATCGGTACTCGAGGTGGGAGACGGCGTATAAGAATACGTGGTCGTGAGATCGTCCGTCTCCATATTAACGAGGTCGTCGATCTCTCCTAACACCTTCGTTTCCGTCAGTAACCATTCGTACGTGCTGTCGTACGTATAAAGTGTGATGTGACCGTTGGCATCGGTGTATTTTGTCGGCTGATTCCATGTTGCATGGTAGACCCAGGTGCGTACGGAGTCGTCAGGCAGCGTCTCGGTGAGCATGTTCCCGCGGCTATCATAGGTATACTCGAATACTGGTGATTCGAGTGGACCTGCTCCATCTGGATCGGGGAGAGTCAGTTTAAGGAGGAGGCCATTGGCATCTCTTTCGTAGATAGTAACGTTCCCAAGCTCGTCTTCTTCTTCGGTCACGTTGCCTAGTGTGTCCAGCAAGTAAGTTGTCGTGACACCTTGATTGTCAGTAAACGATTCGCCCAGCTCGCCAGAGGCAATCACGGACGCCTGAGAAGAGACCACTCCTGTCTCTGATCCATCAGGATTTTCCACCGACGAAAAGTGGCCGGTTGCGTCGTATGTGTACGTCGTGACGCGACCTGACTCTGTTACGGTAGATACTCGATCGTCGCCGTTGTAGGCATAGGTCGTAACAGGCGCGGCAAGTGGCCCAGTGTCATCGGGATCGTCTTCTGTAGCGGTAACTAGCTTTCCTCCAGAATAAGCCAAGTCAACCGAGTGTCCTAAGCTGGAGGACACATTGGTCATGAGTGTTCCTGTGTACGTGTAGTCTGTTGTTTCAAATGGCGATTCAATCGAGGAAATATACTTATCGCCTCCAATCGTTGTATAGGTGTAGGTGGTTACCCGTCCCTTCGCGTCTGTTGAAGTGGTTGCATATCCACCGCTGTCGAACTCGAAGAGTTCATTCTCCCTAGTTAAGACTTGGTATCCTCCTGAAACAGAATCCAGCGTCGCAAAACTTCCAGGGGCGGAATCGTAGGCCCCCCCTGCTAACTTCGGAAAGAAGTAGGTCTTGTTCCCAAGCGTGAATCGACCGCCATTATCTGAGTCTGATAGCGTCGGCACCTTTGTTGAACTGACTCCCTCTATGCCCAGGAATACGTTGCCATAGCCGGATTTTGGCGTGTCCTCCCGTTGGTAAACACCAGTTTTGGGAGATGAGGTATCAGAAGATACAATCGTCCATGTGTAGTCGGCGGAACTCGCCGCCGAAACGGCACTACGGTCGAAGGTAAATGAAAACGTAAGTTCATAGTCTTCAGGCTGGCCATTTGCTGGAAAGCTAAGAGTCTTAGGAGTTGCTATCACGTTTCCAAATATAACGGACATTGTCAAAGAATCACTGATATAGCTGCTAGCGCTTACATTCACTTTGAAGGAAAGCACAACCTGTGATGCCATACCATTGGTCAAGTCGCAATCGCACCCATTCCGAATTGGAATATATGGACTTGGCTGCCAATCTTCAGTCTGATCAACAACGGCTGCTGTGTAACTTCCTTCGTAAATATCAGCGTCCGGGGGCTCGGAGTACGGCCCCTCCGTGTAGTTTGAACTTGAAACGAGTGAAATCTCCAGATGTTCCGGATTTGGCGTTTCAACTAATGCATCAGCTTTAGGAACTATGGTCAGAAAGTCTGAGCCTGGCTCCGTAGAAATGACAGTGAACTGAGTACCGGAAAAACTGGTTACCTCGACACCGTTCCATTCGATCCGAACGTCATCTGAAGTGGCATCTCCACTCATGTTCATTGTAAGTGTAAGGCTACCATTATTTCCGCCCGAGACGGAGCTTCGGACTACTTCCCATACACCTGTTCCGCTGTTCGACAGTGGCTCACCCAGAGTACTAGTGCCGCCAGAGAAGTAAATCTCAGGCACACCTCCGCTACCACTCCCACTTCCTCCTCCGCTGCCGCTGCTACCACCACTTCCGCTCCCACTCGAAAGCAATGAGTACGTCGGCCCGACAAAGCTGCTGCTGGAAGTGGATGATGACTTCGACGCCTCTTGTTTTGACTTAATGATCAGCTTTTCAATGTCTCGGCGAATCTGTTCTGGCTTCCTCGTCGAATCTTCCTCATCGGTCATGTAGAGTTCGTCATACAAATCCGAAATGGCTTGGGTGCGTTGGTGTACCTCATCCGACTGAGAGACCAACTGATCCGAAACGGTGAATTCAAGATCAACCGCAAGCATCTCCCGGCGTTCCAGCATCTCGACACGAGTATTCTTTTTCGCTCGCGATTTTGATTTATTTCGACTTTTGCTGGGTGTCGACGTTCCAAGAATGCGATCCAGATAGCTGGGCTGACGGGGCATATCGAATTTCCATTTCGGGGGGATTTCGAGATAAGTTGGCGAAAATCAATCCGGGGGAAGTGAGATCCCCTGATAGGATTCATGCCAGTTGTGCGGGTGGTTATACCCTCTCCAGAAATGAAAGACAATCAATTTTATTTAAAATTAATTTCTTTGAAGCTACGCCCTTGTAGTGCTGTAAACTCATTATTTACAATATGTTACAGCTAATCCTGGATTGCGGCCAAAGTTAAAGTCGCAATAAAAAAATAGATATGAGTTGGGAGTTTGATTTGTAATCCTGTTCCCTGAGCTCAATGTGTTCATGGTTTAAAGAGCCCCACCTGAATAGTTCCACGCATCAACGAAGCAGCATGGTCTTCAACGAATTGGGGAATTTTTGTCAGCTGAGCTCCACTCTCCCGCTTTTAGATCTTTTACGACACGTAGATTCCCCTATCTTGGCGGGATCTATGTCCGAAAAGGTGTGTAAAACAAAGTCATCAAACATCGATCTCCAACCGTCTTGAAATCCATGTGTGTTAAGAAGAAGCGGGCACTGATTACCCACTATCACTGCCATGTCGATCCGCAGAGCGGCGATGCTATACGTCTCCGTGACTTATCGGAAACCTTGGCGGAACATGGCTGGGAGGTGCGCGTGTTTTGTGGTCCGTCAAGTGGGCGAGAGATGTCGTCCGACGAATTATTGGACGAGCAGGGAATTCAGTTCAAGAAGTACTCTGCGACAAATTCAGACGTCCCCTTCGAACTCTTGATGTTTCGAGCATTCGGAGTGAATTGCGGATTGTGGGCACCCCAAATGCCGCATTCTGCTTCAGAAAGTGATGTAAGAGAGGCATGGCTTTATTCTTGCCGTGAACTGATCGAGACCTGGAAACCTAACCATGTCATCATGCATGGGTTATTCGCGATGTCCGAGCCTGTAATGACAATGGCAACACAAGTCGGTGCAACGAGGATCGCGTGCTACGATACCAGTCTGTCGACGAGTGAAGATCTGTATGCGGATGCCGATATCACGCTCGCCACTTCATCCCATCAACGCCGAAGGCTTCACCACGGATTGCGCCAGGATTCACTCCTTCTAGATCCGTTGCTTCCGGTGCGTCGTTACAGTTGTGACGTGAATGAACGTCGGGAGAGTTTCTTGACGTTCGTTGAACCGCAAACAAAGGGGATTTGGATTTACGCGAAGATCGCCGAAGTACTCCAATATCGACGCCCAGATATCCCTTTACTAATTGTGGGCGATCAGAATGTCCCTGCGTATCTTGAGAGCACTGGGGCAAGAATATCAACGCAGCGACTAACCTTCTTACGACAACACACAATTACGAAAGAGTATTTGAATGAGACACGTCTATTACTTGCGCCTTCCGTAGCGGGCGATACGTGTAATCCCATCGTGTCTGCGGCGATTGCCAACGGTATCCCTGTAATCGGCAGCAACCGCGGCACGCTTTCAGAAGTTATCGGCGACGCTGGTTTATCGCTCAATCTACCTAACCAATTCACGCTCGAATCTTGTGAATTGCCTTCGCTAGCCGATATCTCATCTTGGCTTGAAGCCATCGTGCTTCTTTGGGATGATCGCGAGGCAAGGAAGCAGCTAGGGCAATCCGGTCAAGGACGTTCACGTCAGTGGTCAGTGAAGCCTCTGCTGGAGCGTTTAGAAAGTCTCTAACTCAATGACAATACCGCCGAAAGATCGTGGCAGCTACGATAGGCGGTTCCAGTCTTCTCGGGAAGTTGCCTTTCAATCAATGTAAGGACCGACTATGGATGTCGTCTACTTCTTGAAACATAGCCCGTTCGATGATTTTGAGATTCGATACTCGTTACGAAGCGTCGCCAAGCATCTTCCCAGCGTTCGTAAAGTTTGGGTGTTTGGAGATCGACCTGCGTTCCTGTCACTTGATACTTGGATCGTAGAACATATTCCCCATGAAACGATCGCGCCCGTCCTTGGCTTTCCCGCGCCGATGACGAATTTCTTTCAAATGCTTTTTGCCTCTTCCTTAATTCCCGAACTACACGATGAGTACCTTTGGTTTTGTGACGACTTCTTTCTCCTGAAAGAACTACCTTTAGAGTCCGCACGCACGCTGAGATACCTTGATAATCTGGACAACACCAAAAACCGAGGCAGTGGCTTATGGGTTGATTCCCTTTGGCGCACATACGAATTATTGAAACGCTTCAATTATCCACGGTTAAACTTTGAAACGCACGTCCCAACGTACTATCGCCGAAAGTGGCCGTTTGAGGCGTATCGTGAATTCAAAGATTATGTGACCGATGATCGCTGGTTCGGTATGCTCGGCCCAACAGCTATCTTGAACCACGCAACGGCGAGAAACGAACTCCAACCTGTAAGCATCAACGATGAATGTTCCCGCGCAGGCTTTTGGGGAAGTTGCCCAAATTACGACGCGATTGTTGAAGCATGTGACGGGAAGGCGTTTTTTAACTTCGATGATGGAGCGTTTGGAGAGGATGTTCAGCGTTTTCTCGAAGAACGATTTCCTGATCCTTGTCGATACGAGCAATCAACGATGGAAAGCCTTAGGAAGTTGAAATGACTCGAGACATTTAGGTGCAAGAGCGTGCCTGGATCGCCTGACTAATAACCGAATCAAAGTACAATTTCTTACCGACGGTCGTCGCAAAGGTTTACAGGTTCACTGAATTCTTGAACTCTCATTTTAAGGGGTTCTACACGGGGATCTTTCGGACGGCTGTGCGAACACCCACGAGGGTTACAAACTTCTTCAGAGGTAAGATCGTTCGAATCCTCTCGTGAAATGACGGTAGTATCCGCTAAGCTGCTTCGGTCGACGCAACCTCGGGCATCTACATAGACTCGTAATTTGCGTCGGTGTGTAATTCTTGCCAAGAACTCGAAGCAGTTCTTCGAATCAGCTTAAACCGCGCCCAGCTAACCACAGTGTCTGGGTAAGTTCAACTCACTGCCGAGAGAGTGCGGTTATAATCAATAACCCTGTGTCGTGGTAATTCGGAGTTCGCCTCGAGGCCGACTCCCGTCACATGCTTTCGTGGGCGGATCTGGCAGATGCTCCCAAACTTTTGATATACTAAGCCACGCCAGTTTGATTCAACTTAAAAGGGCAGGACGTGACGTGGCTTCGACGAGATTTTTTAAGAGTTGTCTGGGTGTGTTCCAGGGCGGCGGTTGTCGTGGTGCCGCACTCGCAGGCGCATATGCCGCCGCAATCGAATCAGGTGTGCACTTCGCCGAAGTGGCGGGTACGTCTGCGGGCTCAATCATCGCCGTTCTGGTTGGAGCCGGGGCCTCACCTGAATTCGTTTGGAAGAAACTAAGCGAACTCGAGTTCGAACGCTTTCTTCAAAAACCTGATCCAGTCGAGCCAAGCGTTGGGTGGTTATCGAGGTATGCGATCTCTTGGAAGAGCAAAGAATTGGCTGAAGTCCTTCGACGGGGTGGGCTGTATTCCTCTTCGTACATAGAAACCTGGGTGGATGACGCACTGGCTGAACTTCTGCCAGACGCGCCGCGACCAATTCAGTTTGGGAGCTTAGTCAAACCGACGTATGTCGTTGCATCAAACGTGGATGGAGCCAAAGTTCACGTGTGGAGCAAGCCTGGTACCAATGAAGAGCCTGTCGGCACCGCGGTAAGGGCCTCCTGTTCGATCCCGTTTTTCTTCCAAGCCGTTCGACACGGTAAGAACAAGTTTGTCGATGGCGGCATGCTCTCGAACCTACCCCTTTTCGTATTCAGCCCGACAACAGGGGCACGTCGCCCTTCCTCATCAAAGATCTTGGCTTTCCGCCTTGAGAGCGATTTTCGTCGAGCTGACACGGACGATCTCTTTGATTTCACGAAGGCCCTAACAAACGTAATTGTGGATGGTGCGACCGAGCTACAGTGTCGATTACACCGGGAACTACATGAGATTAGAATTCCAACTGGCAACGTGACGGCAACAGATTTTGAGAGGTTGGCGAACGACGAGAATGGAGAATTGATTCGAGACCTCTACTGCAAAGGAAAAGTGGCGACAGAATCGTTCATTGCGAATGAACTTATGAACGTTCGGTCCAAATCGGGCGGAGCAATTGAATGCGACGACGAGGACGCCACCTACTTTGAGATTATCGAACTTGGAGACCAGAATCCCACTGAGATATTCATCGTGTCTCGGAGAGCTCGATGGGCGTGGGATCTGTTTCCGACATTGATCAACTGGATCAGAAAAGGAATTGAAATTCGCGTATTGCTTGAGACCGCCAGTAACGATCCGGCAGAGAAGCAACGCAGAGACCTCGTACGCAAAATGATTCCCAACGTTCACGTAACGGACGAAGTTCCCTTCGAGGGGTTTCTATTTCGCAATTCGGAAGTGGGCGATTTTTCGGCCGTTGTGTTTCATGCGGAATCCGAACGAGACTGCCCGGCCGCGGCGAAGTACTCAGGAGACCTGCATACGGCTGCGGTTTCCGCATTGTTTAGTATGGTTGAACAGAAATTCACGTCGCAGCGCAATAATCAATCACCGAAGTTGGTTGCAGTTCAGTCAAATCGGTACTTCGAGTTGCTGAAGAAGGGAGTCGCCCAATACAACGACGCGCGTTTTTCAATCAAGCGCTTACCGGTTAGCGAGTTGTTTCTGACTGCGGGGGATATTCGCGAGTACAAATATCGGCAGATTGTTTCCCTCGCGAACCTCTACGATACCTACAGCTTGGACCTGTTTGGACCGGTACAGGTGGAGATCGGTGAGTTCGCCTCGCTTGTAACGCCGCCAGTTGTCGAAGCCTCTTCTGAGAAAAGTATCGTGATCCAGGGAAATACGCGAGCTGCGTATTGTCACCTAAATAGCATTCGTGAGCTCAACTGCATCGTCGTTGACGGGGTCAGCGCACCTCTTCCCGTGACACCTGTCGAAATTCGTCGCATGCGAGTCGTTACACAAAGACAACGCCCTGAGCTCAACTACGGACTATTTCGCAAGGTCGAGCGAGCAGTACGTCCTTACAAATAAAATGACAAGTACAGCGAACGATCAGCTTCTGAATCTCGATGCCATCGAATTGGTTGAGTGCATGGTTGATGAAATGCAAGAGATCCGAAAATGGTCATTCGTCAGCTACAGTCACCCACCACCGCTTCAATCCAGGTACAATCCAAACGCAGCAGAAACGCTCGCAATCGCACGTGCTCTGGATCTGCGTGGAGAACTAGGACTACCGTTTTGGGACTCCGTTCTGTTGTCGCTTTTTGGGGAAGATGGGGTAGACGCTCGAGGCCTCTTGGTAGAGGCGCAGCGACACCAAGAACTTCGAGGCAAGGAGTTCTGGCTAACGGCTGAAGAGCTTCGGTCTGGGGCGCTCCGAAGCGTTGTGGCGGGAGCTGGCGAACATGTTGGAATCTGTTCGGAGGTCTTACTATCGAGCGGACACGTGCGGCACGTTCCGCTGCTGGACTTTCACTGCCCGTCACCTTCCAACCTCGGGCTTGTACGTCAGGTATGTGAGAGGATTCTTACGAAACGCGTCGCGATCTTGCAATCAGGGGAATCATTTCACGCGTACGGATTGTGCCTGTTGACAGCAGAGGATCTGACTGAACTCTTGCACCGCGCGCTGCTGTTTTCTCCGATAGTTGACAGAGCATACGTGGCGCATCAGCTGATTGAAAAGAGGTGCGTGCTCCGAGTCACGAATTCCAGCGAAAAACCCCTGGTTCCACGCGTCGTACAGGTTACTTGTTAGAGCCGCGGTAACCGGTATGCCATGTTGTTCAGTGAACAACCCTTAGCATTCTTTCGAAACGGCTCACCCCACTCCGTTCGCGTTCGGAAAGTACCCTAAGAGATTGAGGTGATCAAGGTAAGGGTACAGAGTTCATGCAACGCAGCGCCCGATGTTATAAGGGGAAAGCTAAAATAGTGGTACCTCTGCAAAGTTAGGTTGCCGTATTTCACAGCGGTTGGACAAACCGAAATCAATCTATATTGCATGTCTGCAGTCGTCGCAGCACTTGGGTCAACCAAGCTAGACTCACACCGAGAAACCGACCAAGTTTGGCCCTTGTTGTGAACTCGCCTGAGTCAAGAAGCGACCGATAGTAGCGGGCGGTTTCGAGTCCATCGAATCGCGACCTTTGCCTCTTAAGTTTCGGCTTCAGAATGGCCGAAATAGGGTTCCTCTGGCTTTGTAGAAAACTCAAGGATTTCTATGACCCGCTAGCGGGATTTCCAACGTAGCAGTTCTTAATGAGCGTTACGAGTAAATCTCCGTTGGATGTTTTGGTCACTGCTTGGGCTGTCGCTAAGCAGGCGTTGCCTGCCTGGTGCCGAAGAACTTTCAGCGGCTTGATTATCGTAGGATCACCGAGCAGCTTCTCGACTGTTCGTCGCTCGCCGAAGCGATCGAACTCGACTACATTCCGCACTATACAACGCTGCAAAAAGCGGCCCAGCGATTACTCGCTTCTGAGTCGTTTCAGTCACTTTTGGATGAGACCGTGGCGAAGCAGATCGGGCGTCGGAAGCGGGTACCAGATGCGGCAATCGATTCGACAGGGCTCGAAGCGACTTGTGCCAGTGCCTACTTCGTACGGCGACGGAAAACGAAGGATAGACCGTGGAAAACCGATGTTTAGCAGCAATTTACTAAGCTAAGCCTCGTGAGCGACGTCGGCAAGCACTTCATTCTTGCGGTTCGTGTCGGCAACGGACCGCGACCGGATGTGGACGAATTTCAAGAGCTGTTCGGTCAGGCAGCGAAACGTGTTCGGTTGCATCGCATCTTGGCCGACGCTGGCTACGACAGCGGAGCCGCGTTGGTCAGATTGTTTTGTTGAGTGCTCATTACTGGGAATCGAAAACGGAAGATTGGTTTTCAATAAGGCAAATGTTCTTCAAAAATGGAATGCCAAAGGTATGTAAATGCCCAGTTGTCGGTAGCGAAATGTAATGCTGGTAAATGCGCATGTTATGGAGTGTCCTCACTATAAGTACCGCGGTTCTGAACGTTGTTATGAAGATAATCGAAGGCGTGAAAGACAGCATAACAATTGGTGCAGAGTGAATTGTAGAAGAATATTGTAAAGCACGACCGCTACTGAGTAATATCAATGGGAGTAGCAGTGTCAGAGAATATCAGAAATCTATTTGACTAGACATGTGTAACTACTTAGTCTGTCATTCTCATCAATAAGTTATCAAAGTCTGTTGTTTCGCCATGGGTGGAATGTGTGAAAACGCCCTCGCCTCATTGCAGCCGAGCACCATTGTCTCTCACTTACTGAGGTTAAGCCGTGTTTCGATTTCTAGCAGTTTGTTGTTCATTGTTCGTTTTTCTTACAGCGTCCAGTGCTTTCTCCACGGATCTTCCTTTGGAAAGTCTAGACTATGCGAGCGCATTGAAGATTGCGGAAATTTCGCAGGAATTGAGCGACTCTATCGATGACGTTCGGGAGACCAGCTCGCTGCTGAAATCGAAAACGCCAACCGAGATCTTTGATACCGTCGTGGCAGAAGAAGAGATTCGCAAAGACCTGGAACAACTATTGCAAGAAGCCATCAAGCCGCTACTCGTCGAAGCAGCTGACTCGGAGGTCATTGCCGAATTCTTGCTTCTTGAGGCCGAGGTAAATGAGCTGAAGGAAAAGGCTGAATTAGCAATGGGGCGGCTACAGGCCGGACGAGATCGTCTGGAAGCCACTCGCGACGAGTTCCTGGCCGAAATCGAGGAGCTTCAATCTATTGCAGAGCAGATCGACGTTTTCCTCTCAGGCGAAATCTCTGAGCCTCTGCTCTACCTGAGGGCAACCATCGCGCCCGCATTGAAGGAAAAACGTGTCATTGCCATAGGGGCAGGTCAAGTACTCGAAATCCAGATCGTCGATGGTGTCGACCAAATCTTTGCCAAAGAAACAGAACTTACTGTCCTAGCGAATTACAACGGAATCACTGCCAAGTTTAGGAAGGTCAAATTCATTCTCGAGCCACCGAGCTTGGATTTTTCCGAAGCCGAAGTGATCTTAGACGAGAGTACTATTGAGAACGCGGCTAGCAAGTTACTGGGAGAGGCGCTAAATGAGATCAACATCCCACTTCCTATCGAAATCAAAGACATTAAACCTTATGTCGACAATGGTAGTCCCCGGGTGAAAGCCACGGTTGAGTTCCAAGTTCCTGGCCTTGAGTTTCTCAATGAAGTACCCAATGTTGTTTTTGGAGGTGCTATCGACATCGGGCCCGGAGCTACAGCCGGGGATTTCGAGGTTGAAATAGCCGAGGATCTTTCGCTTGAAGTTCCGGTGGCAGTTCAACTTGGTTCGGGAGTTGAACTCTCAGAAATTAAAGTTCAAGTCGATAAGGCTGCGAAAGTACGATTCACGGGGTTTATAGACAACTCCGGCGAAGGGAACGCCGTTCGACTACAAATCAACACTGAGTTCGTTCTTCAAGGCTCCCCTTCGGTGGAAGTCACCGGATACGTCCTCGTTCCTGACAATGCCGTCGGAACCTTTAGAGTACGATTTGCAAAAGATGGGGTAACGGGAAGTGCACAATTTCCTTATAGCCGTAAAGATAGTTTGCCCGGCGATCCCGACGCGCCTGCCGAACGTATTCCATACGAGACCGCGGTCCAACTCTTTCAAGGGGACTTTCAATTTCGGCTCGATTCACAGGGCTTTTCGGCGGAAGGGGCATCCAAGCTGCTTCAAGTCATCAGTATGCAATTCGAAATGTATATCAGCTTTGATGGAAGCCAGCCTAGCACTTTCAAGGGTCGGGAGTCGATCGCGCTTGACGGAATTCGCGGCGAGGCAGCGCTTTCCGCGGCGATCTCTCCAAACTGGAAGGACTTTCATCTTGAGGTAACGATTTGGGTCGAGGTTGACTTAAAGATTTATAAGCCGACGGCTCGGGTCGCGATTTCTGTCGATGGAAGTATTGAAGGTGGCGTCTATCCCAAGGGCTTCAATCATAGAATTTCGGCAAGTGCCCTGGGAATAAACATAAACTTTGAAATAACTGATTCGGCGATCTCTGAACTTTCACTATCCGATATCGAGCAGCGATTGCGGAAACAACTGGGCGATATGACCAATCGACTGTCCGTCGCTGCAGCGGAATGGGAGAATGACAAGCGAAAGCTACTTGCGCGATGGGAGCGCCATTGGGCGGAAACACTTTCTAAAGAGGCCAAAAAGTACGGAGTCGACAAGATCAGTACCGGCGACCCTCGAATCGATAATACGCTAGGTAAGGTCTCCGATGGGTTCAAGAACGCAGGCGGATTTCTTTCTCAAGCGAGTCAATCCGCAGGTGGAGCCGTAGCCGGGTTACGGGACAAGGTAGGCGGCTTTATATCCCAAACTTTTCGTGGTGGTTTCGGTTCAAATACACGAGTGAGGGACATCCAGTTTGTAATGCTCCAGGATGATGACAACTCGGAAGAGTTTCGTCCCGCATGGATTTACAATCAACTGAGAGAACTTGAAAGCCAACAGGAGCTTAACAATCTGGACAAGGTCGCCGAAATCTTCAAGGCAGGTCTTCCAGGGGAATTGGCAAAGAAAGCCGAGGCCACCGAGAATTTATTGGGTGGTGAATATGGAACTTCAGTCAGCTTAGTTATGCAGGGCATGGAAGCGGAAGAAGTCGATCCCGATGAAGTTGATCGCGCCTTTCAGGTTCTTGATGAATTTCCACTATTTCTGCCGGATATTTCAGATCCATTCGAGCCTTCAACCCCTGAAGAGACGTTCCAACGCTTTGAACAGTTGGTCAATCGTTTCGCAATATTCCGAAGCCGAGAGGAAGGCGACGTACTTCGCCAAATACATATATCGTTCGGCGATTGCTACGTGGACATATTGGAAGACAAGCAGGTCGACGTCGTCTTCCTGGTCCGAATTGCTGGTATTGAAATTGTACGAAATTCCGATGGAGAGCCAACAAAAAATTACGCTTCCAACATCGTCCCGGTGCAATTGCGATTTCGTCCCGCCTTGCAACACGGCGATCTATACTCGGTGGGGATTGAACTTCAAGACGTAACGAAGCTCAACGATAAGCAGAAAGATTGGATCAAAGCGAACGCAAAGCTACCTGAAGGAGATCGCGACGATGACTCTCCAGGAACGCACTCAGTTGTCGAAATTGATTTCAGTCTCCCGCCAGAAGAACTGAGTGAAGATGATGGCCCAGAGAAAGCAGAACGGCTTCTTAAGCAGGTTTTCGGCGAAAAACCGGATGCCCCTGCTGGGCTGGACATGAATGTGATTGTTTCGCATGCCGTGCAATTGGCCATAGTGCGGAGCTTTCCGCAAAGCCAGATCGAAGGGAATCAGGCGTTCTATGCCAAGCAAATTGTTTTCGACAACACTACCGATTCGGATGTCATCGTAGAGCTAAAAACACATCAGCGCCAAATACGCGATCAGGACTTTGTATGGCAGTGGCAACCCTCGCCACCTGGGGCAAGCTCGTTCTTGACGATCCATGTGGCTGCCAATTCACAGAAACGAGTTGTGGTCGACCAAGGCATTTCAGTCGATGACTATGGGACTGGCCTTCAGCCACTAAAAGCAAGTCGTATTCGAGTACGTATCCAGAGCCAATCGGGGGAGACCTGGGATTTTGTTGATCGAGACATCTTCCTCTTAGAGGCCAACCCTCGACTCGGAGGTGAACGGGTTTATGATGCCCCTTCGGTAGAAACTTTTGTTTACACCATTCAAACTCGGCTTGCTCCGCCCGTTGTCAAAGCTCAACTCTACCAAGAAGACCTAGCGCTGATCGAACACGATGGACAAGCAACTTCCGAATTCTACCTGCCCGTTGGTACTGGTGATATCAACCAAATCCTCAAAACGCTGACCGTTGAGCCCCATGCGATTAATGAACTTCCGGAACACGATGCCGACTGGCGTTTCGAGGCAACGATCGATAGCAGCGTCCTGCACTCGAAAGGGAATCTGGCCGGCACCGCCGTTCCACCTCAGAAGCGAGCGATACGAATCTTGGTGCGCGACCAGCCGGATGATACGAAATCGTCACCAGGACAAGCGGTCGCAACCACGCCTGTTCGCATCCGCTATGCTCAGTCGGCCCGTCACTGGCAAGCCGGGTATCAGCTTCATCTATTTCCCGATCGTGCCTCGCAAGGACGCCGATTTGATACTGCATTGAGGGGCTTCTACCTCTTCGAAAATACGTCTGGTACGGATTGGAAGGATGTCGAAGTTGAACTTTCAAGCGGAACTCGCGGCCAACGATCTGGCTTTCAACTTGGCACGGAGATTGAAATCGGAAAGGTCGATCTTGCACGTCAGAAAGCAAGACTCGTGCTTCAATCTCGCAAGCCCTTGAAAGTGGAGATTACCCCACAACTGCTATACGACGTGGCAAAAGATGACACCCACCCTTACCGTCAAATAAAACTTGTGAGTGAAAACTACCTTCCTGGCGGTTCGATCGCCGTGGTGGAAGACGGCCAGCCCGTTTCCGAGATTTCGATGAAGGACTCCGGTCCTGGCGAACCTCAAATTCTAAATTACCCAGGCATCAAGGAGGAAAGAGTGTGTTTGCGGCGTATTGGGGTGAATGAGGTCACCGTTAGCGAAATAAGATGTTTGGTCAAAGAAAAGCTGTACTTTCTTCCTCGAAATCGAACCGTCGAATTTGAAGCGAATTTTGCTGAAGAATACTCGCGGGCAGCGACACGAATTAACGTACGCATACCAAAGGAATCCGGTTGGCAAGCAGTTGATTTTACCACAACATTGGGGCCAGGTGACCCGAAACAGACGTTGCTTATTCCTCAATATCGTGCAGCAGGTTGGAAGTCGTCTTGTGTTGACCTATGCCGAGCCCCCCTCTCGCAACTTCAAGGGATTACGCTGCCTTCGAATGATCCGTTTAGGAAACTTCTCAACACGGTCATTGAATTGAGAAAGGCTCACAAGGATCGAGAATTGAACCATCTACTGTGCTTGCCTGATCTCAAGGTGAGCGATGTTCAAACGCATTGTCACATAGTGAGTGAAGGAATGAAGCTAGATCTCACCGTGACGATCAAGAACTATGGTGGCGGTAGTGCGATGCTCAAGAAGGGTACCAAGATATTGACCGCCAAGGGATTTCCTGATGTCGTGGTCGAAACGTCTCAATCCGTGGCCCCTTGCTGCCAAGTCGACTATCACATCGAATCGCTCGTGAAAGTGAAACCAGACCAGTTTTCGGCTGACTTGATTCTTGATCCAGATAATAAGATCGAAGAATGGGAGGAAGCAAATAATGTATACCCGTTTGAGATTCCTGTTTCTCGTTAAAGTGTCCCGAGATGTGCCACGCGAGAAGTCCTCATCTTGGTCGCCTCGTATCGCTTCCTTTAATCAAGTACTCATGATTGGATCTTAAAATGTTCCGTTGTTTTGCGGTCAGTACATTAATTTTTACGTTCTACGCTATTCCACTAGAAGCTGCGGACGAAAATGTGGATACATCCGAAAGTCCAGAGAACCGTGTTGCCGCCATGTGGAAAATCATCGACAAGGTGGTATCGGATCTAGATAGTGGAAACACGAGTTCTGTTTCGCTGAATAAGAAGAAGTTCCTGCTCCATGTTGCTTGGCACGAGGGGGCATTCTTAAAGCATCGAAAACAAATTGGTGGCGGGCCAGGACGCAGTTTCTTTCAGTTCGAAGCACCGCTCGCCAAAGATGCGGTTCTATATGCCAAGCAAAAGAATTGGCTGGGTCGCCTTGCAAGCGCGTCCGGCAAGACGGAAAACGAGTTGGAGACCGCAGCAAATGCCATCACGGGAGGCTCTTGGCCAGATGACAATGCGATCGAAGAATCGCTCCTTGAATCTGACCTTTTCGGTACCTATCTGGCTCGTATTGCGCTAAAAAGGATTCCTCAAGCGATTCCCACCGGCAACGCAGCCCACGCGGAGTATTGGGCTGATCATTGGAAACGCGTCTTTTCTAGTCCTGAGCAGAGAGCGGAGTTGATAGAACGATTTGAGAATGAAGCTGACGACGTGGATCAGCATATTCCGTAAAGCTATTTTCAAATACTCATTCCGGCTCCGATTACTTTTTTAGCCGCTGATGCTTTCTCTGGATAAGTCGATTGCCCAGGCCAGCAAGACGACCAGTGTGACTGAGCAGACCTAGTTACGCTAGGGGAAGGAGTACGATGGCATTCTTACCGACTTGGACAGGCGACTAATGTTTCTGAAGAGGAGAGAAGGCTCGGCTCAAGGACGTTCTGGCTGACACCGAACTGAACAAGACGCTACCGAAGGAAGCAACTTCGGAAAGTCTATCACTTAAGACTGGTTTCATTCGGAGAGTACTTCGAGTGCCAAATCGAGGATCACTTGCTGCTCATGTATCCTTCTGATTCACTTTTTATTCACTGTTGCATGGTTCAATGGTTTCCAATTATGAACCCGTGAAGGCAAAGTGTTTCTCTTTAATTCCGAAGACCGTGAGTCTCGCTCCACTTAAACCCTGGTTTAGCAAATAACGCTCAACCAGGGTTTTTTCGTGCGCGGTTGGAAACGGCCTGCGAAATGCGTCGTTCTATCCCACTTCTTGGCAACGGGTTACGAGGGCGTGTCTCTCAGACGCTGTTGTCTCTCTCTTACCGAGACATAACCCAGACGTTTGTGGGCAGAGCCTCCAAATTCTCTTTTGGGCGTTTGTCTCACCATTTTGGGAGAGACATTGGGCCCGGGTTAATACCCCGTTGGGCTCGGAGTAGCGGGGCATACGCAAACTGGGCGCTGACTGTGATCGCTAAAGGTTTCCAACGGATCAGAAACCGATTTACAACTTGCGTCTGATGGCGGGCCGTAGAAATGCTTGGGTAGGGTGGCGTCTAGTGTTGGAATCGGTACCCCACTTCTCGCGTAATCGATTTCGCGCACATGACGGTTCGACCTTGTGCGTGCAAGAACTCGTGGTCGAAGAGAATAGGATCTGCATCATTGCGCGAGTCTAACGCTCATCGGGAAAGCCTGAAACGGATTGACGTGCCGGCCCGATGATCGCTCGACAGGGGCCTCCTTTCAAGCACGAAAGAGTGTGACAACTCGTCAACCTACAGCTAAAATCGCATCTTGCGAAAATCAACTGCTTGTGTACTAGGTCGCACATTTGCCGCCTACAAGAGGTAGGCAAAAACTTACTATAAATAGTTATGTGCCCATGAACTGTACTGAGATCGAATCGAGGACTGATTGCGAGATTGTCTATATCCACGGTGCAGTCGTGAGCGATCTCGCCAAGTTTTTGGTTCCATCAGTTCCGTGGGTCTGGATTCTTGGGCATCGTCCGAATCGTTACATGCAATGGTGGGACGCCACCGTCCCTCTAAACGCTAAGGGCACTGATTTCGTCGGATCTGTACGTGGCTTGTGTCTTGATCTGCAGCTGCCAACAGCTGACTTTCTTTCCCTTGCCGCGGACTTCGACGATCATGGTTTGGTGTTGATCCAAAGCAACTGCCGAATGCCCGATACGCTTTCGTTGGATTTAGTTCCCGAATCGCAACAAAATGGCGTCTTGATTCAAAACGGGGCCACACTGAAAATGTATTTGCCGCATGCGATCGAAACTGCGCAGGTGCAGAGTTTTACTAAGGGCCACCTCGCAACGATCATCGGCACATAGCAAAAAAATGCACCCGAGTCGCGAAGTCGGGCGTTTTTGCAATGGAGAAACTCTCGTCGCGACTGTGTGATTTTATACGTTGTCTTGCAAAGTACTTGGCTGATCGTTGCTAGGCCCGCCTTTCAAAATGCGTAAGGAGGGCGTTTCATTCGTCGTTCCAACGGCGGAACAGGATGGTTCGTCCTGGGGCGTGCATGAAACTCGAGGGCTCAGTTCATTGCAAGGATTGGTTCTGCGGTATTATTGACCCACGCAGTCGTACTAAGCGGCGTCATCAATTGGACGAATCTACCCAAACGAAGGCAATCTCCGCAGTGGTTCTTCGTTCGCAACCCATCTGATCGAGGCGGGCTAAGGCATCCGCACGGTACAGTAACTCCTTGGTCACAGTGGCGTTAGGACGACGATAATTTATATTCATGTTTTGAAACAGGAAGGCCGTGGTGCCCGCAGCCCGGCTGATTTCGACAGCGTGGATTCGGAATAACATGCGCACGTTATTCGGAAAGGTTCTGAATAAACACTATTTAAATGGCTTGTTACCACACGGACCTATGGGCGGAACATCAATTCAAATTCGCGGTTCATATTCTGGTCCCGATTCTGGATCCGACGTAAAGAAGTACCAGCAGTTCCACCTTCAAACGATTGATGTCGAACCCCCGGAATTGTTGCAACGTTTCCAAGAATCGTTTGGCAGCTTTGTCGGTTCTTTCGGCGCACCATGGAACGCGACACAACACATTCTGGACTATATGTCATACGCCGCCAGCATTTTGATCCGTGGAGAAAGAAGCGGTGATGCACCAACAGTGTGGGAAAGCTTCGTGAACCTCTCTGGCTGTGCAGGAATGGCGCAAACGTCTAGCGAAGTTGCGGCACATTGGATACGAATGTGGGCGAATCAGCGTCCTACTGAGTTAAGTACCCTTCTTTCTGATCACGGATTCAGCGTCTCAAACATCGAGAAGGACGACGAGATTTTGAAGTACTTCCCTACCGCCGAGTATGGATACACATCGTATTGGTCGGATGCTGCCGATGCAGGCACCGAGGACGAGCCGTGGGCCGGAAAATTTGATATAGATGTTGCTGCATACGATCATTTAGCTGATGGTGGTTTAGCTTTGGCACGGAAACTGGAATCAGTGGCTGGTGAACTAATGTCGGACGGAATATGTCGATGCCAGCTCTGCAATCCGATATTTGACGCCGAACGATACGCCATCTAACAAGGCGCTGGACCAGAGTCGCCGATCTGGTTGAAATCAAATGGAAAGCTGATTGCAGCGACCTGGTCAGCTTTGACGTTAGGTGTCATGATCGATGAGATCGACGAGCCGCTGACACCGCACCAGGTTCGATGCCTGCCCGACGAGTTTTGCATCGACTTGGGGTTTTGCTTGCCGCCTCCCGACATCGTACGGTTCATGCTCGATCATCCACACGACGCTAGGGCATTCGCGGACGAGTTGTACCGAGCCGAAGGTATCGACCTCGAAACCGCGGACATCCGCACGGTACAGGAACTCCTTGGTCACAGTGGCGTTAGGACGAGGATGATTTATACTCACGTTTTGAAAAAGGAAGGCCATGGCGTCCGTAGCCCGGCGGATTTCGACAGCCTGGATTCCGATTAACGTGCGCACGTTATTCGGAAAGGCTCTGAATAAACACTAGTTATCCGACCGACTGATGTACGACGAACTTGAATCCGTCATCGCTAGCTTTCGCCACCTTCAAGAACTGGATCTCGACTATACCCACAGTCGCTTGCAACTGCCCGTACCGTTTTCGCGTCGTCAATGGATGGCGTACGGCTACACCGTTCCGAGCGAAGCCGCTGCTATCGCGAAGAAAGACGGAGTGCGCGTTGACATACACGGTGCCGGTATCGAAATTGTGCATCCCGAATTCACAATCGACTATGACTACGGTCCCAGTGGCGAAAGTGATTGCTTTGATGCGTGGCGACTTGCACTCCATCGTCACCGATGTCGCGGACTTCCGATGCCAGTAGAGGGTCAATTGGAAATACGGGGCTGGCTCGACGCTGCTGCAGAAGACGGGATTGTCATCGCACTCCCTGACTCACCATGCTTTGTGCATCCCGGCTATCGCTCGACCTGGAAATAAACCGCAGAAATCGGATAACCATTGCATGCAACGGAGGACGGGTGGAGAGCGTTTTGGTACGCTTGCGAGTCGTTCGCCCGTCCCCGCTGATGCGTGTCGTTGTGCAGAAAGAAAATGAAACCGACCGAATTCAAAAAACGATTTCAAAGCGCCTTTGGAGAGCTTCCCGACGGAGTGGATCTTGATCTCGGGAAGTTCAGGGAATTCCCAAGAGAGCAGGTTGAAAGCCTTCAAATTTCCGAGAAGGACAAGAGCATACTGAGAGAGGTGGGATTCCCAGAAGATGCCGCTCCATTTCTTTCCTTCACATACAACTTGGAACGAATGAATGAATTGCAGTCGAGCCTAGGCGAAGAATTCGCAAGCTTCCGGGTTTTCGGGCACAACGGATCGGGAGATTTCATCTCGATTGATGAGGCAGATGGCAGCATCTGTTACCACAATCACGACAACAGAATGCAAAGAATATTTATCAATTCGTCGCTCAGTCAGTTTGCGGAGGCCCTATGTCTAATGGCGGAAGCCATCGAAGCAGATTATTCCATCGACTTCATAGGTGCACTTTCTGACATTGATTCAGCAGCTTGGAAGGATAGGACGTTCTGGCCTTCGGAATACGAAATGATGAAAGAATAAGCATAACCAGTCGCTGGTGGTGACAATATTCGCTGACGCTCAAACTGCACCATAGCTTTAACGTTATGCCCTTTCTACGAACAACAATCGTCCTACTCATCGGCACTTCGTTTTGCGGTTGTGATGCGACAACCCCCGCAACAAGTCCTGCGGCGGCACCGACAGCAACGGTACCGAAGATGCAATTCACCGTCGAAGAAGTTTTCTATATCCAGCCGCCTGTCGATCGCGTAGTCTTGGTGGGGACGATAACCAATGGTACTGTGCGCGTAGGAGATAAGCTCGTGGTACATACATCTGCAGGGCCAGTCGATGTCGACGTTGACAATATCGAGTCGATCCAACAAGGTGATCTAAAACAAGCCTCAAAAGGCCAGCAGGTTGGATTGACGCTGACTGGGATTCGAAGTGATCAGCCGTCAAAAGGTGATCGCGTCACTCCACGGGGCGGGGCATGACTTAATCGTTATCCGAGCTGACATGACCGATAAGCGGTTTCCTTCGATGAACTCGGTATTAAACGCCGCAACTCTTGGCTATCTCGACGGGCTATGCGTTGCATTAGGGCTCGTTTGGACGGAGGCCGGAATGGGGTATTCAATTTCGACGCGATCCGGTGAACATCACCTAGTGCTGGCCCAATTTTCGCCATCCATGTTTTCGGGTTCCGCCGACGACGATGAATTTGAGCGGTGTCTTGAAATCGTTTGCCTTCTAAAGGATCTCTCCAAGAGAAAGGGCACCCCCTAGCGCGTGTATTTGTGCACATCGTAATTCTTGGACAGCAACCACTTGCCGAGTTGGTGAGTCCAAGACTCGTCCCCTTCTCGTGACGGAATCGGCTTCTCGCTTGCGAGTACGATACGCATCCGGTTATTACTCGACGTATTAGGGGTGGACTTTTGAGGAAGTATTCCACATTTACCGATCGACTTGTCCTCTCGTAGTCTGTATTGCTCGAAATAGCCGAATGGGGTAGATACACGGAACGAAATTTTTTCGCTAGTGGAGTTTGTAGTGAAAAAGCAAGTTTCCGATGGTCCGGGGGAATCGGCCGAAGGCTGCCGAACGCGTTGCTGGTTTGATTCCACAATCCTTTTTCGGTTGCGGGGGTTCCGCCCGGTCGGGCTGACGAGAGTCGAAGCGAATGTCTTGATCGGCGCCATCCGGCAACAGACGGAATCGACTCAATTTTGCATGCACGACCGCTACAAGGGCGGAGGGTGCCGAGTTGATCAGCAGCACATTCGCTCATTGTCAGAAGGCTACGGCATCGGTGGAGATGCGAAACCGCGTCAGATTTTTAAGGCCAAGGAAATCGACAATGGCTGAACACTCGATTAGCACATTTGGACCCTTTCTGGAGGTTGGAACGTGCGTCTTGATTTCGCGGGTACTTCCGCAACAAACGACCTACTACTGGACGGGGCGGCAAAATCCCGACAGGGTCGCTGATCGCCAGTACCGCATGGACCCCAAGGGACTTGCTCACCTTCGCGGCGAATTGAACGCTCGAAACGCCCGCTGTGTGTTTGTCCATGTGCCGATGAGGACAAACTATCTATGGGCCCGCAATGCCCTTCGACGGTTGCATGGCGATTGTGCCGGTCGGGCGTATCACGAGTTGATCCATGCTAACGATCTTCCGATCGTGGGAATGGATTTCAACGACTACGCGCGGTTGAGTTCCACCGCGCTGGAAATTCTCGACCGAAGCGTCTGCTACTTCAAACGAGAATTGCCGGTCGATCGAAACCGTCTCCTGCCACCCAATCCGACGGCGAGACAACGGTCACTGCTAGCAGCGAATAAACATAAGCTCCGTCCGATATCGCTGGGGTTATGCCGTGGTCGGCAAGCGGCGATGCCTGATTCAGGAATCGCCAAACAATACGACCTGTTTTTCTCCGGCGCATTGAATTGCGAAGTTCGAAGAGCTGGTTTCCCGTTGCTGGAAGAGTTGCAGCGGCAAGGCATCAAGGTTCATATACCGCCGTCTCGGGTCGACCGTCCGGAATTTCTCCGCATGTGTGCCCTAAGCCGTCTCGTTTGGTCGCCCGAAGGATGTGGTTGGGATTGTTTCCGGCACTATGAATCTGCGGGGGCGGGCTCAGTCCCGGTAATGAATGCCCCCTGGATCGTGCCGTACCGCCCATTGAATCACGGCACCGAGGCGCTCTACTATCAATTTTCGGAAACGCCCAGTTGGTTTCAGCCGCCGCAACCCTTCGTAGAAACGGTCCTGCAAGCCTTAAACGACCGCGACCGGCTGGACGAGATGGCCTGCAACGCCCGACGGCACGTCAATCAATTTCATACCCACGAAGCGATCGTCGATCATATTGTGAAGACCGTCGTCACCGAACAGTTAAGCTCAGCCCCAAATTTGCTTGGTGTCGCGTAGGCTAGAATTTTCGCCCCAGTTTGCTTCAAGACCAAACTTGCCTAAGCAAGCATATCGTCTAGACGTTACCCAAGAAGAAAATCTTTTTGCGAGAGGAAGAACGTGAACGACTTCTGAAGCTAGGTCGAGTCTTGGGACTTGCGATTCGCCAATTGATCACCATCGTCAAGAGCCTGAGCAAAAAGCCTAAGCCGCCGCCGTCAGGGGTATCAGTGTTCGAGGCGTGGAAGCCCGCTCAACCGGCCAAGCTGCAACCCTTCAAACCGGTGCAGATCGTGATGCAGAAGCCGAAGTCCGTCAGGTTTCAAGACGGATTAGTTTTGAGCCTTTGCAAATCCGCTGGGCGTATTTGCCACAACATTCAATCGCCAAGCAACGTTACCGGTAGCAATGCTAACGATGTTCCCGATCTTCACCATTTTCAATTGCTCAACGAATGATTCCAGTCGAGCAAGGCAAGCTTCCACGTCAGGGACTTTCTGGCCTGTATCCACCAAGTTTGCAAAAAGATCATTCTTATTGACTGCTCGACTCGTCAGCACGACTAGACCATATTTCCATAACTTCTCTGACCTGCTGCCAAGCAGTGCCATTTCGTTGTCCTCAAGCTGAACTGGAACAAGGAAATCGCTGGATTGCTTATCGGGGTTGTCAGGGTCAAATGCAACCAAGACCTTCTTCGACTCCGCCATCAAATTGTCACTCCCATGGTCGATAACACTTGTGGTGAAGTTTATGCAGTTCCCTCGATTGGAGTCGCATAACGGATGAAGCATCAGCACCGCCAATTGATAACGGCTTTATGTGATCCACGTCGTAACCAGGCGGAACCTTACCCTTTTCCAGCCAAGGCCTCATCCAAGAAGGCGCGTTCGGATCATCAAGTAGACCCTTAAGGAAGTTCCGCTTCGCCGCCGATCTGCAAACGGTTCCGGTAGCGATACCGTTTGCGTGCATGTTTGTGTCCCACGCCTTTGCTGCTTCCGCTCGACTAGCAAACTGCCCCTTGGTCCCTGCTTGAAACTCATTCCACGTTTTGAATGAAGGACCACTTGTTGGGGCATTAGACTTCTCGTCGTCATCGTCATCATAACAACTCCCGATTGTCGTGGAAGGAACAGGACCTCGCCCCATTCCGCCACCACTCTCCGTGGAGGGCGGTGCCGGCTTATCTTTTGGGGATGTGGATGCCCCTTCGCCTTGATCTGCCTCCTCCCCGCGCCGAACCCATTTAATGAGTGTTCTCTGTTAGGGAATTTATATCTGATGCCGCGAAAATGATGGGACGGATGCCGAAGTTACCACGTTCAGCGTGGCCGAAATCCGGTGCCAAGAACGCTTGGGTGGGATTCTAAAGTCTTATTCTCGGGCTGCTTGATTCGGGTTCGAGAAATCGAGTTGCATCCTCCACCACGACGATGGTGCGTCCCGATCGTGGATTTAACGTGATTCTTTTAGTTCGTTGCCCCGATCTTTTCGGCTGAAATCTTAATTTTCAGTTGTCATTCCAAATCGAGATCAGGCGTAGTTTTGCTTGAAAAATGCCACTGCATTCTGTTGCCATCTTTTTTCGTACAGGGCGACCCGTTGACACGGAGTTCAGCGGTCAACACGTGCCTGAGCAAAATGCCTCAGCCGCCGCCATCAGGGATGCCGGTGTTCAAGCCGTGGAAGCCTGCTCAACCGGCCAAGATGCAACTATTCAAACCAGTACGGCCTGCGAAGATCGTGATGCAGAAGCCGACGGTGTGAGTAAGTTTTGTTTAGGTCTCATCGTTTTCGCTACTTGCCAATTCTTCATCAAACCAGACATCTTCACAGGACGGCGCAAGGAGAAAACGCCAACCTGTTGGTAGTTGCAAGTAGGGAATTACTCGTGGACACCACGAAGCCAAATTCTCCGCATGCAGCGGCACAAAAAAATCAGGGTCGTCGGACCACTCGCCGGCCCAAATATACCATCCCGTAGTATCGCCAACGGGTTTGACTCGCAGTCCATTGATTGGCTCGACTCCCTCTCGCACATTTCGTGCAATCCCTACTTTGAGGTGCAGAGAGTATGGCATTGGTGTTGCTCCAAACCGTTCGCAAACCGACTGTTGCCTTTCAATGTCCGTCTGAGTCATTATCACAATCCTAGTAGAGCTTTCATGCGTTTGGAGAATGCAGACAAGAGACCACCATGCTTCGCTGAGCATTCCGGGCAGTGTGGCTGAACGGCATGCACCTGCGACTGTCGGCCCGGCTCCACTTGGGCGTGAATACGGTTTCGATACGCTTGGGTTCGGCACGAAATCGTTGCTGGGAACATTTGAAATTCCCCTTGGGGCATTAGACTTCTCGTCGTCATCGTCATCATAACAACTCCCGATTGCCGCGGGAGGAAAAGGCCCTCGCCCCATTCCGGCACCACTCTCCGCGGAGGGCGGTTCCGGTTTATCTTTTAGGGATGTGGCTGTCAGGCAGTGGATTCAAGCACGCGGTAGTAAATGGCCAAGGCCGCCGTCTACTCCAATGACTTGTCCGGTCGTCCAGTTATTTTCGGGTTGAATGAGCCACTCAGCCAGCGACGCGACCTGTTCCGGCTCACCGAATCTTCCGAGGGCATGCATCTTGAGGGAAGCAGTCGCCGCCGTGGAGTTATCCCAGATTCGTCGTGTCAGCTCGGTACGAATCAAACCTGGACTGATGACGTTCACACGCACATTCTGTGGTGCGTACGTTGCAGCTGCGGACCGTGCCAGACTTATTACGCCACCCTTCGCCGCCGCAATCGCTTCGTGATTCGGGATGCCAATTTCAGCGGCGGCAGATGCAAACAGCACGATCGAACCGCCACGCTGCCGAAGTAATCGAGTACCGGCCCGAACCGTGGCGAATGCGGTGAATAGATTGGTGGCGATTACATCCTGAAATTCTTCATCGCTCGTTAAGTGTGCCGCCTTGAGAAGAATTGAACCCACGCAGCACACCAGGGCATCGAGCGGGCCATGTTCCTCGCAAGCCTGCTTTAAATCCGTCTGCAAGGAATCGGAGTTTTGTAAGTCCGTGACTAACCACGGTTGCTGGAGACTGGTGGCAAGATCTTGAAGCTTAGCGACGTCGCGCCCTACAAGCAGAACTTGGTTACCTTGCGATACCAGTCTCTGGGCAAGGCAACTACCGATCGTCCCTGTGGCACCCAAAATAGCGGTATGTGGCATAATTACCCTGAATTCTCACACTTGGAGTACCCACGCTTCTCGGCGTTGCGGCGAAGAAAGCGGGAGTATCGGTGGATAATACTCGTCCTGGTAGGTACCGCCATGAAATCTGAGGCTTAACCGACAAGTTGAGAAACCCTCAAGAAACCCAGGAATAGAATGAATTCGTCCGATTTTTGACGTGACCACAAGAAATCAATCCTTCGCCTAGTCTCGAACCGAATCGGGCAATTTGCTTCGGTTCAGGATTTCTCAAACGCTAAGTCAAACATGAGACCGCAAGCGAATGACGGGTGAGATCAAGCGGAGTCATGTGATTGCATGTTGGACTCAAATTAAAGCCCCGTGAACGAACAACTTCTTTCGCTTACGGGGTGTCCATCCGAGTAAAGATTCCTATGCCCGGCATCCTATTTGAGGACACGGCGGTCTGGTTTTTGGAACAAATCCGAATCTCGAATGTCACGTTGAGAAAGACACGAGGAATCGGTTCCTGTCGGGAAAGCAGTTCGCTTACGAATTGCCTACCTCGTTCTTGCTAAGAAGTTCGAGAAGATCACTAATCATCTTGTGCGATTCTATCGGGTGTCGAAGAGGCTGATCCGCGTTGATCAGATAGTGGTTTTGACGTCCGACCTTTTCCTTGCGAATTACGCCTGCTTCCTCTAGATCGCCGATTATTCGCTGGACCGCTCGCTCCGTTATCCCAACTTCGATCGCGACCTCCCGAAGTACTATGCTCGGATTTCGCGACAAGAGGATCAGCACATGGGAGTGGTTCGTCAGGAACGTCCATCGTGCGGTGTTTGTCTTCTCTTGAGGAAGAGATTTCGATGCGACATTTCGGGAACGAGACGCTCTTGTCTTAGTTTCCGTGCTCGAAGCATTTTTTTTTCTGGGGGGTGCCGCCATAGTTTCGCCCTCGCGAAGGATGTATCCGACTTGGGGTCTGTGATCCCTAAAGTCTCACGGATAAACGACTTATCTTAATCAATGATTCGTGATTTGGCAATCCGGAAAAACATGTCGCATGTGATCTGCTTCATTCTAGGCTCAAGTCAGCTCCATATTTCGACCGAAAACTGGCGACATGGAATTGACGACAAAAAAGTCGTGCTTTAAACTTCGCGTGTTGTTTTGACGATATCACTTGAATTTGGAAGAGGATTCCCAATGTCGATACCGCCTATGCTTATTTATGCCGCTCCGATTGTTCTGGTTCTGGCAACGTTGATTCCAAGTTCATGGGCAAATCGCCAGTCGGCTTTTATGCGTCGGGTGTCTTACGCCCTCATTTCTGCCAGCGGTGCCGCATTTTTCCTGTTTTCGCTGATCCTCTTCTTTCAGGACGAGGTCACCAATAGCTGGTCTTGGGGAGAGACGGATGGCCATTTGAAAATCAGCGTCTACTTCGATCGAGTATCAGCATTAATGGCCGTTTTGATCTCCTACGTCGGATGGATCATCACCCGCTACTCCTACAGTTATATGAATGGAGATGCGAAATCGGGGTATTTTCATAAGTGGCTGATGGTTTGTCTGGGGGCGATTCTCGGTCTGGTCATCAGCGGTAACTTGATTCAGCTGTTCGCTTTCTGGGTGCTGACAAGCGTCGCACTACATAAATTACTGACACACTATTCCAATCGTCCTTGGGCCGTGTGGACTGCTCGCAAGAAGTTTTTGATCAGTCGACTGGGAGACCTATTTCTGGCGCTCGCTATCTATCTCATTTATCAACTCTGGGGTACAGGCGAACTCAGCCTGCTCTTTGCCAAATTCCAGTCCGGTGGATCGGGCTCTTTTGACGATCCTCTTGTTGCCCCGATCTGCATTCTCTTGGTACTCAGCGCCCTAACTAAGTCTGCTCAGTTCCCTTTCCATAGTTGGCTGCCGGATACCTTGGAGACACCAACGCCTGTTTCAGCACTGATGCACGCAGGCATTATTAACGGAGGGGGATTTCTCTTGATTCGATTGAGTCCCCTCGTTTCCCAATCGAGCAGTGCTCTCGCCCTTTGCACGCTTGTTGGAGGCGGAACCTGCTTACTAGGCGGTGTCATTTTGATGACGCAGTCGAGCATCAAGAAAAAGCTGGCCTACAGCACAATGTCGCAAATGGGATTCATGATGATGCAGTGTGGACTAGGCGCATTCGCAGTTGCTTTGATTCACATCATTTTTCATTCGCTCTATAAATCGCATGCATTTCTAAGATCGGGCAGTGCCGTTACGGCAACGCCAGTCATCCAACCCGATGTGACAGGACTACAGAGGTTCTACGCGATCACTGTTGGCATGGTTGCCTCTGTAGGGATTATTGGTGGAGTTCTATGGCTGACAGAAACTGCATCGATTCAATCCGCCGCTGGTCTGTTACTCGGGCTTGTCCTTGTTCTCGCACTTACGCATTTAATTGCGGACAGTATTGCGACTGGATCGCCACGGATTGCCGTTCTAGGAGTCACCGCGGCTCTCTTTATCAGCGGAATCTACTTTCTCAGCCATACGGTTCTGAAGGAGTTAACATCTGAAATACTTCCTCATGAAATTACGCAGGCGAGTCTTGCCTATTACATCGCGCCGGTGGCGATCGGCATTGGTTTCCTAACGCTTGGACTACTTCAACTCGCAATCACAACTTTTCCGAACGTTCGTGTCGTTCAAGTCTTGTATGTTCACGCAGTAAATGGCTTCTACTTTGACATTGCTGCGAGACGAGTAACCGCAGCAATCTGGCGGAAATCTGCGCCCACTCCCTAGGCTTAAAACTCACCACGATACTCGGCATTTTCTGGAGAACATAGACGATGGTAATCGCCCTCAAATCCATAATCGAAAGAAGTAAGAAGTTGTCGACAACTTACCCGCAGGTATCGCACGATAGTCTCCATGAACTTGACTGCATAATGCAGCGGCTCAGCGAAATTGTGCCACCCTCCTGGCCGCTGAAGGACTTCGTAGCGGTAAATCCATTCCTTGGCTTTACTGGGCAATCTCTACTGGAAACGAACGCTCTCTTAAAGGCGGTCTGTGATGTTGATTTGCTGCCGCCATTGAGCTATTTCCGACAACGCCTGCGAAACGGACATCTTTCACTCGACGATGTGGTGTTTGCCTACTCCAAGCTCGAACGCGATCCGTCAAACTATGTTGACGACTTATCGATCGATGAAGTCAACGATTGGCTACGTAGTGATGTCGAACCACACAATCCCACTCAAAGGAAAGTGTGGACCATGGCAGAGATGCTAGACCGATCCGACGGAGGCGAGAGAAGCAACCAGGTAATTAATGATATCACGCGCTGTTTATCGGGCTACCACGATGATTCCGAATCGATTTGGCGGATGCCTTGGCGAAATAGATCAGTCTTCGCCGCTTGGAAGCAATTGAGTTCCATCAGCTACCGCATGGACCTTCTCGGCATGCGCGGTTTTCGTCTATTCGTAGAAAATCTTCCGGACGATGCAGAACAGGCAATTACACAGATGCTCTCCAGAATTTCCCTGCCAAGGCATCTGTGGTTCGGTTACTGCCTTACACAACTTAGCTCAATTCTAGGCTGGGCGTCCCATGCGAAGAATCGATCTACGGCTGAATTACAGGAACTCTTGGCAATACGATTGGCCTATGACGTATTCTTAGGGCGAACATCTGATCGCAGTGTCGCAACCTGTTTTCACGAAGATATCTGGAATGGTGAGGCGTCGCTGGAAGAAATTGCTGTGTCGGGCAAGATGGATGTCATTCGCCATATCCTTCAGGTGGCATGCGAGACGAAATTCCATGGTGGTCTTGTATCCGACATCTTGCGACAGAACGAGCCCAATGACGGCGCGGAAGAATCTCTCGGCCAGTTTGTCTTTTGTATTGATGTCCGTTCCGAACCACTTCGTCGCCAATTGGAATGTTCATCGAATCACATTCAAACATTCGGGTTCGCAGGTTTCTTTGGAATGCCCCTTCGGAACGTGTCGCCAAACGACACGATAGGAAGTTCGCATTGCCCGGTGCTCATCAAACCAACTTTTCAGGTCGAGTGGGAGAAGTCAGATGCCTCCAACCCGCACGGCAGCGATTGCAATCGGCAAGCAAGAGAGAAGGAGAAATGGAGCAATGTCTTCACACTGTTTCGGTCTAGTCCAATATCAAGCTTGACGTTTGTAGAAACTCTCGGTTGGTTATCGGCCGGAAAGTTACTGTCCGATTCGCTCGGGTGGGTAAAATCTCGTTTTGGCGAAGTCTTGTTGGATGCAAAACCTAGGCTTCTCTCGCAGCAGGACACCTGTGGGATTCATCGAAACGAACTCACCATTGAGCAGCAGGTTGAGTACTGTCAAGGGTTTCTGACAAACCTAGGACTGCGTGAGCACTTCGCACGATTTGTGGTCGTGTGTGGTCATGCTTCGGATGTCCAGAACAATCTCTTTCAGGCCGGACTTGATTGCGGCGCATGCGGTGGGCATTCTGGTGAGCCCAACGCACGAGTTGCATCCTCGATGCTAAATGACCCTGACGTACGATCGGGGCTGGTGAAGCGGGGCATATCTATTCCCAAAACTACTCGGTTTGTTCCTGCGGTACACAATACGACAACTGAAGAAATCGTCCTACCTGAACTCGACACAATTCCATCCGAGTTCCGAGAGGACTTCCGAGAGCTTGAATCGGGATGCAAGATCGCAAGTGAGCGTTGCGCCGCACAACGAGTTTCACGATTTCCCGCAGAGGGACACCAGAATCTTGCAGCAAAGAGTCGGAACTGGGGAGATGTCCGGCCCGACTGGGGCTTGGTTGGTAATGCAGCATTCGTCGTCGCCCCGCGAGCCAGGACTCAGTCTCTGAATTTGACAGGCCGCGTATTTCTTCACAGCTATGAGCCAGGAAAGGATCCTTCTGGCAAGATTCTCGAACTAATCATGACGGCACCTATGATCGTCACCAGTTGGATCAACTTGCAATATTTTGCTTCGACAGTCGACAACCGAAAATACGGAAGCGGTGACAAGCTAATTCATAACGCCGTCGGTAAGTTTGGAGTGCTTGAGGGGAACGGTGGGGATCTGAGAACTGGGTTACCGATCCAATCCATTCATAACGGGACTTCATGGCAACACGAACCGCTTAGACTCATCGTGATTGTCGAAGCACCCCGAGATCGGATCGAGGCAATTATCGAGAAACATTCGGTGGTACGAGATCTGGTAGTTAACGGATGGATCACACTAGTGGCATTGGAGGAGGATAAAGCGTTCTGCAGAGAACCGGAGAATTGGCAGCCTTACGAATTCAATCGATCATCCGAGACAACTCGGCAAATTTAATAAAGAGGACGAATCTGATGCTTAGACAAGAAATAGACCCTGCAGACGAGCGGTATCTCGAATGCAAACATCTGCGAATGTTGGAAGAAGAGAGCATCTACATTCTGCGAGAAGTTGCCGAGTGCTTCGAGAATCCTGTACTCCTTTATTCCATTGGAAAAGACTCGAGCGTTCTACTGCATCTCGCTCGCAAGGCATTTTATCCTGAGAAGCCACCGTTCCCGCTGCTCCATATCGACTCGACGTGGGAATTCCGGGAGATGATCGAATTTCGAGATACCTATGTTCGGGAAGAACTTGGGATGGAAGTTCTCGTGGAGATCAATCAGGACGGAGTCGATCGAGGTGTGAATCCGTTCGAGTTTCCCAGTAATGTCTACACGGATGTGATGCGAACGCAGCCGTTGAAATCAGCTCTTTCACGTTATCGGTTTGACGCAGCAATCGGCGGAGGACGGAGGGAAGAAGAACGCTCACGGGCAAAGGAACGCATTTTTTCCTTTCGCGACAAACATCATCGATGGGATCCACGGAACCAGCGTCCAGAACTTTGGCGTCTTTATAACACCTGGGTCCATCGCGGTGACAGTATGCGAGTATTTCCTCTTTCGGATTGGACCGAGGAGGAAATATGGCAATACATACTTCTCGAAAATATTCCTCTTGTACCTCTTTACTTTTCCAAGGATCGACCAGTCGTTAATCGCGATGGCAACTTGATCATGGTAGACGACGATCGAATGCCGCTAAACGGAGCAGAGAAACCAGAATTAATGAAGGTTCGATTTCGGACACTCGGATGTTACCCAGTGACAGGCGCCATTGAATCGAACGCATGCACCGTATCGGAAATTGTTCAGGAACTGCGATCGACACGTTTGTCAGAACGTGCTGGCCGCGCGATTGACAAAGACGAAGAAGCCGCAATGGAACGTAAAAAGCGACAAGGATATTTCTAATGATCACGCACAAAACGAGAGCTGCTGATATCGATCTTCGGCATGACAATCCGCCTTCGGGGATTCTTCGGCTACTAACTTGCGGAAGCGTTGATGATGGAAAGAGCACGCTGATCGGGCGGCTATTGCTCGAGACAGGCGCGGTTTACGAAGATCAACTGCAGTCGTTGCAGCTTGAAACTAAACGTCACGGGACGACCGAGCTGCTCATTGATCCTGCGCTACTTGTCGATGGCCTTGAGGACGAAAGAGCTCAAGGGATTACCATCGACGTTGCTTATCGATATGTTCGGTCACCGCGACGGAAAGTCATTATCGCCGATAGTCCAGGACACGAGCAGTATACTAGAAACATGGTCACAGCTGCCTCGCGATCCGATGTTGCCTTGATCTTAGTCGATGCCAGGAACGGGATCGTTCAGCAAACAAAGCGTCATGCTATTATTGCTTCGTTGCTTGGAATCAAACGATTTATCCTGGCCATCAACAAGATGGATTTGATAGACGAGAAGCAGCGAGTCTATGAGGCCATTGCTCATTCCTTCGAAGAATTTTCGAGGACGCTGGATGAGGTAGAAACAATCGCGATCCCCTTATCCGGCCTACGTGGCGACAATGTCTGTCATCGAAGTTCGGAAATGTCTTGGTATGAGGGTCCTACTTTGCTAGAGGCATTGGAGTCTGCTCCCGATTCTCAATGCGACCAAGGAGACCATTTTAGATTCCCAATACAGCGTGTCGTTCGCCCTAATTCTGATTTTCGTGGAGTTAGCGGAACCATTGTATCTGGCTCTATTTGCGTTAACGATCCAATCATGGTTCTGCCGCAGGGGACACGATCTGCGATTCGTTCAATCGTCACCATGGAGGGAGAAAAACTGTCAGGATGCACTGGACAGGCGGTGACAATCACGCTGGAAGATGAGATTGATCTTGCGAGAGGTGATTGGATTGTATCGCCAGACAATGAATCTCACGTAAGTCAGAACGTCGTCGCCATGCTTGTTTGGATGTCAAGAGACGAACTCGATGTGGGAAGAACATATATTCTGAGGTGCGTCACCAAAAAGACGATGGCGGAGGTCGAATCGGTTGAATCTGTGATTGATATCGAAACGGGCAGCGACGAACAGGCGACTTCGCTCCGTCTCAACGAAATCGGGCGATGCCGCATCATGCTTCACGAACCAATCGTGCACGATCATTACAGCGTCACACGCGACACCGGAGCATTTATTCTCGTGGATAAGGTCTCGTATGAGACCGTCGCAGCGGGAATTATTTTACCTCCAGAAGAAGCCAAACAGAAAATTGGCAGTGGTAATGAAAGTAGTGTTCACTCTGGAAGTTCTTCGAGGAACATCCCGTTGGGTTCTCAAGGTGCTCGTCTGGAGCACGATTCAGTTACGGTACTTGTCTCAGGAGATGACGGCCAGGCACACGTGGATATCGCCCAAAAGCTTGCGACTGACTTAGCCAATGTTGGGTTTCATGTGGTGGTGGTGGATGAATCTTTGATTGGTGAGGGGATCGCCGAAGCATTCGGGTTTTCGAGCTTAGAAGGAAGGAAGCGACTCGTACGCAACCTTCAGGTTGCACACGTTCTCAATCAGTTCGGAATTATCAGTCTCGTTCCCGTCGAAATGGCAGACCTACGAAGGAACGAGAACGCTCTACAAATGCTTGATGGTGAAAAATACATGATCATTGAAACAGATTTGTCGAAAACTGATTCGAAAGTGATTCCGATCACGGAGAGACTGTCTGCTGGAGAGGTGCCCCAGCCGTCAAACCATGAGAAAGATAAATGTCCTTTAAGAGGATTCACGGCTGTTTCGTGTGGAGCGGAATCGCTTCACCATGTAATTGACGAGATCGCTAACAGAGTGTGGAAATAGAGTGCTATTGGCCTTCGTGTGATTAGTCTTTCGAGTCGATTAGGGAACTTTAAGTCATGGTGTCGTCAAACGGATATTTCGATTGGATGGACGATCATCCTTCGAATGAGTCGTCACAAGATTGTGTCGCACCAAGCCATTCCACATTGTGGATAAGCGACCAAGATCAGTGCGTTGATTCTTTGCTAAATAGGGCAGCATCACAGTTTGGCGATCCAGTAGCGAGATTCCCGGCGGATAGCTTTGGATCGTCACAGAACATGGTTCTAGAGATCCGTGCTTCCGTAAAGGAATGTCATCAATTGGATATCATCGTCGTAGGGCATTCATGCTTTTTGCCTCTGGGCGAGTTGATGCGTGTTAGACATGAATTCAGTCAACACGAAAGCTTGAGCTCTGACTCGCTAATTATGCGAGTTGCACGAAAACAACGTCTAACTGAGCTTGCAAAACAAAGACTATTGGCAGTCTCCGCGGAGTTAGCCCACGCATTTTCCAACCTTGATCACTCGGCAAGTCAAAAAGTGCTGGTAACTCCATTATTTTTCCGCCCTGAAAGCGGTGCTATATGCTTCTACAACGAACACATATCGGATTTTCAAGCGATCGGCAATGAATTGATATCGGAACGTTAGAGATGGTGTTCGATAAGATCGTGGGCCTTAGTCAACGATCGACAGCAGCGTGGTCAAGAAATAGATAATAGCGTTGCCAAGCGAGTGCTGCCACCGTATCGCTACGCGAACAGTCCGAAGAAGTTCACGCAGCATTAGCTATTTGCCCGACTAATAACGACGAACGCTCAGCACGGGGAGCCTTTGATTGAAGTGGGTTCTCCTCCTACAAACAAGTTAACGCAAAAGTCCGAGAGTGCCCGCTCTGGGCGTCCTGCTGTTAACGTTTAACTGGCGAGATCTCCTGTTCGCTACTTTTAATTCGAGTTAATTTACCGCGACTACGCCTTTCTGCAGGATATGATCAACAGGTGGCGAAAAAAACTGTTGCTTCATTGTCCTGCCGTGTTAGTTGCCTATGTCCTTGATCTTAGTCGTTGAAGACGAGCCACGCCTTTTGACTAGCATCGTGCGCACGCTGCAGGAATCAGGCTACGCCACTCTCCAGGCGGAAACGCTTTCAGAAGCAACAAGGAACCTTTCAGAAGAGGTTGACCTGGTTCTATTAGACTTGATGTTGCCGGACGGAAGCGGAATCGATTGGATGACGCGACTTCGTGACAAGGACGATGCCACCCCCGTATTGGTTCTGACGGCACGAGATGCTGTGGAAGATCGTGTCGTGGGCCTCGATGCTGGGGCAGACGACTACCTAGTGAAGCCATTCGCTTGGGATGAACTGCTGGCACGTATTCGTGTGATCCTGCGACGGGGAACACGCCTAGATTCAACCCAACTGGCCTTCGGTCCAATCACGGTCGACTTGATCAATCGTCGGGCCCAGCGTAGTGGTGTCCCTCTAAATCTGCAAAATCGGCAACTCGAAATCCTGATCTACCTGATGAAGCACGGGGATCAGGTCGTCACTCGGGAAATGCTAGCCCGCGACGTCTGGAACGAGCCGACCACGACTTGGACCAACGTCATTCAGGTGCATATCAATCACCTTCGCAAGGAACTCGAGGCGAATGGCCAGTCGCCGATTCTTCATACGGTTCGTGGCCAAGGCTATGTGCTGGGAGACGTGCCATGCTGAGGCTATCGATTCGCTGGCGACTAACGTTCTGGTACGCCGCTGCATTGGCTATCATTCTGATTGTCTTCTGCGGGCTGCTTGTTCCCTTGAGCTACCAGCAACTCCTTTCACGCATGGATGGCGAGTTAGAGGAAGAGCTACAGGAACTTCTGCTGGAGGTTCAGATCGCTCAAAACCGAACAGAACTCGATTCCAGCTTACAGGCACGCTTCGGTGCTCATCAGACATTTGACTTCATCGTTTTCGATCAGCAGCACCCCGTCTTATTTGCCAGTTCCGATGTAACTCCAGAGATATCCGATGCGTTGATGCAGACAACACAGAAGAAATACTCCGCGTCGTTCGAGACCATTTACGTGGAAGCCGATCGTTACTACCGCGTTGCCAGTCGCTCCTCGAATGGGCCTAGCGGCGAGTTGGAGGTGCGGGCACTCACGCCACTCGACCCACTTTTAGCCGATGCTTGGACCTTGCTGAAGTTGATCGTTATCTTGTTGCCATTAAGCTTGCTGCTCGCCTTGATGGGTGGTTACTTCCTGGCGGCACGGGTTCTTGCACCGGTCGAACACATTGTTGGCGTCGCGAACTCGATCACGATCTCGCAGCTCGATCGGCGAATTGAAGTATCGAACCCTCACGACGAACTGGGGCACTTGGCCGAAACACTCAATCGACTGATTGAACGCCTGGAAGATGCCGTCACCGAGATCCGGCGATTCACGGCGGATGCTTCGCACGAGCTACGAACGCCGCTGGCAATTCTGCGTTCGGAAGCAGAGTCCGCCCTTCGCAAATCGAGAAGCGAAGAAGAATACCAGGCAACGCTACGGGTTGTTGTCGACGAAGCCACACGCCTGGGAACGTTGGCCGATCAACTACTGCTGCTCAGTCGACAGGATGCCGGATTGGATGCGGTTCTTATCGATATGGTCGAGATAGATCCAGTTCTTCTCGATGTTGCTGAATCGCTCAGCCTACTCGCAGATTCGCGTCAAGTGATTCTGCAGGCCCAATGCAATTGTAATGCGGCGGTCGCTGGAAATGATATTCGGTTGAGTCAGGTATTCTTCAATATCATCGAGAATGCGATCAAGTATTCTCCGCTTGGGTCAACGGTCGAAATCGAATCGGAAATCAATGAGGAACATGTTCGAGTCATGGTAAGAGATCATGGTGCCGGGATTGCTCCGCAGCATCTGACTCGTGTCTTTGAGCGATTCTATCGGGTGGATCCATCCCGAAACCGGGCAATTGGCGGCTCTGGCCTGGGCCTTTCGATCGCCAAGTCGATTGTGACTTCACACGGCGGAACGATCGAGATCGAAAGTGAAGAAGGAAATGGTACCCAGGTAGTTGTCACACTGCCTAAACGTGACACGTCTATTCGACCTGAAGTACCCCTCAAGAACGCCATTGACACAAACAACACGCACACCTCGAATTCTCATGTCCATGCGAGTGGCTCGTAAGGCAAATTGAAATGTCTCAAGAATCTCACACGCTCCCGCTGCTTACCTACACAATGATCTTGATTGGGTGCCTGCTATCGGTCTCGGCTTGCAACCGTGCGGCTCCGAAAAGCGATGGTCACGGAGGGGCCCCTTCTAAGACGACCCATAAAGTATCTGAGTCAGACCTGAACATTGTTGAGCTAACAGAAGATGCCGTTCGTCGGCTAGGACTGGATAGCGAAGCAGTAGAAGAACGCGAGATGTTCCGCACCCGACCATATGGAGCGGACTTGATGCTTCCGACGGACGCATCGATCATCGTTTCGTCTCCTCTCGCCGGTACGCTGAAGAGTTCCAGCGACCAAGCCAGACTAGAAGTCGGAAAGAAGGTCGACCGCGATCAGGCAGTGCTTTCGATTTTTCCCTTACTCTCGCCGGAGCGAGCCGTCCTGACGCCTGCCGAGCGTATTCGCTTTGCCGAAGCAAAGAACGCACTCGCGCAATCCAAGATCGATGCCGAAGGTGTCGTACAGCAGGCTGCCGTTCAGGTTGATGCGGCGAAGATCGCGCTTCAGAGAGCGCAGCGACTGCTGGACGACATGGTTGGAACGGTGCGAGCAGTCGACGAAGCAAAAGCTCAGCTCGAGATCGCAGAGAAAGGCCTGATAGCCGCTCAGGAGAGACAGAAGCAAGTCGAGGGAGTTGTCCTCGATGAGGAAGCTGGGACGCTGTCGTCGATTCCGATTCCGACACCGATCAACGGCATTCTGCGGACGGTCCAGGCACAGCCAGGTGAAATGGTTGCCGCAGGAGCTCCTTTGTTCGAGGTGATGAACGACGAGGTTCTGTGGGTGAAGGTACCGGTATATGTGGGCGACCTCGCAGAGATTGATTCGCAGAGGGAAGCACGCGTTTCGATGATCAGCGGTCGCCCTTCCAACGAAGATGTTTTCGTCAAGCCGATCGTTTCTCCACCCACGGCAACCCCTATGGCTGCCGCCGTCGATCTTTACTACCTCTTGCCTAATCCTGACGGACGTTTTCAGCCAGGACAAAAGATGGCTTTGCACGTTCCTTTGAAGGGCGAGCAGAAACAAACTGCGGTCCCTTGGGCAGCTGTCATCCATGACATCTATGGTGGGCAATGGGTTTACGAACAGATTGAACCTCAGAAGTTTGTTCGTCGACGAATTGATGTTGCCTGGGTAGATGGAGATTGGGCCGCCGTTCGCAAAGGGCCTGCGGTTGGTGCTAAGGTCGTCACGGCCGGGGCAGCGGAACTCGCTGGAACCGAGTTCGGCTTCACCAAGTAGTTGGGTTACTAGCACGTCGAACCTCCTTTGATTGCCCTATGTCTTTCACGCAAATCTGAGATCATTCCATGAGTTGGCTAGTCGAATCTGCTCTGAAGCTGCGTGTCGCCGTGGTGGCACTTTCGATTCTGTTGATCGTGGTTGGCATTCGACTCGTTCCAGAATTGCCGCTAGACGTCTTCCCTGAGTTTTCGCCCCCATATGTTGAGATTCAAACCGAAGCCCCCGGTCTATCGGCAGAAGAGGTTGAGAACCTCGTTACTTTCCCACTTGAAAACGCCCTGGTTGGCACACCGGGACTGGATACAATTCGATCGAAGTCGGTTCTTGGTTTGTCTTCGATTCGCTTGCTTTTAAGTTATGACGCGGATGTTTATCGAACACGGCAACTGGTTCAAGAACGTCTAGCTTCTGAAACGCCGCGGCTTCCAGTCGTTGCTCGGGCACCAGTCATCCTGCAGCCACTCTCCTCGCTAAGCCGTATGATGAAGATCGGCATGTGGTCCGATGAGTTGGACCAGCGTGAATTGACGGAACTGGCCGTTTGGAGCATTCGCCCCCGCCTCATGGCAATTCCCGGCGTGGCCAACGTAGCGATCTGGGGTCAGCGGAATAAGGAATTCCAGGTCTTGGTCGATCCGCAAAAACTGCGTGATCATCAGGTCACGCTCGATACGGTCATTAAATCCGCTGGCGACGCTGTTGTGCTGGACGCAGGTGGTTTCGTTGATACACCCAATCAACGCCTCGCTGTCCGACAACTCTCTCCGGTTCGCACCCCGGGTGATCTAGCACAGACGGTGGTTGCATATCAGAACGGAGCCGTGCTGCATCTGGGGGATGTCGCCGAAATCAAAGTTGGCTCACCGCCGGCGATTGGCGACGCCATTATCAACGATGTGCCTGGTCTGTTGCTGATCGTCGAAAAGCAACCTGCCGCGAACATGCTAGAAGTCACCCGCAAGGTCGAAGAGGCCTTGGATTTGATGAAGCCTGGTCTGCAAGGTGTCGAGATCGATTCTACCATCTTTCGTCCAGCAACGTTTATTGAACGTTCTATCGATAACCTAACGCATGCGCTACTGACTGGATGCGTTCTGGTCGTCATCGTCCTCGTGTTATTCTTATTCGACTGGCGAACGGCCGTCATCAGTTTGACGGCGATCCCGCTTTCCCTGGTTGCGACAGTTGTCGTACTTTACTGGTGGGGCCTGACGATCAATACGATGATTATCGCCGGGCTGGTTATTGCCCTGGGGGAGGTCGTCGACGACGCGATCATCGACGTTGAAAATATCGTGCGGCGTCTCAGGATCAATCATGCAGAAGGACATCCGAAGTCATCGTTTCGGGTCGTACTCGAAGCATCACTCGAGGTACGTAGTGCCGTCGTCTATGCAACGGCGATAATTATTCTAGTCTTTCTGCCAATCTTCTTCCTGGAAGGTTTGCCGGGGGCATTCTTTCGGCCGCTGGCGCTGGGCTATGTCCTAGCAATTACCGCCTCGCTGCTCGTGGCATTGTTGGTCACTCCGGCATTGTCGCTGTTGATTCTTCCTTGGGGAAAGAAGGAAGCACACGAGCCCCCGATGAGCCGTTGGCTGAGGCGTCCTTATCATGCCATCTTGCCGTGGTTCGTCCGTCGACCGGTCGCGGCAATTGTCGTTCTGATCGCATCCTTCGCTGGAACGTTTTGGTTGACCAATCAATTAGGCCAAGAGTTCCTGCCGAACTTCCAAGAGACCGACTTCCTGATGCACTTTGTCGAGCGGCCTGGAACCTCGATCGAAGCGATGGATCGTGTCACGATCGAAGCGAGTAAAGAACTTCGGGCAATTCCCGGCGTGCGAAACTTCGGCAGCCATATCGGCCGAGCAGAAGCCGCCGACGAAGTCGTTGGTCCGAACTTCACTGAACTTTGGATCAGCATCGACGAGTCAGCCGATTACGATAGGACGCACCAGGAAATTGTGGAAACCGTGGAAGGCTATCCTGGCCTCTACCGCGACGTCCTCACATACTTGCGAGAACGCGTGAAAGAAGTGCTTACTGGCTCTAGTTCAAGCATTGTCGTTCGCATTTATGGTCCTGATTTGGATGGCCTGCGTGAGAAGGCGCAGGAAGTGGCCGCGGCGATGGAGAAGGTCGAAGGCGTCGGACATCTGAAGGTCGAGCCCCAGGTACTAGTACCGCAGGTCGAAGTTCGCCTGCGTCCTGATGCGGCGGAAAGATTCGGCCTTACACCGGGTCAGGTCCGCCGCGCCGTGACGACGATCTTGCGTGGTGCCAAGGTAGGCGAAGTCTATGAAAATCAAAAGAAGTACAACGTCGTCGTCTGGGGTAATGAACAGGCCCGTAGTGATCTGACGGCATTACATGACTTGCGGATCGACACGCCGACCGGAGGCCAGGTTCCGTTGCGTGACCTCGCAGACGTTTCAATCGTGCCGGCCCCCAACGAGGTGAAGCGGGAAGGTGGCTCACGGCGAATCGACGTGAGCTGCGACGCCGAGGGACGCGACTTGGGTTCGGTCGCCCGAGACATTGAAGTCGCCGTACAAAACGTACCGTTCGACCACGGCTACCACCCCGAGTTTCTGGGCGAATACACTGCCCGGCAAGAGTCGCAGAATCAGCTCTTTGCTTTGTCGGCTATCTCGCTGATTGGCATGGTCCTCATTCTTTACGTCGACTTTCAGTCACTGCGTTTGACCATGATCGTAGCCCTGACCATTCCTTTCGCCCTCATCGGAGGCGTCGTCGCTTCGTGGATCGCTGGCGGCGTGCTTTCCCTCGGGTCTCTCATCGGTTTCGTCACCGTCCTGGGGATCGCGGCTCGCAATGGCATTATGCTCGTCAGCCATTACCGGCATCTACAAGTGGAAGAAGGGGAAGAATTTGGTTTGAAACTGGTAGTTCGTGGTGCGGAAGAACGCCTATTGCCCATTCTGATGACGGTCCTGACTACATCGCTGGCTCTGTTGCCCCTAGCGATCTCCGGTAACAAGCCTGGCCACGAAATCGAATACCCGCTAGCAGTGGTGATTATCGGAGGATTGGTGACGTCGACGATTCTCAATCTGTTTATCTTGCCCCCGCTTTATCTTCTGTTTGCGAAGCCTCACCAAGCATCCAACGACACGCTGTAATCTAGGTCACCACTACAATCGCTACATCTTCACGCCAAGAAGATTAACTCCGGTTATCCAGCACATTCCTTACTGCTGTTATTACTGAACCTCCGCCGAACTTAGCGGTAGCAGGCCACCTTTGGCCTTGCTATCAGGCCTTTCGGCAATGGCAGACCCAGCCGTTGCCGCGACGATGGATCGTAGAAAAGCGGTAAGCAATCATGCGTAAGTTTGGCACGTTTGTTGGCGTTTCTCTCCTGGCACTTACCGGGTGTCGAATGGGCCAGACTACGGGCACATTCGTCGCCAGCCACTCGCCAGTTTCAAGCGTTTCCTCAGACATCCCATCCAACGTGAGCCTTGCAACCGCGAACGCTACTCAACTGCCTGAATTCTCGCTGGAAGATGATGCCTCGGTCGTGACTCTGGCCGCCGCTCATCTCGACCCTTCGCCTTCAGACCTGGTAGATGTGCCAGCCGTTCCCAACGCGGCCGTCATTCAGTTCGACTTAATGAGCGCCGTCTCGCAAGGGCTTGCCGAAAACCCCGATCTGATCGCGCTTCGTCAGAATGAAAACGTTGGGCGAGGCGTGCTTGGTGTGGCTCAGACTTATCCCTTCAACCCGTTCGTTCAGGTTCGTGCGACACCTTACCAGGATGCCCCCAATGCCGGCGTCGGCACCACGTATCATTATGTACTGTTGATGCAGCGTATCGAACTGGCACATCAGCAGCGTTACCGAGAGCAGAACGCCGCTTCAAGCTTGAATCAGATTCGATGGTCGATCCATGCGGCCGAACTTCAGAATGTGGGCCAGTCGGCTCGTCTTTACCTCACGGCACTTTATCAGCATGATCTACTCGAATTGGCTCGAACGGCACACGAGTACAACCTGCTGATCAAGAACACGCTGGAAAAGCAACTCGATGCTGGCCAGGCTTCGGGTGCGGATGTCGAGATCGCCCGGATCGATGCCCAAGCAACCGCTCAGCAGGTTCGCCTGGCCGATGCCAACTTCAAGACGGCAGTTCGTGACTTGAAACGGCAACTGGGCCTTTCGCCAGAAACAGACTTTGCCCTGACCGATAGCCTCTCGAAGTTGAAATGGCAAATGCCTCACCTGATTTCCGACGGAGGAGTTCAGCCATGCCAGATGGAGGATCCCGAATTGATTTCACATTGGGCTGCTTCCCGTCCTGATGTTCTGGCGGCACTGGCCGATGTCGATGCGGCTCGGGCGAATCTCAATCTCGCTTCGGCCGCCAAGATCCCCGATATGCAGGTTGGCCCCTACTATCAGCGAAGTCGCGATCAAACGACGTATGTGGGCCTGCAAGCTCAAATGGACATTCCGGTTTTCAATACGGGTGCTCCGCTGGAACGGCAACGTGTCGCAGAACTTCATCAACGCACGACTGCCTGGCAACAACTCTTCCGCCGCGCGAATCTCGAAGCGGAAGCGGCGTGGCAACGATATCGGCTGGCCTACGATAGCCTGCACGCTTCAGGACTCGACGATCCCGGCCAGACGCCAGCGGCACTGCAAGGGCTAGAACGACAGTTCCAAGCCGGAGAAGTCGACATCACCCGCGTCGTTCAGGCCCGAAACAGTATTTTGCAGAATCAACGAATCCGACTCGATCTCTACAACGAGCTAGCTCAGGCGACTGCGGACGTCATCATTTCGATCGGTTTGCCCATTGAGAACGTTGTTCGCTGATTTTAATCGTTTACTAGACTCTCTTTTATTCCGTAGGCATAAAGCTCGAAAGCTCAGCTTATCTGATCGAGGCGGGCTATGACATCCGCACGGTACAGGAACTCCTTGTTCACAGTGACGTTAGGACGACGATGATTTATACTCATGTTTTGCCGTGGTGTCCGCATCCCGGCTGATTTCGACAGCCAGGATTCCGAATAAGGTGCGCACGTTATTCGGAAAGGTTCTGAATAAACACTAGTTAGGCCAACAAGCAACGAGACCTCGATATGACGCTGGCACCATTCGTACAGGCCAGAAACGGCGTTCATCCAGTAATTGACCTTGAGAAATTACGAGCTCACTACCCAGATCTGTCTGACGACGTTTGGAATATTGGCAGCGCCAGTGACTTGCTGGGGTGGGAGAACATGCGTAGGAAATTCGGCATCGCGGCTCCCGATGCTGTACCGTGTGACGTCTTTGTTTGGGGGATTGGTGAACCTCCCGACCGTCGCTTGACCCGCGTCGGAGGCGTGCCCTGGTTGCCCAAGAGCACTGCTTGGCCAACCTTCGGTGACATTGCGGCCACATTCTTGTGTCAGTTCGATTTTCGCGATAGCAAAGACTTGCGCGGACAACTTGCAGGCGAACCGTTGCCAGGCGACTTGCTGCTTGTGTTCGTGGCCAACGAATACTCTGCGTTGTCAGGCGACGAAGAAGAACTGCGATTTGTTTGGGTTTCCGCCGACGAGAACGAGATCTACACACAAGATAACGTGCCTGAGCGAGCGCGGTCCTTTGAATTTGTAACCGCGTGGGGCGCGCGTTTTCGTAGCACAGACGTACCTTCGCAATGGGAGAAAGCACACGAAATACCAGACAATGCTGGTTCTGGGAGGCTTTGGTGTCTTCCAGTGCTGTGGGCTACAAAGATTGGAGGCGTCCCTTACGATTCACAAGAAAACCACCACAAAGCGCCGCCTAATTACCTCTGCCAGTTGGTTTCGATACAAGCCAGCTGTACCAGTTGGCCATGGGTGGATCACGAGCAATCTCTAGCGTCTGGATTCGGAGACGATGGAATCCACGGTGACAAGCACCATCTTATGATCGGCGACATGGGAGAGCTTACACTGTTCATGAATGGTGACGGAACGGTCAGCGCAGGTAGTGCGTGTGGCTAATCAGTCGGCCTAACCATCGCATGCAACGGAGCCGGCGGTCGTGTCGGTTTTGACGTCAACTCTTAACGCGCCAGCCCGCTGATACGTGTCGTTCCCCCACACAGGTGTAGATTGGCCGATCTCGCTATCGACATTGACGTCTTCATCGCGATTCTTGACGCTAGTGCCGACACTGCCGCCGTACATCACAAGACTGCTTGCGTGGATGACCTCTTCCATGTTCGTCAGACCGACCTGCCCGCCACACCCGTTGATTCATGGAATACATACTTTCGTCCACCGCTGGAAAAGGATGGTTTGGTATCGGAGGCGGACTTTGAGTCACGATTCGTCCTCGAAACAAGCACGCTGGACTCATTTATTCAATCCAACATGACATCTGTTCGGATCGACTGTCCGTGGCTCCACGTCGTTAACATCGAATCGTTCGAATCGAAACAAGTTGCTTGTTCAACAATCGAGCACTGTTCTGGCTGGTGGCGGTTTTCTCGTATCGGATACAATGAAAATCGATCGCAAGCTCTCGTTCACACTGACTACGACCACCCCAAATGGGGACTCATGGGCATGGGGCACTTCGTCCTACTGTCACATGATCAGAGTCGTTGGCGGGTTCTTGCGAAATCCATGACTTGGATTTCGTAGCTCCAAAAATGGGGTAACAATCCAATGCACCCGAACGGCGAAGTCGGGCGTATTGATAATTGAGAATCTCTCGTCGGGACCGGGTGATTTTGGACGTTATCCGATTGAGCGCTTTACCATGTGTCAACAGTGTGACGACTTCGGTCAGCACATTCAGATCAAACTGCCCGCCGATCTAAAGGTTAACATGAATCGCGTCAACACAGCCGTCGCGAAGAAGCTCCTCAGGATCACCACCGGAGAATTGCAGTGGTCGGACTACATCAATTGCGACTTGACATGCACCAAGTGCGATGCCGACTATCATCTGTCGTGTGAAACGTATCACGGATCTGGCGGATCATGGGGGCCCAAATGACCAGGAGGCTCGTAAGAGATGTGAACCGCATGTATGAACTGTCTCGCGATGACGATGGCGACTACCATCTGTGCGTCCTCGCTGGCGGGATCGGAATGTACGAAGTCAAGATGAAACTAAATACTCAAGAACTCGACCGTTACGATTCAGAGGGTAAATCTTACCTGGACGATTTGGCGTACAGCTTAGCAAAGTATCACAACACAACTTACAAGGATCGGACTGGCCCGGCTTGACGGACAATCGCCGTTGCTTGAAAGAATCGAATTACCATTCGGTGAACGGGAGGGCTCGGCGCTGTCCGGCATGAATGCCATGTCTTCTCCTCACTCCCGTTACCTCAGTCGTTATCTGGCTTAACCAAACATGCGTGATCCGAAACGAATAGAACGCATGATTGAACAGTTGGAGTCCGCCTGACACGCGCTTCCCGATATGCGACTTGGCCAGCGTGTACTCAACGTAACACGCGCAGCAAATACGTCCGACCTTTGGAATCTTGAAGACGATCAAATTGAACAACTGCTCGATTCATTCACAAAACTAAAAGTCGCCCCACATGGATTGCGATACGTTAAACGTAGATGGGACGAAAATCGCGGCGACCGACACGACGACTTCAGGCTCTCGTGGTGGTATTTCGAGATCGATCCTGCCTGCAACGTCATATGGCAGATCGAACATTACAACAATGGAATGATCTTGGGGTACAATTCTGGGATGTCACATGATGAATTTGGCGGCCTGTCAACCGAACGTTTGGATGCGTTGCTCGACGGTTTTGATTTCACAAATGACGCCGAGTTCAACCAGCTTTGGAAACAACGTACTAACTCGTAGAATCGCCAGATAACAATGGGTTGCACACGGAGCCGCGGGCCGCGCGAGTATTGAAATCAATGTAGTTCGCCGCGGCCTGGTGAACGGTGACGTTCTTGCCAGCTACTTGGCTTAACGTAGTGAGGCCCGCCTTTCAAAATGAGTAATGAGGGCGTGTCATAGGTTAGTTCTTGAAAAAGCGATAGGTCTGTCAGATTATCATGGCTTATCCCATTCCCATTACTGGTTCCTCATCCAAAACTCGTAGCAAGTAGCCAAACCAACTGCTGCCAAACAAGCCATCCGGGTCGCGGCGGTTCTTTTCTTCCACGAATTGGTGAATGTTGGGATAAGCAAGCAGCAAATCGGCACGGTGGGCGAAGCGGCGATAGGGTAGGTAGAACGTTCCGCCGTGCCGGCCGCAGAATCGCGCGATGGCGGTGCAAAAGGTGTCGAGGCGGGCTAGTTGTTTTTGGCAATGATCGACGTGCAAGGCCATGACCATGCACACGTAGTCGCAGCGAGCCCAACGCAGGTAGCTGACTTGGCACTGGCGGACGCTTCGTAAGGTGGTCAGGATCGGGTCGACGCCGAGAGAACGGATCTGGTTGCCAGTGAAGTCCAGCAACAACTCTAACGCTTCGATCGGTACGAAGAATTCAGTCAACACGTCGCCGCCGCAGGGGAGTTTCAGGTGCTGTTCCAACTGAGCGTGATAGCCCGTCTCGTAGGTGTCCCAGTGGAAGTCCCGCCCCGCGGATACGCTTCCGTTGACCGCCTCGGCATATCGAGCATATTCGCGAAAGCACTGGGCCTTGTCGACGTGGGCCAGAGCGGTGAGCCGTGACCAATCCGCCTTGATTTTCGGACTGGCATCGCCGTGTACTACATGGTCGTCGCAGGGCGACCACAGATTCAAGATGCCGCGCTTCATGAAATGGGCTGAATCGGGATCCACGTCGAGCTGCATGTCACCATACGAATAGTCGGCATGCACTTCGTCCCAATTGCCGACAAGGCTTTCGATGTGAGTGACTTCGCTACGACGCAAAAACCGCTGCGCTGGAGCGAGGCGCAAACCGATTTCGGTCACCACGCCGAACAAGCCCATCCCACCCACGACCATGCCGAACAGGTCCGCGTTAGATTCTCGGCTGCACAGAAGTTCCTCGCCGCTGGCAGTAAGTATTTTTAACCACTCAATGTCGGACGAGATCGGTCCGCTGCAAAGTGGATTACCATGAGCGTTGACCGCAATCGCGCCTGCCACCGACATCTCGTCGGCCCCCGTCTGTTTCTGATGCACTTCCACCTTCGCCGCCGAGGATCGACTGCTAAGAAACTTTCGAATGTCCGTCCACAGGACGCCCCCTTGGATGTGGACAATTCCGGTCATTTCATCGAGCGAGACAATGCGATTGAGACCGCGCATGTTGAGAATCAGGCCATCGGTGGCAAACTGCTGTCCGCCCAGGCAGTGCCGACCCCCAAACATGCTTAGGGGCCAGCCTTCTCGCCGGCAGATCTCAATTGCCGCCTGGATGTCTTCCACGTTTTGAACATCGATCACTGAACGGACTCGGGTTCGGTTGAACTGGCAGTGGGAATCGTTGACGTAATCCAAGGATTCTCTCCCGATTGGTAAAGTGCAGGGGGCAAGATATAGGGCAGGTGTCAACCCAATTGAAGGCGATTCGTGCCATCGAATATGGGCTGACCGGCCCCGAAATACTTACGCACGATTTGAGAGTTTCGCTGCACGTTGTGTATTCCAAAGTCGGGGTAGGTCGGCAACAGCACCATCGAATTCGCTACCTCGGCTGCAACGGGGCAATCGCGTCGGAACTTGCTGAAGCAATCGAGTTCTGCGCAGTTGGCGAAATGCTGAATAACGACGTCCTGTCCATAAAAATTGAGCCAACGCAACAGATTGGGGGGATCGGCAACTTGAACGGGAAAGTGGGCGAATGTAGCACGGCAGTTCTCAGGCAACTTTGGCAGAACCAAGCCGGGCACATCTGAGAGCAGTTCTAGGTAGGCTTGTCCGTGTCGGATCCGCTGCTGATCATGTTTTTCCAGGTCGGGTAACTGCCGAAGTAGCATCCTGGCTTGGCTGGCTGAAAGCTGGTGCTGGTACCAATCATCGATCTCATGCTTCAGTCGCAGGTCGGTCTCGACGGTCACTAATCGGTTGATCCAGCCGACACCGTGCAGGGCGCCGTGCCGCAGCAACGGGAATGTTCCCAGCGTAAAGATGGGATTGGAAGTCAGGACGTGGTTGCGGCCGAGGTAGGCCAGCTTGTACGCCAAGGTTCCGACCGGCACCGGTGCGAATTTCGCCAGCTCTTCGCGTAGGAAAGCGGTCAGGGCAGCGTCGTTGGTTAGAACCATTCCTCCGTAAATCGAATTGAGCTGCTTCAAGATTCCGAAGCTGAAGACGCCGGCGTTGCCGAGCGTTCCCACGTAGCGGCCATCGACCATGGCGCCGGCCGATTGGGCGGCGTCTTCAATGACCGGAATGCCACGCGACTTGGCGAATTCCAGAATTGGCCGGATGTTCGCCGGAATACCATGTAGGTGCGTCACCAGGATGGCGCCGAGGTTGTCGTCGGTGCACTGGGAGAGCTTTTCCGGGTCGAGATCGGCATTGTTGCGATCGATGTCGACGAAACGCGGTGTGCCTCCGGCGCAAACGATCATGTTGATCACTTCGGCCAGGGTATAGGGCGAGCTAGCAACGAGTTGCCCGGCTTGAAGGTAATAGCGGAGGCATAAATAGATTCCGACCCGGGCCATCGGTACAGCGACCGCATGGTCTGAACCGAAATGTTCCGCCGCGGCGGCCTCAAACTTGGTCAGATCGTCACCCCGATGGATCGACCGCGCGAGCAGGTCACGCAAGAATTGCCAGTAGACAATGCCACAGGAGTAGAACTTGGTACGAGGCTTCGATAACTTCATGAATCTGGAACCAACATCGCCTAAAAGAAAAGTTTCTATTCTGTTAAGCGGATTCCAGTCGAGATTTGGTCAACGTTATCGGAAATTACGCCCACGAAACGCGTTACGCAATAAGGTGAAGTGACGATCTGTTGATGAATGGAAGTCAATGAGTGGACGTGTCCTGGAGAACTGCTGGTCATATCAGCTCTGGAAATGTTTCCATACGCACTGCTGTTTGGGCCAATCCCTCAAAACAACAATCGGTCTTAACTTCTGCTCCGTCACCGGTAGAAACAAAACCTTCTCCTGAATATCCGGCGCCAACTGCAACGAGTTCATGATCTGAGGCAACCTTAATGGGAAGCCATAATTGCCGTAGAGGCAGCCCTCCAATTCGAGTCTTGATCGAAGGCGAACGGTTAGGCCGAATCCGAAACTTGTGCAACAACTCGCGCTGGCTATACTTGACTGGGCCAAAGCAGGAGAACGGACGGGGCCCTGTTATGACTCGACCAAGAAAAGTAACGTGAAAAGAAGATAGGGATTGCAAATGACAAGTACGGCAGGGCAAGTCGGATGAAACTTGTGATTCGACTCGTCGCGATCGCTTTCTTGCTGATTGGAGGTATCGCGCTGATCAAGCTTTTGATCGACAACCAGGAATTGGGAGAGGAAATCGCTCAACTGGAATCAGAACTGGGGCGAATGTCGATCGCAGATTCCGACCGAGTTTATCTTGTCGAGATCGAAACGCCCGACGTGGCCCCCGAAGTGGCGCAGCACCTAGATCGGGTTTGGCAATTTCGCTGTTACATGCCTCCTGGTTATGATGTCATGCGATTCTGTGGGGGAGGCCGAGTCGAGAGCGATGGAGTCTACTTCAATGGAGGGTACAGTTCCGGTTGGGGTACGCCTAGCACCGAAGCTGTTCACGAATTACTGACGATAAGCTTTCAAGAAAGGGAGGACCGTCTGGATGTGTTCTACGCGTTCGGCGGTTCCTCGGGGACAACCACTTGGGGGCGACTTACGCCCGATCAAATCAACGATTCGCTGGTTGTTCAGAAAATCGTGAACAGCGCACAAGGGCCACGGTCGTTCGATCAAGACACAATCTTGCCATTGTTGAAAATATACGATCCCAACTCTGCCCAAGATGAGAATGTAGCTGGAAAGATCGTAACAACTTACTCTGGTGGTATGTTTGTCGTGTGCCCGAAATCACGCGAGTCGGAGTTTGACCAGCTAAAACGGGGTGAAATGCTGAATGAATCGGAGTCGCCCCGCGTTGCGAAGGCGGTAACGAATGACTGATGACCGGTCGCGAAAGTCACGTATGCCCCAGTTTTCAATGGGGAATCTACTAGCGTTTACCGCGCTGATTGCCATGGGGATGGCCTTGGGATTGGCATACTATAAGAACCGAGACATGACGCAGCAGCGTGTCGATCTTCTTGCTCTCTCCAGTCGTCTAACGGTCGAAAATACGGACGAACTGGCGTCGTCCGAGCTGCCCAATGTCGCCAGCGATTTTCAATCTTGGAACGTTCATGTTCCCGGTGGAAAAGGATACGAATTACGACTGGGCATCGGAGATCTCTCTGAAAACGGCATACCGCCGATTGCAAGCGCCGTGAAGATTACAGCCGGAAAACATCGAGTTACGCTTTACACAGGCGATTCTCCTCGTAAAGAGTTCCACTACGTTGTGTACGTGGATGGCAAGATGGTGATTGATGAGACATTGGGAAGCGACTGGATGCCCGAAGGCTGGTCTTCGGCTAGCAGCAGGAATTGGCCTCAAGATCTAGCGATCTCCCCAGGTCCACTGCAGCTTTCCTCAGAGAGCTACCAACCAAGACGTGAATTTGGTGGGGGACCGGGAAGCTATTTTAACGGACAGGGCGATGGCTTCGTGACGCGGAAGGGCTATCGTCTTTGGATCGATGACGCGGATCGCACCTATCCCCAGGCTGTGCCCATTCTGGTTCCTAATAGATTCCAATTCCCTCGTGAGATCGGGCTACGTGACGGTCTGCGATTTCGCATGAATCCCAAGTCGACCTACGATTGGACATTCGCGAGACCAAGTTTAGAGACGACCGATCCCGTCATGCAGATCTCTGCTGAGTTCTTCACAGAAGACGGTACGCTGCTTTCCCGTGAGACACCATCGTTTCAGTTATGGCAACTGCACGATGATGCACGCGGGGAAAACAAACTGAACTGGCAAGCAGATTCGGAAAAGACTGAGTACACCGCGTTCCTGCACGCGAAACCGAAAATGGGCGAGTCACCGCTCGTTGTTGTCGAAATGAAATGGGACTCGACCAGGCCGGACGAGGTCGCACTGAGAATTGCGGATATTCCTGCAAACGATCGCATTCGTCGATGGCAATTGCGAATCCATGACGGAACGAAACATCTCTGGCGCGCTATGCAGATTGGCGACAGAAAGATCGAAGCAAACGAAGCCTTTAACGAGAACGTGGCGTCCCCAAGCGACAAGATGATCTCTCTGGATCTTGGAAAGAGCGAATCGGTCGACACTCGTCTACGATGGCAATCCAACGAAACACTGCCACTGCAGATCGTGGAGAGACAACAGAAATCCTATCAGAGCATAGGACTTTACGAAGGCCTCCCTGTGACGTTCGGAATTCAGATACCCGCTGTGATGACCCCCATCGCGAACGTAAACATTGTCGCGGAGAATCCAAATGTTCCCGGTGCAGCGTTCCCCGGAGGACCAGTCTTCAAGGAAATCGAACTCGACCTCAAAGCGGTAAAAGGCGACTGGATTTGGCTCCAGGCCCAGACAATCGAGTAAGTGCGTTTAGGAAAACTCACCAGGAGTGAAGAAGAAGTCGAAGTGTAGGGCGAGATGTAAATGTGACCTGGGAACTTGGGTCCGTTTCATCTCTGACGAATTCTCGACATGCATTGCTGCATTTTCCAATCCGCTAAAACAAAAATCAGCCTCAAATCCCTCTCCGTCACAGCATCCCCGCCTCTCTCCGTCAACGGCAAGAAGAAGATTTCTTCCTGAATTTCCAGTACCAACTTTATCAAGTTCATGATCTTGTCCAATGCGATGATGCATTAACCCAGTGACGAATAGGAACTAATTGTCACTTGACAGAGCACCCAGGACGGTTCGTTCTGAGTTGGCTAGAAACTCGACGACTTGCCGAATCTCGCGCCGAGGTTGAAGGTCGTTCGTTCAACGTAAGCGGATCGTGGATCACCGTAGCCGATCTATCTAACGTGTGCTCTCTGCGGAAGTGCCCACCAAGGAAGGTCTCAATGCCCACGCCGTGCTGATGGACGAATTGCAAGCTTAGAAATCACGCGAAGTAGCGAGCCGAGTGGATTGACGAGTACGAAGTCTAGACTGGTATCTGGCCAATCATTCCCAGTAAATCAAACGAAGGTCGAGACGCCAGGTTCGTTGAATTCGATAAAGAAACGTACCGACGACGCAGAATTGTCGAGCATTGGATCGGCTGGCTGAATGAATGCCGCCGCATCCTAACCCGCTTCGAGAAGCGAGCTAGAGATTTCCTTGGGATGCTCAATTGGGCGTTCAATCAACCGTACTTTAAAACGATGGTGAAGATAGAATTTTCTGAGAGTGCCTACAACTTCTTAATGAGTGTTGTCTAAAAGATTTACAAGTTCTCTGAACTCGTGAACTCTCATTTAATGGGGCTTATGCGAGAAGCCTGCTTTAGAGCGGAATTTTCGAGAATATTTCATCTTGCTGCGTCATTAGCCATCAGATCGTGTCATCTGAGCTGACACGATAAGTCGCTTCACGTGACATTTGCAGCAGCTCGCTGCTTCTTGGTGTCATCTGATCCTAACGATGTTGGCCAGTTTTCCGGATCTTCAGCCGCACGTTATAGGACATTTTGTACGCCGCATACCGCCATAGTCGCATTTGATTCTTTTTTCCGCCATCCCATCCAAGAACCGGCATGGTAAATGCATCCCCTCGAGTTTTTCGTATTGCGAGACATAGGGCTGCGCAGTTGGAACACATGGAAACGTCTCGTTTCATATTCCTCGCGGTCGTAATTTCCTCTCTCACCTTCCCAAAACTCGAGAAAGACTAAGGACTAGATGAAGGGACATTCATCGTTCAAGCGAACGTATCATACTGCCGGCTTTACGTTGGTCGAGCTTCTTGTGGTGATCGCCATTATTGGCGTCTTGATCTCGCTACTATTGCCAGCGGTGCAGCAAGCACGGGAAGCAGCAAGGCGGATGCAATGCACGAACAACATGAAGCAGATCGGCCTGGCGTTGCACAATTACCACGATACTTTCGGCAAATTTCCTTGCTACGAGTTTCTCGATCTCAATCACTGGTCGGGGCATGAGTACAAGTCGGGTTGGGTCAGTAACATCTTGCCATATCTGGAGCAAGGCAACCTCCAGGACCAATACAATTTCGACTATACCTGGATGCACGCAAACAATGCGAATGTGGTCACGCAGAAGCTACCTGCATTCGAGTGTCCCTCGACGCCAAGTGGTACCGAGCTAATTGATACAGACAACTTCGCGGCGGAATATACGAGCATCAATTCCAATGTCAAAGGCTGGTCCTCCGACTATGCCGGGAATAGCGGTCAACGAGCGTCACTGCTACTTCCAAATGCCCAGAATTCGGAAGGAAGAAAGGGCTTCTTCGTCCGTGCTTACCCAGTTCGTCCGCAAGGCTTCCGAGACATCACCGACGGGACATCGCACACAATCGCGGTATGGGAATCTGCCGGACGCAGTAAGGTGTATCTCTTTGGCAAGATCTGGACAGATTCATCGGGTGCGCCACTAAAGGTTTCTCCAGATAACTGTGCTTGGGCCTCAGGCAACGCGTTCTTCATGCAATCTTGGAGCCGCGACGGAACGACCAACGGTGGTTCGTACGTCGTCAACGCGACCAATAGGAACTCGCAGCCGTTCTCGTTTCATCCAGGCGGGCTGAACGTGTTAGCGGTTGATGGTTCGGTACACTTCGTTCCAGAAACGATCAACGCACTGACCTACCTCGCTTTGGTTACGCCGGCGATGGGTGAAGTCGTCAGTTCGGAAGGGGCGTTCTAGGTGAGTTGGAATTTAGGTCCTCGTAGCGTGTCGATAGCAGTCTTGCTGATCAATGCTTTACTTGTTGGATGTCAGCAGGAGTCGTCTCTGCCGGTCTACCCTGTATCGGGAACACTGACCATCAACGGCGAACCTGCGAGAGGTGCCATCCTCGGTTTCCATCCCACGCAAGGCGATCTCGACAAGCGCGGTACGATCCCGGCTGGTAAAGTAAAGGAAGATGGCACGTTCGTGGTCTCGACGTTCGATATCGAAGATGGAGCGCCAGCGGGGGAATACGCGGTCACCGTGTTCTGGCCGCAATTTCCCAGTCGCGACGACCCTGGCGACGATCGAATGCGTGGCAAGTTTGCTCTGCCAGCCAAACCCTCGACTACGGTGATCATCACTGAAGGCGATAACACATTAGCGCCGATCGAGCTGAGGGCTTCCAATATGCTCCGCGGCGAATGATGCGGTCGGTGATGCAGCATAGGCATCGAATGCTAGGTCCGTGGGTTCAGCTATTTCGTTTTCGGCCAGCAATCCCACTGCTCATGATAACTGTGCTGGTGTGCTTAGGCGGATGCGCAGAAGACAAGTCCGCAGTTTCTCAGGCAAATTCCAAACAAGAGTCGAAAGACGGACTGCCCGGTTCCGATGGCGTGTCTATCGTTCTCAGGCCGCAAAACAGTGCGACGATCCGTGTTGAGCACCTGTCGGGCACCAGCGAAGTTCCCACTCATCCGAAGAAAGTGTGCGCGCTCGCGTTTATTGACGAGTTGCTGGCGATTGGGGTGAGGCCGTTGGCGGCATCGAGTTCGGCGACTGGCTTTCCTGATTATCTTCGTTCGCAGCTTGACGAGGTCGTGCCGATCTATCAAATGATGGGTACGATGATGCCCGATTTCGAGAGGATCGCGCTGCTTCAGCCGGACGTGATCATCACGTCAAACGTCGATCCGCAAACGTATGCCCAACTCTCGAAGATTGCCCCTGTCGTCGATCTAATGCGCAGCAGTTGGGACGATCAACAGCGAATCTTGGATATTGGCCTGCTATTCGGCAAAGCGCAGGAAGCACGCGCGGTATTGGCCGCTTATCAGGCAAAAGTCGTCGCAGCTAAACAGGTTCTAAACGAGAAAGTGCGCGAGCGGCCGGTCGCGTTCTTTCGGGTCTTCGGTCGCCAGATGTACATACATGGCCATACCCGCGGTGGGCTTCTACTCTATGACGAACTGGGACTGACACCGCCCGCACTAATTAACGATTCACCGCGTGGCTACATGCTGTCACCTGAGGCGCTCTTACAACTTGACGCGGAGTATTTATTTGTCGCGGCCGAGAAAAATTTGGGCGCGCGACGTTCGTGGGAATGCTTGCTGAACCATCCTGCTTGGCAGCGAGTCCCGGCAGTGAAGCTGAGAAACGTTTATCCGATTCGAGCCCAGCAGCAATGGCTGGTGCCAGGCATCCAAGGCAAGTCGCGCATGATTGACGAAATTATCTCGGCGCTGGCTCCCGAATCAACTGAGTCGATCCAGCAAGCAGCCAATGAAGCGTACGAGGCGAATCGGCCATGATGCGCACGACAACCCCTTGGATATTGTGGTGTGTATTCGAAGCAATATTGCTACTGCTGATGGGTATCTCGCTGCAATTGGGTCCTACTTCGGTAACGGGCACTGATATGTGGAATGCCTGTATAGCGTACGATAGTGCCTCAGATTCGCAATTTGCAATTCGTCAAATTCGCCTCCCACGAGCAATTTTGGCAGCGGTCATTGGCGCTTCGCTGGCAACTTCCGGAGCGATCATGCAAGGGGTGACTCGCAACGATTTGGCTGGTCCGACCATCATGGGGCTTAGCAGTGGTGGAACGTTTTGTTTACTGATGGGCTTACTATTACTGCCAACCATTGGCTTTCACGAGGCAATCTGGCTTTCGTTCATCGGAGCCGGCCTTGGTTACTTGACGGTTTACAGTGTGGCATTTCTAGCCCGCGGGAGGATTACGCCAGTTCGTTTGGCATTGGCTGGAACCGTGATTTCGATCTTGCTGAGCGCATTCACTCAAGGCTTGACCATCTACTTCTCCCTTCATGACGAATTGCTTTACTGGACGGTGGGTGGCATCGCAAATACCTCGTGGCCACAAGTGAGGACCGCGCTGATACCAGTCTTGCCTGGCATGATAGGGGCCCTACTACTTTCTCCTTCGATCACCCTACTAAGCATCGGCGAAGAAGTCGCTGGCGGGTTGGGACAACGAACACGGTTGATCCGCGCTTGCACCACGTTTTGCGTGTTGCTGCTCACCGGTGGAGCTGTCGCGGTCGCGGGTCCAGTCGGCTTTGTCGGTGTTATGACGCCACACGTGGCCCGCTACTTGGTTGGCTATGACTATCGCAAGATCATCCCGTTGACTGCACTGCTAGGAGCGATCTTAACGGTTGCGGCCGACATCGCATCTCGGACAATGATTGATGGGCAGGAAGTTCCACTGGGTCTGTTCACTTCGATGGTTGGCGCTACCTTTTTCATCGCATTGGCGAGGCGGAGAAGTTCGCACCGCGGAGGGAAGCGATGAGAACAGACTACGGCCGCACCTTCATCGCGTTGCTTGGCATCGTGGTATTTGTCAGTCTCGCTAGTTTGGGAATGGGAAGCCAATGGATGTCCCCTATCGCGCTGAGCAGAAGTTTGCTTGGCTACGGAAATGAGACACAGCAGATGATTGTCTGGTCGTTTCGTATGCCTCGGGTATTGCTCGTCTTACTCGTAGGATGGGGGATCGCTATTTCTGGTGTGATGATGCAAGGAGTCCTTCGCAATGATTTGGCCGAGCCAGGCATTTTGGGCGTCACTACCGGTGGTAATCTTGGCATCACACTGGCCTTGTCACTTTTTGGGATTCAGATTGCATCTCCTTGGACTTTGCCAGCAATGAGCATGGCAGGCGGTCTGTGTGTGGTACTGGCCGTCTGCGGCTTGGCGATCGATCGCGGTGGTATCTATCCAGCTAGGCTTCTATTAACAGGCGTTGCCGTGAGTGCAGCAGTTGGCGCTTTCACGCTCGTACTTTCGCTGAACGTCGATCGGCAGATTTACTCGCAAGCCCTAGCCTGGGCGACTGGAAGTTTCAATAAGGCTGATTGGAACTATGTGCTGGCGCTTGCGGCTTGGCTAGGGATTCTAATGCCGGTCGTGATGGCGATTTGTCCAATTCTGAACATTCTTCGCTTGCGTGATGAAAATGTAATCAGTCTAGGGGTGAGCGTGTTTCATTGGCGTTTGCTGCTACTAGTTATCGCAGTTGCTCTGGGATCTGCAGCCATGGCCATGTCTGGCGGGATTGTCTTCCTAGGACTAATCGCGCCGCACATCGCTCGGCGGCTGATCGGGCCGCAACATGGCCGACTGGTCCCAACCACAGGGCTGGTGGGAATGCTGTTGCTACTCGTCGCCGATACGGCAGGTCGCACGCTGCTTGCCCCAGTTGAAATTCCTGCCGGCATCATGGTAGGTGGGGTAGGGGGGATCTACTTCGTGTACCAACTAATGACAACCAAGGGCTAACTTTCATGGAGAACCTCCATCAATTCCGTTGCGAACAGCTGACCCTCGCGTATGATCAGGTCGAAGTCGTTCAACAGCTTTCGTTCGAAATTACGACTGGCCAGATAACTACGCTTATCGGTCCAAACGGCTGCGGCAAATCGACATTGCTTAAAGGACTTGCTCGGCTGCTCCGCCCTAAGCAAGGTGCGGCCTATCTTGACGGAAAGGCAATTCACAACGAACCCACCCGCCATGTTGCCCGCCAACTCGGTGTCCTGATACAAAACCCCGAAGCCCCTGAGGCCTTGACCGTTTGGGAACTTCTGACGCTTGGCCGCTATCCTCATCAAGGCTTTTTCGGAGGGATCTCCTCTGAAGACGAGTCAAAGATTGGTAACGCCTTGGAGATGGCAGGGATCCAACATCTCGCCGAGCGCCCTATAGGGGAACTCTCGGGAGGGCAGCGACAGTTGGCATGGATCGCAATGGTGTTAGCCCAAGATACACCGATCATCCTGCTCGACGAACCTACTACGTTCCTCGATATGGTTCACCAGTTGGAAGTCCTCGACATACTCGAACGTCTTCATCGTGAGCAGGCACGAACCATCGTGTTGGTGCTACATGATATTAATCACGCCGCTCGCTACTCGCACCATTTGATTGCGTTGAACGATGGAAGGATCGTCGACCGAGGTACGCCTCACCAGATCGTAACCGCAGAACTACTAGCGGACGTGTTTCGAATCGAAGCGAGCGTGATGATCGATCCCGAATCGCAATCCCCGTATTGCATTGCCCGCCGCCCGCTACCGCAGTGTCATGCCGTTTAGAAAGCATGTTTTATTAGATCGCTGAGAACAGATTTGCTTTATCGATTCTACCTATACGGATTGCTGAAGAATCAGCGATACTTCGCGACATTTCGGCAAGGCAGCTTTGTCTCGCGCTATTGCAGTCGACTTGTGTCTAGTTTGGGCAACGAACAGGAAACGGCTCGTTAACTTTGAGTAACTTATGGGGTCGAGTTTGGCCTGATGATGGTCAGAATCGTGACAAGTTGGCGCGATCTGGCGTGTGTCTGCCTTGTCGTTTTAGAGACTATGCAAACATTTCACGACCGATTGCAATTAGCCACATCGCGGAAGACGCAGACGACCATGTCATAGCAACTGTATTGAGTGCTGAATCACAGGCCAAGTCGGTTGGGAGCTCAATCCTGCTCATGTCGTCGGATTCGCGGTCGATAAAATGCATCAGCAAGTCCATTTCGCGGCTATTACGATTATCGGGGTTGTCACCAAGGCGACAGCGCTGGCCACTTCCTCCAAGCGTAAAACAGTTGCTACGGACGAAGAAAAACAATCAGCTTCACGGTTGCATCGAAACAGAGTGTTAGCATTGACGATTACGTACTACTCGAAATTAGGATTATTATTGATGTGCGACATCGCTCCGATCTTGCTCGCCGGTACTTGGAAAGCTGCCAATAGCAGCGAGACCTTCTCAACTCAAAACCCAATTACGCAAGAGGCTCTGCCTGGTAATTACCCGATCAGCACCTGGGCCGATTGCGATGCTGCACTGACCGCCTCTGCGTCTGCCGCTGACGAACTAGCCAACATCGCTCCTACGCAGATCCCGAAGTTTCTTCGCCGGTTTGCTGATTTGATGGAAGAAAATCGCAATTCGCTAGGGCATTTGGCCAGCCTAGAAAGTGGTTTGCCGTCCGAGCATCGACTGGCGGGCCGCGAGATGGATCGCACAACCGATCAAATTCGTCAAACTGCGGCGGCCGCCGAGGAACGATCTTGGAAGCAGATCTTGATCGAAACGAAGCGTGACCTTCGCTCTATGTTCGCTCCGATTGGACCGGTTGCGATATTCAGTCCGAACAACTTTCCTTTCTCATGGAATTCGATTTCTGGCGGCGATTTCGCATCAGCGATCGCAGCCGGAAATCCAGTCATAGCGATCGCCAACTCGGCGGCATCCGGCACCACTAAGGCCCTCGCGGAACTAGCTTTTCAGGCCTCCCAGGAAGCGGAACTGCCCTCGGCAACGGTTCAGCTTCTGTACCGTATGAATCATGAAGATGGCAAACGCCTAGTCGCAGACCCGCGGATCGGAGCAACCGCGTTCACCGGCAGCACGACAGCTGGACTTGCTTTAAAGGCTTCGGCGGATGCAGCAGGCAAGCCGATCTACGTGTCTCTTTCGAGCGTCAATCCAATGGTCTTCCTCCCGGGAGCGATTCGAGAACATGGCGATCAACTGGTTAACCGCTACAGCAATGTCTGCCTAAAAGGAACTGGCCAATTCTGCACCCAGCCGGGGCTGGCAATTCTAATCGATGACGAAGCAACGAAAGGTTTTATCGCCGCGACTAAGGACAAGTTCAATGGAGTAACACCGGGAACATTGGGCTCCAAGAAGACGCTTGCGAACCTGATTGAAAAGATTGCCGTGCTGAAGAAAGCTGGCGCCAAAGTCATCACCGACCAAGAGCAAAAGCAAGGATCCGGTTTTAGTCATCCAAACACATTGTTGGAAGTCAGCGGTGCCCAATTTTTAGCATCACCCAAGGCCCTCCAAACGGAAGCCTTCGGTAATACGGCGATGTTCGTCGTTTGTAAGGACGTAGCCGAAGCTAAGATGGTAATCGACGCGCTGCATGGTCAACTGGCTGGCTGCATTTACAGTAGCACCGACGGTACCGATGCCAATGCGTATGAAGAACTCGCACCGCGACTTCGTCGTAAGGTAGGACGGTTCATGAATGACAAGATGCCCAATGGAATGCCTGTCAGCATCGGTATGGCCCATGGCGGCCCATTTCCAGCAACAGGTCACCCAGGTTTCACTTCCGTTGGCATTCCCAATGCCATGCGGCGATTTGCGATGCTGCAGGCGTACGACCAAGTCCGCCAGTCGCACCTTCCAGAAGAGCTAAGAGACCACAATCCAACTGGCAAGCTATGGCGAAATATCGACGGGCAGTGGACAACCGGAGACATCGCCGAAGTCAAATAGGTCGAACTTACGAGAACCGCTCACATCATGTGCAAACCTGACCTTCTCCTTACTTAATTCAATGGTTTGAAGAAAAGGTCAGGTTAAATCTCATACGCGTAGCAATTCGATGCTGTACCGAGAAAATACGGTGTGACGAAAGAAAAGTCAGTTGGAGGAAGTGTCCTGGTATTTGTGTAGACTCTGTTAAGACATCCAATTAGCCCATTCTTCTTCAGTATCACGGAATGAATGTCTATTCCAAAATCGTGAGCAGGTGTCTCGCTCGGTGTGGTTTTTGGATGCAGGGGCGGTTTATCAGTTGAGCTTGGAAGCAATCATGTGACCAGGGCATAGTCAGTTAAACGCCTGCCATGTTGGATCATGGCAGGCGGGAAAGAATCCAAGTTCAGAACTCGCGCCAATGGTGGCGCAGTTCTGTATGACAGGACATCGCACTCGATTCTATATATGACATGTCCGTGGTAGATGTTAGCGCTGTGTTAATCAGAGATAGTCTTCGACGCGTGGCCTCTCTCGCCCAAGACAAAAACTTGCTTCCCAAGTGTCGTTGAATCGGGCAGAATACTATTCTCACGTTCTAGCTTTTCATCTGATGAGAAAACTACAACTTAGATTCGAGGGTAAAAGCGATGCCAGGTTGCAGATCGCTATGTGCAGGAATGCTTTTGGCCGTGTTATTCGTTGTCGAAGTCTCCGCCCAGGATCTCACGGGGCAGGCTGCCCAAACGGTCAGCAGACTCAATGATCAAATCGATACATTGAGCGATGCTGAGAAATGGGAAGAGGCCCATGCTGTTCAACTGAAAGTACTGGATATCTATTTGCGAGAACTTGGCGAGCGCAATGTCAACACGGCGTTCAATCTTGCCTATACAGGGGAACAACTGTACGAACTGGAGCGTTATCGTGAGGCCAAGCCATATTACGAACGGGCTATCAAAGCGTATCGAGCCACCGTTGGCGAGGCAAATGAGGATTATATCCTAACCCAATTTGGCTATGGCAAAACACTTCGGATTTTGACGGAACTCAACAAGGCCCGGACCGTGCTCAAGAAAGCTCTTAAGGCGGCAAGTGAGTTATATGGTCCTCGAGAATACACCGTCGTCGAGATTGTCGAGGAACTAGGTTTCACAGAATTGGATGACGATAAGCCGGAAGAGGCTCGCAAATGCTTTCTGGCTGCACTTAAGATTTATCCGTATCTCAGTGAAGAAGATCAAAGTATGCAGCTGTGGTGCTTGACCAGTCTGGCGACTGCAGAAACGTCGCTTGGAAACGATGCAGCAGCAAAAGAGTATCTCGACAAGGCCTATCAGAACGCCGCTCGATCCTTTGGTGAAGATAGCTACGAGATGACGGAAGTCCTACTGGCCCTTGGAACGTACTATCAGGGTAAGAGCGATCTCGCTACAGCTCGTCGTCACTATGAACGAGTAGTGAATATCACCAATCAGATAGGTGAGTCGGATAGCGAGGAGGCGCGATTGGCCTCCGTCTATTTAGCCCAAATCTTCATCGATTTAGGGGACTACGTGACGGCGGAACAATTACTCACGAAAACCTATCGTCAAGAGATCGAACTGTACGGCGAGGACAGCGTACAGCCGTACTACACATTATGGGATATCGGCTATCTGTACGATATGCAAGATAAGCATCCCCAAGCTCGCGACGCGTACGGCAAGGTATTGACGGGACTCAAACGGCACCTGAGCGAAGATCATTCTAGCGTTGTCATGATCCAAAGCGATATCGCTAGTGTGGATCAACTCTTGCTTCATTATGACGAGGCACGAGAAGGCTTTGAAGGCCTAAGAGACATCCATCTGCAGAAGTACGGAGAGAACAGCATCGAATTCGGGGCGCTGTTATTCAACCTGGGATGGTTGGAACATGATTTCGGCAACTACGAGATTGCGCGTGAATACTACGATCAGGCAATTAAGGTGTTCGAGAATCGGCTGGGGCCATCAAATCCTGAGACACTACAGCTGAAGATGATGCGTGCGAGCCTCGCCGCTTCAGAGCGTAAGTGGCCAGAGGCAGTACGACTTTTCGACCAAATGATCCGTGAATCCAAAGAGTTTTATTCGACATTGCTTGCCTCGCTCTCACCCACCGAGCAATTGCTATTTCTTAAGAATTCGGAGGATTTGTCATTAATGGTGTCGGTGGCGATCGCCAACCAGGACGATCCCGAAGTTGTCGCCACGACGATGAATTGGCTGCTTAATGCGAAGGGCGTTTCGCAAGAGACTTTGGCGGCTCGCGAAACGTTAACCCGTGATCTCGACGATGTGGAATCGCGAAACCTGGCGCAACAGCTATTGAAGATTCGTCAGGAACTAGCTGGACTGGCACTTTCAAGGCCTGAAGAGGGAACGGTCGACGAGCGAGCGAAGCGTATTACAGAGCTTACGCAACAAGAAGAGACCTTGGCGCGGCAATTAGCAGATCGAGTTGGTGAGCCGTTAGCACAGAGCAAGTGGGTGGAACTTGATTCGATTCGCCAAGCACTCGCCGCGGATCAGACCATGATCAATTTCTTCGAGCTCCGACCGTGGGATTATTTCTCGGTTAAGACGGGACGCAATCGCTTCAGTAAGGCCCGTTATTTCGCCTACATTATTCCTCCGACTGGAAAAGGTGAGGTCAAGCTAGTCGACTTGGGCGAGAGCAGCGAAATCGACAAGATCGTTTCTAAGATCCGTTCTTGGATTGGAGATAGCGGTGCGCGAGAAGCCTTCTTGGCTGAATCGGGCGAGGTAGCGACCGAGTCGGAATGGCGGACACTGTTTGCTCAAGCGAAGCAAAAAATATGGGATCCGCTCGCCCAGCATTTTCCAGACGAAACGAAGCAGCTCGTACTTAGTCCAGATGGTGCATTATGGTTAATGCCTTGGAATACGATTCCGATTGGGGACGACCGCTACCTAATCGAAGACTATTCGCTGCGATTTCTTACCAGCGGCCGCGAGTTGGTTCTTCCAAAAAAGAAGGCCGCCATTGGAGCTCCTCTGCTGTTCGCGGACCCATCGTTTGATTTGTCACCTGATAGCGTTCGCAGCGCCGTGCAATCAATATTCCGTTCGGTTGATATACAAAAGCTTCCGGCGGGCGCGATTTCAAGGACGGCGATCCCACAAGTTACGCCGTTGCCCAGCACCCGGTTGGAAGCATTAGCAATTTCGCCAAGCGTATCCAATATTTGCGGCAAAGAGCCGATTCAATATCTTGGTAAGTTCGCATTGGAAACGGTCGCTAAGGAAGTGAAAAGTCCGAGAGTGCTAGTGCTCAGTACTCATGGTTTCTTTTTGCCAGAGCAGGCGAGCGCGACAGGTCGCTCGACGGTTTCCAATGCTTCTTCAACACGTAAGTTGAAAGCGGGTATTCCTGAGAACCCACTGTTGCGATGTGGATTGCTTTTGGCTGGATGTAACAATCCAACGGCAAGAGGCGATGATGGGATTCTCACGGGAATGGAGATCTTGGGGCTCGATCTTCGAGGAACCGAGTTAGTCGTGTTGAGTGCCTGTGAAACGGGGGTTGGGACGGTTAATTCAGGGGAAGGTGTTGCTGGGCTTCGACAAGCATTTCAACTTGCCGGTGCCGAGGCAATTGTTTCAACCCTTTGGCAAGTACCTGATCGTGACTCAGCATTGCTGATGAAAGATTTCTTCGAGCAACTAGCCGAAGGTAAGTCGCATCCAGAAGCACTACGTCAGGCTCAAATAAAACGCATCGAGTCGCGTCGACAACGCTATGGCGCGGCTCATCCGTTCTACTGGGCGGCTTGGACACTCACTGGTACCTGAGTTCGATTAAAAAGAAGCCGATACTTCTTTGGCATCAGGGGACGCGGGAGGAAGTTAGTCTTTGCGTGGCTCTCCGGTTAGCGTCCACGCGGCCCAGAAAAATGGATGGGCCGCACCATATCGTTCACGTCGGCTTTCGATCCGCGCCAATTGAGCGGATCGGAGGGCATCTGCTGGAGGTGTTTCCGCGGCCAATTGGTCAAAAAAGTCCTTCATCACCACGGCGGAGTCTCGATCAGGTACCTGCCACAGTGTCGCAACAACGCTACTGGCGCCGGCAAGTTGAAACGCTTGTCGAAGTCCGGCGATACCTTCCCCAATCTGTACTTTTCCGATGCCCGTCTCGCAGGCACTCAGCACGACAAGTTCGGTGCCACGCAAATCGAGGCCGACAATCTCGAGACCGGTCAAAATACCATCGTCACCGCCGGCGGGTGGTTGATTACAGCCAGCTAATAGCAGTCCGCAGCGCAGCAAAGGATTCTCAATAAGCGTCCCATCGATTGCAAGTAGGCTTGCTGCTCTAGCTCTGTCGTTGTGAATCGATCGTTCATTTGATCGCATCTGTTGATCTGGAAGGAAGTATCCATGCGTACTGAGCACGAGCATGCGCGGGCGATGAACTCGCTTTACCACGCTTTCTAAAGCGTATTCTCCGAGATACTTAATGGGCGGTTTACCTACGAGTTTCTCTAAGCTGGGCGCAATGGCGTTTGCTTCTATCTCGGTATTGGGGAGGCTCGGAACCTTGCCCAAAGCCGTTTGTGAAACACGTCCCCGACTCGCATTGGCGTCGAGTCGAACGTCCCGAAAAATCGCCTTAACTGCGGCAATTACCTTTTGTGGAGTGAGATCAAAGGTTGGATTTGCGAACACCAGAGGCGTGTTAGAGGATGGAGCTGCCACTTCCTGTACAAATTCGCGGCCACTAATCAAGTAGCGAAACGCGTAGTCTTCAATCAAATAGCGGTCGTCTCCATCTGGCAAGGCGGCCCAAGGGACGAGCCATAAGGCACCGTCTGGGCTGAGATTTATTTTTTTGGTTTCGTCGCCGATATGGAAAGCGACCGGCAGCCAGACTTTTTCAGCAACGTCTGCAAGAGATCGGCGCAGCTTCTTTTCCGCGTCTTGTTCACCTTCGTTTCGGATCGCGCCGTCTGGTCGACCGGCGGCATTCAATTCTTTTCGCGCTTTTTCGATGAGCGAGTCAATTTCCTCTGCTGGCCCGACGTCGATCAAGCGGACTTCACGTTGACCCGCTGGAGGAATGATCCAAGCCATGTACCGGGGCGGTAATAGGTAACCCGATATCTGACTCTCATTATTGAAGTCGTACGGTTGAAAGCGAATCCAAGTTACGAAAGTTTCATCGTGTTTCAGCTTTTTACGAACATCGTCTAACTCGATCCATTTCTCAAGTTCGACGGAAGCTCCTACCTTCTTGGCCAATTGGCGACTGAGTTCTTCCTCTTGCTGGGTCAATTGTTCGACCTGCCTTTTCTTCAGCTCGACTTGGTCCGCTTGCGGAGCGGAAAGTACGATGTTGGCTAGTGAACGACGTGTCTCCTGAAGTTTTCGGCTGAGCGTTTGAGTCTCCGCATCTCCCAAATCGCGGAGTAATGTTTCGCGGGCTGCGAGTGTTTCCTGAGACAGCCCTTTGTCGTTTATGATCCAGCTTGCGGACGAGTCGGCGAACGCTTGGTCGTCTTTCTTTTGCCATGCAACCGTAAACGCAAATTCGTGATGGTCGTCTTTGTTTAGAAGTCTGAGCTGTTCTGCTGGCGTAAGACCGGACATCAAACGTGCCCCAGTTGTTCGCACGAGTCGTCGTGTCTTATCGGACAATTCGAGCACGCTAGCCCAATCCTCGTTTCGCATGTTAATCCAACAAAGCGAAAATAGGACAGAGAGCGTCTTTGGATGATTGTCCCCGTAAGCGTCTTCCATAATCTTGTACGATTGCTCAAACGCTTCTCGAGCTTCATCCAGTCTGCCGGCCTCTAAACGTACCGTTGCAATCTGATAGAGGGCTTCCGATACAAGTGGATGCCCTTCGCCCAGACTTTCGCGACGTAGGTTCAAAGCTCGAGTAGCGAGGTCCTCCGCCTCCTTCGACTGACCGAGTCGCTGTTTCACGACCGCCAGGTTCAACATCGTCAATTGCGTATTGACGTCTTTCTCGCCTAGCTGCTTCAAAAAAATGTCCAATGCCTTTTGATACAGCGGTAACGCTTTCTCAAAATTGCGTTGGTCCTGTTGATTAAACGCCATATTGTTAAGGGATTGAGCCGTGTCGATGTGATCTGGACCTAAGACTCGCATCCGGATATCGTAAACCTGACGGTCAATATCGTACGAACGCTGCACGTCTCCTAGATCGTAGGCCAGTTTGCCAAGGTTGTTCATTAGCTGCAGCGTATAAGGATGCTCCTCGCCGAGAGCTTCCTGAAAAATAGAACGCGATCGCGAATAGAGCTCTTGTGCCTTGTTGTAGTCTCCCTCTTCGTGGGCAATGACTCCGAGATTAAAGATTGACTCACCAACATCAGCGTGATCGGGACCAAGCGTGCGCGTGCGAATCGCCAAGGCGGCACGGTTGAGGGACTTTGCTTTCTCGAAGTTACTCGTCTTGAGATAAAGATTTCCTAAGTTATTCATCGTCTGCAGTGTTTCCGAACTTTCATCGCCCGTGTTACGACGATAGATCCGCAAGGCCTGCAGATAGGCCTCTTCACTCTGGTCATATTCACCCAACTCGGCGAGAACAAAACCAACGTTTCCATACGATTCGCCCGTGTCCTCGTCGTTTTCCCCAAGAACCTTTCGGCGTATCGACAGGGCTTGGGAATATGGATTGCGTGCCTCTCCGTATTCCCCTAACCGAAAATAAAGATGCCCCAGATAGTTCCATTCATATGCCGTTTCACTTTTGTTGTGTCCGAGCTCTCTTTCAGCGATGTCAACGATCTCTTTCTGTAGAGGGATTGCTGCACGATCGTTTCCTTGGTTTTCCAACTGAGCAATCTGTTCGTTCAGTTGCGTGACGCGTCGTTCGGACTGCGCGGTTAGCTGGGCAAGTAGATCGTTGCTCAGGCAACCGATAAACAAGCAGCTTAAAATTATCGTGCGAGCCAAATGCATACAAACGCTCCTCTCTGGACGCGAAGTCTCGGATGCTTTACGGAATGCAAAATCGCAAGTAGTTGATATGCTGACGACCACATGTTCTTTGATCTAATGTGGCCGAGGCATGTTTCTAACTCAAGCCTGGCGAATAAGTTTGTTAAAGAATTGCTTGGCGAGACAGGATCATATTACAATGCGACCGATCTCATAGCACATTCGCGTTCCTATTCTGTGATGGAAATGAAACTGTCCGGGCATGATGAGTACCTATGCGGAAACAGCAAGGGAACAAGATCTGATCGCAGGCTTTCAAGCGGGCGACCCGGCGAGCTTTCGTCAACTATATGACCAATTTGGTCACCAGCTGGAAATCTATGTCCGCACTCGTTGTCCCCGCGATGCGGACGACGTGATTCAGCAAACGTGGCTGAAGGTCTGGAATTCGCGTCAAACTTTTGCTGGTAGTCGCATAGGGGCGTGGATTATTACGATCGCACGAAACACCCTCTACGATCACTTTCGAAAACCAAAGTCTTATCCGCTAACCGAACAGTCGCTTGGAATTGCCGAACAAGCCGCCGCCTCGTTTCGTTTGGAACGGGAAGAGGAATTAAGGCAGCTTCGCGAATGTTCTGAGCAGCTTCCCGATGCGATACGTCGAATTGTTCAGGCCTTTTTCAGTGGCACTTCTGGGGAAAATATTGCCGCGGCGGAAGACATTCAACGGAGTACCGTTTATACCCGTGTACATCGGGCCCTGGCCAATTTGCGCAAGTGTATGGAGCAGAAACGGATATGACACTGGTTTCCTTAGATCTGCCCGAGAACCCTGAAAAACTCGCCGAATGGGTCGAAGAATTCATCTGTTCGGAAGACTTGCTCGAGGCGGCAATCATTTGGGAAACACTAGCGTCTGAAGAGGCTCGGGGAATGCCGCTACGCTTTGTCGATCTGACCGAAGATCAATTAGTTGATATCGAGCAACATGGGCTTAAGTCATTATCTGAAAGCCAGTTGCGAAAGCTGATGGCAAGTCCAGAGGCACTTGTGGACCTTCAGGAATACGTGTTGATCCAGGCGCCACTCTATTGGCAACAGCGCTCTGCCAGTCGCCAAGAAACGCCACTACATGATGCGCGCTGGTCCCAGATTCGACACGAACTCAATAGTCGTTCTGAGAAGCCAGATAAAGAGCGGCCGAGCAGAAGTGGGCAAGCGACTGTGTGGTCCGGGCTGGCTGGGTTGATTGCGGTCGCGGCTTCAATCGCTGTCGGGGTATGGGTTAACTTGACTCCCCCCGCTCCGCAAGGATGGGGCTTCAACAAACCAGGCGTGTTGGAGTCATCCCGTTCGGAAACGAAATTGCTGGAAAACTTGGCGGCCGCGGCACATTCATGGTTCAACAAGCGTCCACAAAACAGAGAAGAACTGATCACTCGCTTGAAGCAATTCGATGCCGGGTGCCAAAAACTACTGACCGCGCGACTTTCTGCCTTAGATGGCAAAACACACAATGCTGTGGATGCGGCCTGTCAAAAGACTCGTCAGGATATTGCTGGTCAATTGGCTCAACTAGAACAGGGAGCAGACTTTAGATCGACGCAAGCCGAGGCGGATGAGACCATGAATAATTTAGAACAAAGTCTACGGCAGCTTATTACGTCATCTTAATAGAGTGTTATTAGCGGTCAGAATTGAATATCCCAGGTGATTGGGGATGATTTTCAACTATTTTAGGTTAATTGCGATTTTCCTCGGGACACAGAAGCCTTCCCGCCGTTAACACCGTGAAGTAACTCCAATTAGCAATGATCGCTGGGAGACAACTATGCCGCGTTGTGTTCGATTTGGCTTAACAATTCTCTTTGTCTTCGGTGCTTGTTCTCTTTTGCCTGCAGCGGACGACCTGGAAAAACAGCTTCTAAAGCAGGGACCTCGGGTGATGGACGCTCTGAAAGAGCGTGGTTACCAGAACGTGGGCGTACTTAAGTTTCGCATCAAAAAGGGAAATGAAGCTTCTGTCGATCAGGTTGGTTCGCTGAACATGCGATTGACCAAGAAGCTCGAATTGGCCCTGGTCGTGGCCAATGACACGCGTGATCCGATCGGTTTGATTGCGAACGCCTCCCAGATTGCCTCTGAAATTGAGGGAGCCAGTCATCTGTCGGAAGAAGGACGTGAGAAGCTTTTTTCGCAAGAGTATCCTCTGGCATGGGGTGACGAGAAAGTTGTGCCTGACGCCTTCGTTACTGGCGTGGCTTTAATTTCCAGCGATCTTCGGACAATGGCTGTCGGTATTCTCGGTTTTGACAGCACTTCTGAAGCCCTGTTTCCGATTGTCAAATTCCAAGTCGCGCTCGATCTGGAAGACCTGCTCGATAGTGGTGAAAGTTTCACTGTCCGCGGTGTCTTTGACGACGGAAGCCTTTCGATGAGCCAAGAGGAGCGAAAGGATAAAGCAACCGAGGAGGCTCTCACCACCTCGTTAGAGGTCAAACAGGAAACGGTTAACGAGTCGTCGCCGGCAAAGTCGAAGATCCATCCGCTTGCCAGTAGTGATGCTGCCGTTCTCCTCGAAATTCGCTATGACAATGAGGTACAGGAGATCGAATTCCGAGATGGTGCCGCTTTCGTGCCAGAACCGCAGCAAGGGCAGAAAGTCTTTCTCATCGTTCGCAGAAAATCAAGCGACAAGCGACTCGGTTTAGTACTGAAGGTGAACGGTGAGAATACGCTTGGCCGTCAGACGGTGGCCGACTCCCAAGCCAAGGCCTGGGTTCTCGAGCCTGATCGTAAGGAATGGGGATTTCAAGGATATTACGATACGTCGGCGAACACGATGGAACCGTTCAAAGTCCTGTCGCAAACCGAATCCAAGGCCAAGGAAATCGACTACGGCGAGTTTGCTGGCTCAATCTCAATCAGTCTATTTCCCGAACAGAAAGTGAAACCGAAAGTCAGCACCGAATTGCTGACAGACGAAGGGGAAGACTTTCAAATTTTAACGCAAGGCGATTTCCCCTCGGAGAAGCCTTCGAATCTTGGTGCTCTTAAGCAACAACTCGCGCAAAATGTGACGCGAGGGTTGATTAGCAATGGGGAAGCGGTTGGGCAAACGCTAGGGACGGCCAAGTTCGTCAAAGATACGATTCCGATCATGACGGCGACGGTGAAATACTACAGCCCTCAAGACTTACCGGAATAGGGGTTCATAAACGCTGCTAACGACACTTCGTTTGGGCAGCGACTTTTCCCTCTTGTTTGGCAGACGCTGATGTCGCTGCCTTAAGAAAATCACCAAAAATCGAGGGAGATCCGGAAGATACTGCCGACTCCCTCGTTATTCAAGTGAATACCGGCTGAGATAGCCGCTGAAAGAACACCCAAGTTTTTTTCGTACTAGGAGATAGATTCGATGTTCTCACGTACTACTCGTCGCTCCCTGGTTTTCGGTCTACTGGTCGCCTTAACACTCGGTCTGGGAAGCGTCGCCTCTCGTCCTGCCGCCGCGAATTACTTGGCTGGACGACATTACTACAGCGGTTGGAGCTACCACCCTCGCAGCAGTTACTACTACTCGTACTACTATTACAAGCCCTATTCAAGTTACTCAGGATACCGTCACCATTACTGCGTTTACTATCCAACGCGAACCCGCTACGTCTACTACTACAATCCAGTTCGTCGCGTTTACTGGGGTCGTTACGACCTGGAAGAGAAGGGGTACTCGTTGTTGGCTGAAGAAGATCGGAAGGAAAAGCTAGAAGACATTCCGGAAAAGGCCTTTCCAAAACCAGGTAAGATGCCTGAGATTCCTGATTCGGAAGATGGCGAACGTATGCTGCCGATCGATCCCGAAAAGCTTCCTTCGACCAAAGACCCCAAAGACGCACCTAAATAACTGGGCGTAACGTCAAATTGTAGGCGAAGTCTCTTTGGTTATGGACTTCGCCTTTCCTGAATGTTCTTACCGCTCTAGGACTTGCATCCGTGACTTACTCCGATCGACTCTTCCAGGCCCGAAACACGATTTGCGGTACGGTATTGAGCTGGGCTTTGGCATTCGCGTTGTTCAATCCGAGTTTGTCACTCGCTCAGGATTCAACCGAAGTCGCAAAGTTAGGGGCGAAGGTAAAAGAGGTCTTTCGCTCTCGCTGTTTCGAATGTCATGGAGGGAGCGCCGTTCAAGGCGGCGTCGACGTGCTGAAAGTCGCGGAGCTCCGTGATCAAGAATATGCCACACCTGGCAAGCCGGACGATTCGTTGCTTTACGAGATTCTGTTGGAAGAAGACGAAGATGCGCGCATGCCACTGGGGCAGCCTCCCCTCGATCCTAACGAGATTTCGCTAATTCGGAAGTGGATCGTCGCTGGGGCCAAGGACTTCCCTTTGGACGTCGTCGGGGCTGAGGCTGATCCGACCGTGATGGAAACGTATCGTGATCCGGATTACCTCTTTCAGCAAATTCTGGAACATCAAAGAAGCTTGCCACTGCAAGATCGATATTCGTACCGCTATTTTAGCTCACATCATTTGCTAGTTGGTGGGGCCACGCGCGAGGAATTAGGACGCCAGCGAGATGCATTGTTCAAGGCGTTGAACCATTTGTCGTACCAGAATCAACTGGTCCAGCCAGAAGTCGTCAACGAAGACGTCGGGACTTTGTTTGCCGTCGATCTGCGAAAGCTGAACTGGCATCGAACGGTCGCGCAGTCCGAAGATAGCTCGTCTGATTCAAAACGTTTAAACAATCACGATCTAGTGTTACTCGATTATCCGTACGCAATCGTCTACGAGGCTTCGCAGACCTACGATCTACTCGCTCAGGAATACCTTCGCCCGTCGAAGATGATTCGACCGGTGCCATACTTACGGATCGATTGGTTCTGCAGCACGGCTACCTTGCCTCCCTTGTATCACGACCTGTTGCAACTGCCGCATACGCTTAAGGAACTCGAAGAAAAGCTTGATATCGATTCGGAAGATAATATCGCCCAGCGAATTGCTAAGCGGGCCGGCATGGCAGTCTCTGGCGTTTCTCGTAATAATCGCGCCGTCGAGCGGCATCCTTATGAACATGGGGCATATTGGAAAAGTATTGACTACGCTTCAAGCAAGGGAACCGAAAACATATTCATCGATCCGATCCACTTGGTAGGAACCGGCGGTGAAATGATCTTCAATTTGCCCAACGGCCTGCAGGCGTATTACGTTGCAGATTCGGCAGGGGGACGTCTTGACTTCGCACCCACGTCAATCGTGACCGATCGACTGGCCGAAGATAAAACGGTTCGCAACGGGCTTTCTTGTATTCGGTGTCACGATCGAGGCATGAAAGCATTTCAGGACGATGTGCGACCAGCGATTGAACTTATCAGTGGAAGTGGTCAGATCGACAAACGCTCGGCCTTAGAGCTTTATCCGGCTCGAAAAGAAATGGACGAGTTGATCCAGGCAGACGAGGATCGCTTTTTGACCAGCATCGAAAAGTTACTCGGTCATCCCCAAGAGGATGAGCCGCTGACTCCCGTCAGTAAACGATTTTTGGAGGCTCCGCTGCAGTTACACACCGTCGCTGGTGAACTGGGGCTGACGTCCACCGATGAATTGCGCGTCATCGTCCGGCAACCACGACTGACTGGCCTTGGGCTAGTATCGCTCGCAGATGCCGGTGTGATTCGGCGTGACACTTGGGAAGACTTCTACGATCAAGTGATTACGGGCCTGGGGATTGGTATCCCAGTAATCTCTTTCGATGGAATCACCCTGCCCAACTACATTCCTCCAACCTCATCGGTGGATGTCCGGGTCTCAACAACACGTGCCAACAACATCTTCTCACCTGGTGACGAGTTAGCGATCTTCATCGAGAATAAGGGTAACCAGCCTGTTTTCATTGAAATGTTGGGCCGCAGCTTCTCAGGCAAATTGGCTACCATTTTGCCCGCTGGAACCAAGTTAGCCGCCGGCGAGAAGCGAAGATTCCCCGAAGAGGGAACCTTGAAGGTGAAGCCGGCCCTAGGAAGCGAAGAGATCATTGTCTATGCCGGTGAAAACGAGTTCACAGGCGCCACCATCGTTCGAGGTGAAAATGTCACCGATCGCGTGGTCCATCCGTTTTACGAGTTGGAAGGAGATGGTCAGATCCGCTTGAAGAATGATCCCCGCGGATTGGTCAAACGAACACTTACAATTGAAACTCGTTAACCTACGCCGAAATCGTGAAGTGTCCTCCAATCTGGTCGGAGTCGTATTAGTCAATGCCCCAGGGCATGGCGCCGTACAGCGTCAACCGTTCGATTGCAGAAGGTGTTACCTCGATGCATGGATGTCTTGGACGCGTATTGAGGTGTTGAGTTGATCCCAACTTTGTTCGAAGGTTTGAGGGATCGCGGCGCTGAACGAAGACCGAGACGTTTGGTTCGTTACCTTCAATGAAGAAACGTACCGAAGACGCAACATCGTCGAGCGTTTGATCGGCTGGCTGAAAGAATGCCGAAACTTTCTAACCCGCTTCGAGAACCAAGCGAGAAACTTCCTTAGGATACTCGAATGGTCGTTTACCCAACGGAATTTGAAAACGTTGGGTTGATATGGCCTGCTAACTGGGCCTGATATTCGAGATCACTGTTCGCGAAACCAAGTACAGTTTTTGAAGCAGCAAATTTCTCCGCAGCTCTTTCGTGGCGAATACAGCTTGTCAGTTGGTCTCGCCGACGGCAGGGAGATATCCACTGAGGGGATCTGGTTTTTCTTCTAGATCGAAGTAGTTTGGATTTTCGAGCCCGAATCCATTGGCAACGCGATTAAAGAAAGCAAACAATGCGGTAATGTAGACAGCCTCCGCAATTTGTGGTTCGCTCCATCCCGCATCTCGTAAGTCCTGCACGTCCTCCGGACGATTCTTGTGCGAATTGTTCGTCAGCTTGTACGCAAACTTGAGAAGTGCCTTCTCGTTAGCTGGTATTCTCGCGTCGTCAAGGTCTCCTTTTCCAACCGCCGCAACGACACTATCTTCGGCTCCATGAGAGTGAAGGAAATAGGCATGCGAGTGCATGCAATAGGGACAACGATTTTGTCCGGACACCAACGTTGCGATCATCTCTTTGACTCGTTCCGATAGATGACCATCGCAGAAATGAACCTTCCAACTGAACTCCATCATTTGTTTCATGAAGTCGGGGCGATGGCTGAAGCATTTGACGATGTCTGCCACTTGAGTCCGGTCTGGACGTTTTTGGAAGTAAATGTCGTACCCTTCCGCCACCTCTCCCTCTGCATCCTGTTCGTTGATCCACTGAATAAATGGCATATGCGTTCTCCAGAAAGACTGTTGTGAAGCATGTCGACTTTGTTCTGCCCAAGTACTGGCACCTCACTCTTTTATCATTGGTTACGAAGGTTCGGCATGGGCAAGTGTCGTCTCAGGTGTGATGTTGACCTCATCCTTGATCGGATCAGGTGTCCGATTCTGCGTGAGCCAGATTTCAAGCACGTTGGCTGCTGGTCCCACTAGAAACAGTGCGTAGTACGGCGCGTGGATGACCTCGGCCAGACGAAGCATCATTTCCACCGCGGCAATGGATACGGCGACGAGACATTGTCCCCAAGTACTGCGTACCGTTGTTTTAGGATCGGTGATCATAAAGAAGACAAAGAGTTGATACATGGGCCCCGTTAGTGGAGCGATGCTCGCTCCGTAAGGCTTGCCCGTGATAAGGCAACGGACGTACGCCAGCACCAAAAAAGTCACGACGTACGTCAAGCAAATGTGAAATCGTTTTAGTCGCATCACGATCAGTGAGCCCAGGCACCAAATGATTGCCATGGGCCAGATCGAGTTCCCCCATTGAATACTAAGGGAGGCTACGGCGGCGGGATATAGAAACAACATCGCACTCACACCGAAGTTCGAGGGGTTCCATAGATGGCGATCACGCCAACGCAGAACGTATTTCGACATAATGGAAAGCGCCGCGCACAACGCGTATGGCCAAACAAATGGTGAACGTATAAGAATACCGACGCTGATCCCCGAGATATAAGCACTCGCCAGGTAAGGAAACTTTCCTAAAAGCAATCGGCCTAGCACAACTTCACAAACAATGCAGACGCCAATTGCGAGAAAGGTTCGTGACCAGCTTTCCAGCATACCGAATGTCAACTGGCCTACGACGAGAATCAACGTAATGAAGATCGGCGCGAGAAAGCGATTGTCGAGGCTGAAGAATTTGGCGAAGAACGAAACTTGCGGTTTATCGTTTGAGGAAGGTTCTTCATTCGCGATACGGTGAGTAGAGCTATTCATTTTGATTCTTCAATTCCATGAATCTTATCTGCCTGAGGAGCCTGAATGACTTGTTTCGTTCCCGATGGCCAGCGGATAACTACCTTTTCGACATCGGACACGTTCCCGAGTCCGAAATGGAGTCGACGCTGGTTCTGAGCCGCATAGCCGCTAGCTGCGATCACTTGTTGGAGTTGCTGTTGACCATTCCAATGAACCGTAACTTGCGTACCGATTGCGTTTCTGTTGCTTTCCGTTCCGGTCAGATCGAATTCAATCCAGTGGTTGCCCTTAGCGACGGTATTTTTGTAGAGAAGCATTGGCCCCGCTTGGTTAGCTACGACAACATCTATAACACCCCGATTCCACAAATCTGCCATCGCCACAGCGCGGCCGTCGCACTTATCGGCAACGCCTACGGCTTGCCCAACCTCTGTGAAACTGCCAGCACCGTCATTCAGCCAAACACGTTTGTGCTGAAAACCGGATAGGCTTCGACCTTGCATTGCTGGCCAGTTCTTGGCGTCGGAAATAATGCTTGAGTGGCCCCCGGTGATCTCAGAAAAGTCATACCAGTAAGTCGTGCCTGGATCACCTGACACATAGCCGTTGGTTAGGTACAAATCGAGATTGCCGTCGTTGTTCAGGTCTCCAAATTGCGCGCCGAAGCTCCATCCGCCCATCTCGACCCCCATCACCGAAGCGAGGTTCTGAAATTGGGCGGTTCCCTTTTCTAAGGGCATCCAGAGATTGTTTCCCTGAATGAGGACGCCTTCCTCGGAAATATTCGTTTCGTATATCGCCAGTGCTCCCTGGTTGAGGACATCACCGACCGCCGCGTTCATGCCACTTTTCGGCGAATGACCGATCCCGGCTTGCTTACCTATTTCGCGAAAGCGCCGCCCCTGATCATCTGTTTCATTGAGATATAGTTCGGAAACGCCGTAATCGTTGGCGAGAAAAAGATCGGGGTAGCCATCGTCGTTGAAGTCAGCAGCCACGACAGCGAGCGTCCACATCGTACTGGAAATGCCAACGTCCGATGTGACGTCTTTAAACGTTCCGTTTCCAAGATTTCTCAGCAACCACTTTCTGCCTCCGTTACCTGCGTACTCGAAACTTTCTGGCATGATGCGTGTATGCTCTAAGGCTTCCAAACGGACATCATCCGGCCAGTAACCAGCGATCAATAGATCAACATAGCCGTCGTTGTCATAGTCGAACCAAGTGGCTGAGCCCGCATTACACCACGACGGAAGATCGGCCTCCTCAGTGACGCGAACAAAAGACTTGCCTGCTTCATTGTGAAACAATTCTGGTGGTCCCCACTTGTAAACTAGAAGATCCTCGAAACCATCGTTGTCATAATCGGCCCAAATACTACCCATGCATGCCCCAGTCCCTGGCTCATTCAGCTGAGCGATCCCAAGTTCGGTGGCCATTTCGCGAAACGTTCCATCCTGTTGGTTTCGATACATCGCGTTGGCACTCCCTGGGCTGCTGTTGGTGACGTAGATGTCGTTCCATCCATCGCGATCGAAGTCGACGATCGAGATGGATGCTCCCATGGAGGCAATTTGTGGTTCAATATGTGCAAGCTGTGAATCAATCCGAGGTGGCGTGTGATTAAAGTCGATCCCTGCTTCAGAAGCTGATTCGTGAAGCTGGAATCCGTACCGATCTAACAAATCGTTCGAAGCATCGCTGGCAGGAAATGCATGTGAATTGGCCTCGCTGTTCGCGTAACGGATATATATCGCAGGCCCGAGTAGCAAGGCGACAAACAGAATCGCCACGTACCATCGACGGTTGTTTTGCAACATGATATTCACACTTATCTTTTGACGTGGAGATTAATGTCCGACTTTGGCACCCGTTCGGTAGCGAGTATGAAACCGCTCCCAGTCCGTGCGATGCTCAAGGTAGACAGGATCGCTCTCTAAGGAACTATCTTCGCGATCGTATTTTGCATTGGCGTGGCTAGGTAACGGACATACGGTCTTACTGTGGGTTGTATTGAAATCTCCGTCCTTGACCCAACCATCTCCTACAAGGACGAAATCTCGAGTCCATCCAGGGGGCGGTTCATCTTGTGCAGGGAACTTCAATACCATCTCGTCTCCGGCATTCATAATGACGTAGCGGTCGTCTGTCTCCGATAATAGCTCTCCCACTTCACCGAATCGGGTGTAGTAGCCCTGAAGATCACGCCAGCGTGGTCCAGTCGCCGCAATCGTGTCATATATCGGTAAGTCTGGTTTGCGACGGTCTTCGGCAGACAACTTCGAAAACCCTCGGTATCTAAGATCCGAAGTGATGCAATCTAAAACGTTGGTCGCGATCGCAGTGTCATCTTCTCTGACGGACCATCCCAAAAAGTCCCAGTAGATCTCCAGATTGGTCCTCAAGCGATATCGTCGTGTACCCGATTGTCCTGACGGGTTTGGCAAAGGAAGGACGACGGTTTTATTCTTGCCTGCGAGGAACCCTAGGTTGTCACTCACGACCTTCCATTGCCCCGGCACGACCGTCGTTTCTTGAGTCCTTTCATGTTCATAGGCTTCAAGTACCAAGCCGTGTGGTTTTGGAAAGCTTCCTTGCGAGATGGCCACGTTCAGAGAGCTATCTGTTGGATAGATCCATCCACTTCCAATTAAGCACAACGATCGATCTGGAGAGACATCCGCCGGGATCTCGAACTCTATCCAATGGTCTTCCGCGACGCCTTGGAATCGGCCCAGTGGAAATGAATCAACATAAACCTGATCGACTTGAGTCAACTGATCAGTGACATCATCTCCTTGTTCGTCTTTTACCAATTCGAACGGAGTTGGCGGCGTCACGCAGTGTAAGCGCAGGTCGGGAACACTGGTCGGAACGAAACGCTCGTCAACATACACCTCCATGGAAGGAGGATGGTCGACCGTCATGAGTGATACATGATCGAAGAAGTGCGTTTCCCAGAGATCTGCGGTAATCCTTATTTCGTAGGTACCATCAAGTGAGCTCAGTAACTCACCAGGTATTTTGATCCAATCTTCGGTTTGAGATACACCTGCTGTCTCTTGAGAGTTGATCTTCAGCCCTAACGGAGATCGCCAGATGAAGTCTTTGACAAAGTGAATTTCTTTCGCGTTACGTACAAACACCCAGGGACATGAGCCTTTCAGCCGCTGAGCAGCAATGATCGATTCGCCTGAGTTCAGGTTGAACTCTGCCTGTGAAGTTCCATTCGGCCACGTAACCCTGGCCACACCTGTCTTAGGATTCTCTCCAATTCCAAAATGAACGATCGGCGACTGAATTGGCGCCGTGCGACGAAGCTGGCCTGCGAAGATCTCAATTTTTCCTCCGATACCAAATGAATTGATCCGCTGGTCGCCCGGATTAGGGTTTGCTTGCGGTTTGATCGAAATCCACCCGTAAGCCTTTTCTCCTTGATTGATGGCAGTAGCCACGCCGTTCTTCGAGATTCCGATAAGATCCAGTCTTCCATCATCGTTTGCATCAACAACTTGGTTAACAAACATGTCCGGCGTATCCGTAAGTTGAATGAAACTTTCAGTTCCTTCGCTTAACCAGATAGCCGTTTTCATTCCTGCGGAAGCAATGAGATCGACGGCACCGTTATTATCGATGTCTGCTAGTCGCAGATTGATTCGCTCCCAGTCTGAAGAGTTTCGTAGTTCGCCTATATCATTCCAGTGGACCAAAGTGATAGTCGTCCATTTTTTATCGGTGTCGTCATACGACCACCGGCGGACGTCACCGCTGTCATCGAGCGTGATCAATTCAACAATGCCATCGCCGTCCGTATCGGCAGTGTCTGTCGACAGAATAGTGACTGGACTGGCGATGACTTCTGGCGATGTGTATTGTCCTGAACGTTCATTCCAAGCGATCAATAGCCGGCCTTCTGTATCCAGCCCAACGACATCTCCATCACCATCATTGTCGAAATCGATCCAATGCAAATTGCGTAGTGGTGGTATACTTTCTAACGAACTAATCTTGCTGAAGGTCATGTCACCGTTGTTGCGAAGAATCTGACACGTCGCTGGCGTCTCGCTTTGGCCTTCCTTTGAAGGTGGAGGACTTAGCAACAAGTCCAAGTCACCGTCTGCCTCAATATCGATCGCCCAAACACCCGCCCATGATTGTTGAAAGAAGTCCTTAAGTTCTTCCTGGGGAATGACTGAACTGAATTCTCCCTTGGGATTTTGGACATATATCACCAAGCCATTCTCGCCCACTGCCACCACATCAAGGCGAAAGTCGGAATTCAAATCGACGCCGAGCAGAGATGATATGTCGATTTGGGATTGATTCATCGAACTTGGAACTGGCAGCGGAGTCTTGTTGTCGATATGAAGCTGATTTCCATTCCACACGATGTTCGAGTGACGTTCGCCCGACAAAGCCAATGCCCAGAACATTTGTAGTCGAGATGCTTCCGCATTCCGTGATTGGAGGGCGAAGTGCAGTTTCCGATCGGCTTCAGCGACTACTACGCTGGGAGGTGCGAGATTCATGAAACCGCGAATCGGCTGCCCGAGCGTATGATTTGTTTCCTGAACTGCTGCGAGACTCTGCTGATAAATTGGTGTTGGTTTCAACACATTTTCGAGCATCAGAATCTCTCTGCCAACTTTTCTGAAATCATCGCTATTCGCAGCGTTAGTTGACGATTCGTACTTTGAAAGGGCTGTTTCATTCCACGATGCTTGTAGCTCATCAAGATTCTGCAACGCCGCCTGAAGCTCGTCCTTGTTTTGCAGTTTGGCAGCAATACGTGCACGGCTCAGTTGGACCAACAGATTATCCGGAGCCTGGGTAAGAATACGTTTCAGAAGGACTAGTCTTTCCTCGTCTGCCGAGCTACGTCCTGTTCTCTCGACAAGGTCTGCCAAAAGGTATAATGCTTTGATATCGGGAGTATTTAACGCACGAATCAGATCGATTGCTGCATCGTACTGACCCGCCCGCTCCTCAATCATCGCTTGCAACCAGATTATTCGGTCATCATTAGGGGCAATTTCCCTTGCCTTTTGAAGTGCTTCTTTCGCAGCATCGATCTCGTTCAGTCGTAATAACGCAATGCCGTAGTTAGCCCAGACCGCCGATTCGTTGGGGATTTTCTCAGACAACGATTCGAATATCTCACGAGCGCGTTGGTTCGCTTCAACATCCAAAGATGAAACGCCCACGTAAAATTCTTCGACGGCATCATTAGGTAGCGATTCGGAAACTTCACTGTTCTCGTCCCAGGGACCCTTGAATACCACGAAGAGTGTCAACGCGATGATCGCCACCACGATACAACCGACGACTATGAATAGTCGACGAAGAAATGGGCTGCCTCGTTGGCTGTCGGAGTACTGATTCATGGTGGACGTCGCTAGGGAGTAAGGTCGCTACGCGAATTAGAAGTATCAATGATTGATCCGTTCGGAGATTCCTCTTGGTCCTTGGTTGCATGAGGATTTATGGGTGATCTACTCCTCTTGAAGAAGCCGATCACCCAAAGTCCTCCAAACATCACGAAGGGGAAGAGGTAGATTGCCAAATCCCACGGCCCTAAGCCAGGTGGCGTCGCTTCTACCTCAGTCAAGAGTTCTGTCCGTCTTCCATCCGTATTCTCAATGACAATTCCAACGCTAAATACTTCCTGCCGATCAAAGACGGGCTCGGCAATGAACTGAAGTCGGTTCCTCAATTCCTGCTGGCGAGCGAGATAATTGCTCTTGGGTAGGCGTCCATTTTCAGGCTGCACCCATAACTCTATCTTTGGCGGATCTTGCTGAGGCGCAGAGTCTTGGGTGGGTTGCGTCATGACATAGAACGTTCCGGTGCCAATATCCGGATCCGCCCAGACGGATACCAAATATCCCGGTACCGGTTCGTCCATGATGACTGGAAAAGGGGGACCGTCATGCGCGAATAGAGGCCCCGCCATTATCAACGCGATACTGGTAGCGAGCACATATCGGCACCAGCCTTCTGCAGGCCACCGTCTCTTCGACTCTCGATGAGATCTTGTTGTTGCCTTTCGATTCACCGTAGTTCAACCTCCTAGAAAGGTTCCTCGCATGTCCATAGGTTGCGAAAGGATCCAACATGCGGTCGTGAATAGAATCACACTCACTATTCCCCATGGCAAGAAAGCCCCTATGACCTTGCGTGGAGCGAACCTCTCAGCGATACACCAGGCAACCATCAGGGAACCAAGGAGTCCCAACACGAGGAAACCGATTTCCATTGGGTAGACAAATCGCTCGGGAAGTCCACCAAGTTGCCACTGTGGAGCTCCCAGAATCGGAGATCCGACTAAATCACGAGCTGCGAGCTGAAGAACAGGAACAAATGTCAACGCTCCCGTGAAGAAATGGAATCCGTAGTGTGCAAGCCAAACACCAAACCCGAGCGGAATCAGGGATCTCGAGAAAGAGTTGACAGTCTCCATCAATGTCGCCTGTCGCTCGCCCCAGTAGCGTGTCGCCAAGGCAGCGCCTCCGAGTAAAACTAGTGGTTCCAGGACTAATGCGCCCAAAAACAGCATTCCCAAAATTGGCCACTCGACGACGAGACCGGTCATTCGAGAGATCGACTGTTCCAATGCGTATACCGGACTGACCATCGCGAAAGCGTTCAGAAGTGAACCGAAAACGAACACAATCGTCAAAGCCGCCCAGTCGCTTCGATGATTGAGGCTTCCAATTCCCGAACGCGCTTTGTCATCAATAAGTTCTTCACCTGGTAAACGCGAATGAATACCCACGTTATTGTGCGGACAAGCATAGACACAATCGAGGCAGAACGTGCAATCCAAATTGCCTTTCTTTCGAGGTTGGAACAACGCTAATTCACAGCCACGTTGCACAATCGGCAGGGAGTTACCGGTCGATCCAGATTCAGCGTCACTTGTCCCTACTCGACCGCGTATACAGTCCTTGGTTTCGCACTGGGTACATTGATTCTGGTTAACAACGGATACCTCAAGTGGCGACATCGCCGAGGCCAGAAAGTTAAATTGACCAATTGGGCACACGAATTTACAAAATGATGCCCGCTTGAATATGGCGTCCACACCGATTGCTATTGCGAAATAGCCAAGGATCAAAATGCCAGTCCACCAAGGATCGCCCCATAAGTCGAAGAGTTCATACGCGAATAAGACGCCTACGAAAGAAATCACGGCCGGCCACTTGTTACGCAGCCACGGTGGAAAATCCCACTTTGGACTGAATGCTCTTCGGGCAATCTCTCGCGGTAGCATAAACGGGCAGGCCATACAGAAGAAATTGCCGCCGAGCAACAGAACGAGTACGACCAATCCCCGATAATGAACCCAGGTAAGCAACGCAGCCAAATTCTTGGGAGCCAGATCGGGCCCGAATAGCCCGTGTCCAATCATAACTATGCCAATTAGCAATAACGGAATTTGTAACGCCACGCGCGACCAACGCCAGCGCAGAAAAGATCCGACGAGCGGAACGCGTAACAGATCGAATCGAGTGCGATCGACTGCCTCGTGTTCTACTTTTAGAGAGCTTTTCTGTTCCGATGTGAAACTCATCGTGGACTAGTGACTCCTGGTACCTCGACTTTTTCATTGATTTGAACATTGTCTGGTAGCTCCCCCGTGACGAGCACAAACCAGTCTCCTCCCATCGTAAATTGAAGCTCCCCTACGTACGTGCCAGGCTTTCTTTCTTCCAATTGAGAAAACACGGGCTTCATTCCGGCATGGTTCATGTTTCCTTCGAGTTCTATCTTGCCGCCGGAAATTGGCTGGCCATTCAGGTCAGACAATTCAAGCGTGACACTTGCTGTACCAACCTGTGGCGGCGATGGTTCGAGTACTAAGTCAACGTTAATGTTCGCAGCTTCGTCCGAAGTGTTAGTAATCCCGCATCCCAAGAGACACGAGAACGCAAAAGTGCAGATGGCAAAATAACACGCATTTACTCGAAAACGATTTGGGGGCATGGAAGTTTTGTTTCTTACCTCGTATTGGGACGTAAACAGCGGCGGCTGGTCGGACACACGCTAAGTTTGCTCTGGCGTTCTCTCGTTCCAGATCATCGCGATCGCTCCAGCGGCCATTAGGGCACACAAGGCCAGAACGACTCGTGCTCCAGTGAGCTTTGCCACAGGCAAATCACCCGCCCAAATCCAGCCCGCAATCGAGATTCCGACTACCGTGATAAGAAATATCGTCATGAGGGTTCGTATCAAGTTCATGTTGCGCAATTACCTTTCGATGCGACCAGCGCATTTCCCTTTGGGGATCATTACGTCGTGGAAACTTTAGATGTGACCAGGCGAGGGGCCGTATGCCAGGCACAGCCACAGTGCATCTGTGCTTCTTCTTCTGGAGTTGGGAACATGTGATAGAACATCGCGATTACCATCGGAATTGTGACCGCGGTGTTGTAGAAAAGGTGCAACTCAACACGTGGAATGAGGAGTTGTGCGATACTTAGAGGCACCGGTGAATCAAATAGATTGTGTTGCAGAATCGCTTGTCCCTGGAGCAACGCGTGTTCGATGTGATGCCAGAATTGGATCCAGAATGCGATCATCCACCAAGTATACGATCGTCCGACAAATCCCTTCCGGAGGATCCAGAAAGCGATCAGCATGACCAGCGCGTATCCGTAGTGCAATGCTTCTGATTTCACCATCCAAGGGTACCAAATACCAAGAATTCCTCGTGATTCAGGAATGGACCAACCCATCAAATAGATCTGAACGGTTTGTGCTAAGTGTTCCCCCCAGTGGGCGAGGACGATCGCGGTATAGATCCATAGCGACTGCTTATGCCACTGCGAATTGATCTTCTGTAATACGCTGTCGTTTCGGTGTTCTAGTGAACACGAAGATGCAGAGCTCATAGTGACTCGTGCCTCGAATATAGGTCTATCAAGAGAGTAACCGACGTGAATCGAAGGCAATCCTTTTGCGATTTCAACAAAAGGACTTCTTTCGAGATGTTGATTCTGCATGACGCGTGAGGTTCGATTAGATCGATTTCAGCGTGCAATGCAGATGGAACCGCCGAGAGCCAACACTTATTGTCCAGCGTTTAGAAGCTACCGATGACCATCGCATAAATGGGCCCACAGAAATTGCCCATGGTTACGATATCTCAGCAGCATTCATAAGCGGATAGCGTAAGTGCGCTTTGATGACGCACGAACGAGCCGCGCAGACGAATTGGACCGGAATCGGTTTAAGAAGATGGGACTAGAATCGCGGAGGATGATCGATTTCCGTTGGGTGCCCTTGGGAAGCAGATACTTCCCGTTCATAGAGAGTGTTCACATTGCCGTCACTTGTGTCAGCCGTTGCGGTCAAAGCGATGGCGACAAGATCTCGGTGTGATGTATTAGGTGGTGCTGGGGCAGGAGCGATCGGCTGGCGAGAATCTTTGCGACACGAGGGACCATGACATGGTTTCTCAGATGCCGGATTCTCCGTCAATTCGTCATCAGATTCATCCTCCGACGCTTTCGCATCATGCGCCGTGGATTCCTGCATTTCAGAATGAGGTTCAGCTAACCAATCTCCACACGTTGCCTCTGCATTTTCCACCATGGAGAAGACGCAAAGAGTTACGCCTGCCGTGACAAGAATTCGGCTTGCAAAACAGCGGAGGATCATGGACGAGCCGAGAAGGCAGTGAAAAGGGAAAAGTAATACTTTTTTATCATAGTTCACGATGCCTTGTTGCGTCAACTCGGTTCAAATTTCAGCGAAGAGAAATGTTGTGCTACGACGTTGGTCTCCGAGGCGCAAGTAGCCAATCGAATGATACGGGGCCGGCTCCCACCAAAAAGCAAATAGATGGAACCTAGTAACGTGCAAAAGTCAGTGCTTGCGGCGTCGGCCATTTCCCAGAAACCATCCACCCATATGATAGGCCGTTTGGTTGTGTCGATTGCCACCACCATGATTGTTATCTTGGGGAGCGCGGAGAAACGCGTCAGGAATCCAGCTACAATCACCGCCCCGCAAACTACCTCGATTTGATCAACTGCTAAGCAAGTGGTTCCAGTTCAGGCAGCTTGATCTTTACGAAGCTGCCGACACCACGAGTATCCGGGAGCAGGAACTTTTGTATTCCCTCGGATAGAAATACTAATCCGACCATGTGCCGGATCAGGGAATGCGGGGAAAGTCAATTCACGACCCACAGCGAGCGGACCATCCCTGATATAGGCGATCGTGAAATGTTTTGTGGTGGCGTAAAAGCGAGAAGGCTAAGCGAAGGTTGGTAACGCAACTCCTTTAGGTAGGACGTCTTGTACTATCTAAAGATAGCGAAGATCCCGATCGTGGCGTTCTGTTTGACTTTCTTCGTTCGCCCGCAAATGGACCTCGGGTACGGACAGGCCACGCCAATGGATTAATCACCTTGAACTTCGAGGGAGCAGAAGATTTAGTTCGGGAATAGACCAGGTGCCCGATGCGTGAGCCTTATCGTACTCTGCTCGGGCACGTGCGTCACGTGATCGGCCATTACTACCGGGATCAGCTCGTTGCCGATATGGACTGGTTGGAAGCTGTTTCAAAAAACGAGCCACGATTTGTACTTGTTTCGCTGATTTGGCGGAGGCGCTACTGCCGCATTAATAGAGGGTGCATTCGCTAAAGTGAGGCAGACGCAAAATGGAGAATCGAGTTTAGGTTACTGCCTCTTTCGGTGCGCCCGGACACAGAGGACAGCTTACGTTTCGCGTTTTCATCTAGCGAAAGTCACGTGATTTCGTATGAAGCGAGAGCAAGCGTGAACTTAAGTCTTCCAGTCGCCGCACTACTACGTGAATCACGGTATCCTTGGCTTCCAGCCTCCCATGGGCGATCCAGGCCTGAGAATGCCTGGTAATCTTTCGAAACCGCTCCCAAGTCTTGTGGTGTATGACCAAGTTTATCGTACCGGTTTCGTCTTCCAGCGTCACAAACGTGATTCCTTTGGCCGTGCTGGGACGCTGTCGCAAGAGGACAATTCCGGCGACTTTGACTAAGGATTCATTCGGAATATTGGGAAGCTCACTAGCGGGAGTGACTTGTAGTCGTTTCAAACGTTCCCTCTGAAATGCGATAGGGTGTGATCTCAGCGAAAGTCCCGTGGATCGGTAGTCGGCGTAGACTTCTTCCTCCTGGGACATTACCGGCAAGGTGACGAGTGGTTCGGTCGGGTCATCGACTTGATCGAACAGCCACTGTTGTCGCGGCTTCCTGTCGAGTGAAAGAGCATTCCAGAGGGCGTCTCGGCGAGATCCTTGTAGGCTGGCTAAAGCGTCCGCATCAGCCAGGATTTCAATTTGTGCTTGGGGAAGCCTGGTGCGCCGAATAAAGTCGGACATAGAACTAAATGGGGCTTCGCTTCGCGTTTCTGAGATTTTCTTAGCGACTTGTTGTGGGAAACCTCCCACCAGACGAAGTCCCAATCGAATTCCTTGGTTCTCAATCGTACAGTCCCAATCGCTACGGTTGACGTCGATAGGCCAGACCGGCACTTGATGCTTTTGGGCGTCAGAAATGATCTGGGATGGAGCATAGAATCCCATGGGCTGACTGTTAATGATCGAAGCGGCGAACTCGGCCGGATAGTAATATTTGAGCCAGGCAGAAATATAAACCAGGAGAGCAAAACTTGCCGCGTGACTTTCCGGAAAACCGTACTCTCCGAATCCACGGATCTGCTGGAAGACTCTCTCGGCAAATTCACCTTCCAGACCATGCTTCTTCATACCGTTTAACAGTTTAGCGCGGAACTGGTCGATGATCCCGGGACGTCGCCAGGCTCCCATAGCCCGTCGAAGCTGATCGGCTTCGCCTGGGGTAAAGCCTGCGGCGACGATTGCCAATTGCATGCATTGCTCTTGAAAGAGGGGAACCCCAAGAGTTTTCTTCAGCACTTCACGAATTGCCTCGTTGGGGTAGATCGTCTCTTCTTCGCCAAACCGGCGGCGCAAGTAGGGGTGAACCATGTTCCCTTGGATTGGCCCTGGCCGCACGATCGCTACTTCAATAACCAAGTCGTAATAACATCGCGGTTTCAAACGAGGCAGCATGCTCATCTGGGCACGGCTTTCAATCTGAAAGATGCCGATTGTATCCGCCCTGCAGATCATGTCGTAAACCTTGGAATCTCCTTCGGGAATGCTGGCCAGAGTATGTTTTTGGCCGGTGTTAGCTTCGATCATCTGAAACATTTTGCGAATTGCGGTCAGCATTCCCAGTGCTAGGCAATCGACCTTGAGAATGCCCAGATCGTCAAGATCGTCCTTGTTCCACTGAACCACGGTTCGCCCTGGCATGGTTGCGTTTTCGATGGGAACCAGGTCATGCAGTGGACCTCGAGTGATTACCATGCCGCCTGTGTGTTGTGAAAGATGCCGGGGAAATCCGATGAGTTCCCGGACCAGGTAGAGAAATTTCTGGCCGAGATTCGATTTGGCATCCAGCCCCATCTCGCCGCATCGCGCCGCGAAGTCGGTGGTGGCTCGGTAATGATCCGCGTTCTTAGCTAGGCGATCGACTATGTCGAGTGAAAGCCCCAAGGCTTTGCCCACGTCGCGAATAGCGGAACGAGGACGATAGGTGATAGTTACCGCGGCGATGCCAGCTCGGTCTCGCCCGTACTTTTCGTAGACGTACTGCAGAACCTCTTCCCTGCGTTCGTGCTCGAAATCGACATCGATATCAGGGGCCTCGTCCCGCTCCCGACTGATGAACCGCTCAAACAAGACATCGATTCTTGCAGGATTGACAGAGGTAATTCCCAGGCAATAGCAGACGGCTGAGTTGGCGGCCGATCCCCGTCCTTGGCATAAAATCTCTTGCGAGCGGGCAAACCGCATCAGATCCCATACCGTGAGAAAATAGGGCTCATATCGCAGGTCTTCAATCAGCCGCAGTTCGTGTTCCAATAGCTGCTGAACCTTCCCAGAGATGCCTTTGGGAAAACGGTGGGCTGCCCCCTCCCAGGTCAAATGCCGAAGGTACTGCATAGGCGTCATCCCGACTGGAGCCAGTTCTTCCGGGTACTCGTAACGAAGTTCATCCAAGCGAAACATGCACCGGTCGGCAATTTCCTGTGTACGACGAAGAGCCTCGGGTATTTCGGCGAAGATCGCTTGCAGCCTGTCCTGTGGTCGTAGATGCCGCTGTCCATTCGGTTGTAGATGTGCTTCTGCCTGGGCGACTGAAGTACGTAGCCGAATTGCGGTGAGAACATCATGCAGCGGTTTTCGCTCCTGAATATGGAACAGCACGTTGCCAGCTGCGACTAAGGGAAGAGCGGACTTATGAGAACACGTTCGCAGCCAATCGAGGCGATACCGGTCGTGCGGGCCGTGATGCAGTTCTGCCAACAGGTAAGCAGCATCACCGAAGATCTCCCGATAGCGATGCAAATCTTCTAAGGATAGTTGCTCAGAATGCTCTGAAGGAACGATGCCTGCTAAAACACCTGGCGTGTGGGCCGCGATGTCTTCAACGGTAAGGTAGCATTCTCCCTTGGGAGCCAGTCGCCGTCCTAATGTAATCAGTCGACAGAGATTGGCATAACCTTCTCGACAAGTAGCCCAGAGGGCAACCGGTGGGCCATCGATGGGCACAATTTCTGAACCGATGATGATCTTGATGTTGTGATCTTTGGCGGCGGTGTGAGCCCGCACAACCCCGGCTAAGGTATTTCGGTCGGTAATGGCCAACGCGGAATAGTCTAACTCAGCCGCACGGGTAACTAATTCTTCAGGATGTGAGGCTGCTTCTAGAAAGGAAAAATTGGTTAGGCAGTGGAGTTCGGCGTAACGCATCAGAACCATTCCCCGTGCCAGAACCAGCGATTGTCTTGCAAACGTCGAAATACCCACAGCCGTTTCCCCTCGGTCGTTGCAACGTGGTAGTAGTCGCGTCGCACAAAAGGTCCTAGCCACCAGCCGAATTCAATTCGTTCTGGCCCCCAGTGTTGGGCAATCTCAAAGCGATCTGATTTCCAAAATAGCGCAGTGGGAGGACCATCAGGGATTACCGCGATGACTTCGATGGGCCGTGGAGAGAGGAACAAGGCCGTGGGACGGTCCAAGGGAAGCAATGCATTCTGCTCTACCGTTTTGGCGGAGGATACCTCGGTTATGGGTACTAATCGAACCGACAGCTCTGGAATGGGATTGGGGCGACAAACAGGTCGCATCACGGCCTCATCGCCGAGTCGACTACTAACTCGATCTAAAAGTTGAGAAAGGCGACAAGTCTGATCGTGAGTTGTCCCCTCAAACATTTCCTGCTGAGGACGATCCAGGGGAGCTACCTCTAAAGCCTCTAGGCGAAGGCCAATCAAGGGGGCGTTCCAATGCTGTCGCTCCAGCTGTAAACGCATCAGGTCGGCCAAGCGGCGAACATCAGCAGTAGCAGCACACAACCGAATGTTGATTTCGTGTTCGGTTTGATTTTCGGTAACAAAGTGGCAATGCAGATGGCGAGTTCCCAGCCGCATCGAAGACAGTAAACTCACCAATTGTTCGAGCAGTGAGAACCCAAGCTGCTCGATGATTTTTGGTTGGCTAAGTCCATCGTCCAGGTGTCGTGAGACGATAAATCTAGGCACAGGTCGACAAGGCGAAATCGATTCGGCACGTTCGCCGGATAACTGATCTATTCGCCTCAGAAGCTCCTCCCCGAATCGGGACCAAAGCGAGCAGCGGTCTAATTTTTGTACCTGACCGATCGTGTAAATGCCCAGCCGTTGTAGCTTGGCCAGAATCGTCTCGGGAAGACGCAACGTTTTTACAGGCAGCTTATTCTGAAACGCACAATCCGTAGCGGGGATGATTGCTCTCTGTTCTTGTTCCAGACAGTGGGTAACTGCCCACGCCATTCCCACGGTGTTGGCGATCGCTAACTTGGTTTCGAATCCTTGAGACGAAAGCTCCCGTTGCAATTGTTCCATCAGTCCGTATTCATCTGAAAAGAAGTGGGCGATGCCAGTCACGTCCATCAACAGGCATTCGGGACGATCTGCTTCTTCCAGGCCGATGCAAAAGCTGTAGGGCTCACAGCATAGGGCCATCTCAACCAGGGCGGTTTTGTCCTGATCAGGGCATATTTGTCTCAGCTCGAGTGAATCGTGGGCTTTGGCCAAGGTCTCTGCTTCCGAGACAGGCATGCCAGGTTGTACCCCACGTCGCTTCGCCAAATTGTTGCATTGATAAACAAAGTCCCCCCGTTTTGTATGCTCAGTGAGAATCACCATAGATCGTCTCAGTTCTGGTTGATTAGCAACGAGTCGTTGAACGGACCAGTTAGGAAACCAGCAACAGAGAACCCTTTGTGGCTGGGCCTGAGAACTCATCGATCGTTCCTCGATGTTGGTCAATCTGAAGGTCCATCGTTGAACGAAGGGTTCTGCCTTGGCTGTAGGCAACCGAAACTCGGTATCTTAGAGACTCGCTATTGGAACGTTGAGGCTCAACCACAAGACGTACTTCTGCCCAGGAAGTTTGTCGCAAAGCTTTGTGAGGGCGGAGTAGAAAACAGACGCTTTCCGAGTCTTCCGCTGCCAGTCGCAAGCGTCTCGCCGCTGTCACCGAGAGGTGGTCGATCTGTGCCCAAACAATTCCTGCTGAGCAGGAACGCAAGGCCTCTTCGCAAGCCCAGAGGGCATCCCGTTCGGTAGTTGGACGTACAAGTATTAAGCATGAAAGATCGATTCCCAAGGTTGCCAGTGAGGGGGAGTAAAGTTGCCGCTGGGGATCTATCAGGAAAATGGGGCGCGCTGGTTGGCACACTTGTCGGCTTATCAGTAGCGACAACGTGCCGGCACCGCTGGCCGTTCCACTTTCGATCCATTCCACCAGACTCCCTGGACGAATTCCCTGCTGGGGAAACATCGCATCCAGGGCTCGGCAACCCGTTTTCCTGATGGTCTTTTCGGTCGAGACCGTCCCCCTCTCCAGGCTCCGAATTTGCTGTTGGAGGTCGGCAATCGTTTGCCTGGGTTCGTTAAAATGATGATCAGTCCTCATTGCTGCTTCCTCGGCATAGAATATGTACACTTGTACACTTTGTGTCAAGCATCAATCAGCAAATTTCAACGAGCAAGGAAATGCTTCATGTGTGGCCGCTACACTCTTCGTGCCCGGCTTAATCAACTGCTCCAGATGTACTCGGCGCAGTCAGAGATTGAGATTTCACCGCGGTACAACATTGCGCCCTCGCAAAAAGTTCCCGTCTTACGATTAGGTGAGGACAGCGGTATGCGGGAGATCGTTCTGATGCGTTGGGGCTTGATTCCATCTTGGGCAAAAGACGAGAAGATCGGCTACAAAATGATCAACGCACGCAGCGAGACGATTCAGGAGAAGCCATCATATCGATCCGCATTCAAAAGACGCCGCTGCCTGGTATTGGCCGATGGCTTTTTCGAATGGCAGAGACAAGGCAGCAAGAAGCAACCATACCTGTTTCAAAAGAAGGATGGAGCACCTTACGGTTACGCCGGCCTGTGGGAAACCTGGACGAAAGGACACCAGCCGATGCAGTCGTGCACGATCATCACCACGACTGCTAACGAACTTGTTGAGGACGTTCACGACCGAATGCCAGTAATCCTACAAGAACGACATCTGGAAAACTGGCTAAACCCTGAATTTGACCACGTCGACCGACTCAAGGCGATGCTTGCACCCTATCCGTCCGATGAGATGCAACGCTACCCGGTCGACCCAATGGTAGGCAGCCCAAAGAACGATAAGCCAGAGTGTGTGGAGCCAATCGAATTGGGGTAGTGCTTCTTGTCGTCGTGCCTCTAGCTGCGTCGTTACTACTGCTGGGGAGCTATTGATGCCTGCGCCAGTAACCCAATACTTGTGACCTCATGGATCAGCGGTCGAGTTGGAAGCTCGGTGGATGAAGGCTTTGGATTTGAATTGTCAAGGTTGGCGCGTGATGGACTTGGAAGAAGCATTAAACTTTCGGTGAAGACAGCCTAAGTTGATTCACGTTGGATTAACTTAGGTTGCACCAAAACCTGTCGCTGTTCCAAGGGTAATGAATCGCCGCTGATCATTTTCTCGAGCATCGATACCATTTCCTTCGCCGCAGCCATATGGTTCAGATCAATAGTGGTAAGCGCAGGAGCAGTAAAATCTGTTAGGTAATGATTCAAGTAACCGACAATACTTATATCGTCTGGAACGCGAATCCCGCTTCGATGTAGTCTCTTTATGAGTGTGGCTGCCCAATAATCGTCCTGGGCGATAATGGCGTCTGCCGATTGATCTATAACAATCCTTTGGATGAGGTCATCAATTACTGCCTCAGGAAAGCTCCATTTCAAGCTATCAACGTCGTGACGAGCGTACGCATCTTTGTGTTTTGGCGAAGCGTAGAAGACCAACTCCGGCTCGTATTTTAGGCTACTCTCGCTTAGTGCCTGTTTGTAGCCACGTAGGCGATCTTTCTGACTTCTCTTCGATTTGGCTGTTAATGCCAGGCCAATCCGCTGACGGCCCCGCTCAATGAGATGTCTTGTCGCTTGATGGATCGCCCCTGCGCGGTCGACGGATACAAAGCATGCATCGCGAATCCCTGGATCTTCATAGAAGACGGTACAAGGATGCTGCGTCAACAGGGCGAGACGGTCACCTGGTAACCAATTGTGCACTGCGCATAGAACGCCATCGACGCCGCTGTTGGTGAATAGCTGAACGTTCTTATCGAAGCGGTCTGGGGCAACGACGGTATTTCCGATCAGGGTACGATTGCCGTGTGCCGCAGCTTCTTCATCGAGATGCTGAATCAGGAACGAACGCAGTGGATCGCCCGCCGATGCGACCAGCAATCCAAAAGTGTGTGAACGCTTTCCGACTAGCTGGCGTGCCGCGAGATTGGGTTGGTAGCCCATCGACTTGGCAACCCGCTGAATTTCTTTCGCCTTTTCTTCTCCGACGCTGACACGACTTCCACCTGTTCCGAGCAGGACGGCTGAGACCGATCGCCTGGAAACACCTACTTTTTCGGCGATATCGACTAAACGGACTCTTTTGGGCCGGTCGAATTCAACATTCATGATGCTTGTTCTATCGAGAAACGAAGAAAGGGAACAGGAAACTATATTCCGGTTTCCTTATATTTTGCAATCCGGCTTAGGAGTTCTCGACAACCTGTGCTTCTACCGTTTCGACTGCGGGATTTTTTGGGGCATTGGATTTGGTATTGTCGCCATCGGGAGGCCGAATTAGCTTGCTGAATCCAACATAGAATATGGTCCCTGTGATGAGCATTACCCCAAAGGTCGTCACCGCTCCATTCCATTGTCCCAAATAGAGCAGAGAAAGTGTCAGGATGCCAGTCGCGGCCATGACCGTTCCGAATGGTGCCACGATAAAGCCGAGAGCGATGCGACCTTGCGGAGGTAACGGTTCCCCAGCGGCTTCGGCTACGGGACGCCAAAATCCGTAGGGACGCGCACGCCGATAGAATTCGACCAAGTGTTCCATTGGCTCGGGTGGGGTAAGCAACGCGACCGCGACCCAGGCGATCAATGTCATACCCATGGAAATAAAAATGATCATGTAGTCGTTATGCGGTCCGAAGTCCAACAGGTTCGGAAAAGAAAACCACGGGTTTGGAAATAGAAATAATTTGTTGAGTAAGAAGATCAGCGGACCACCCAGCGATGCGGTCAATCGAGCCCATCCATTAAAACGCCACCACCACCATTGAGCCCAGTTCGCTGTTAATTCGGCAGATGAAAGCCCTAGCATAAAGATCGAGATCTGGATTACGTTTGTCGCGGTGACTGCTACTATTATTCCCAGAACTAGAATGCCTGCGGAAAAGATCTTTCCCATCAAGAGGTAATGTGGAAGGGATGCCTTTTTAATCAGCGAGCGCTGGTAAACATCGTTTACGAGTACCTGGGCACCGAAATTCATATTAGAACTTACCGTGCTCATGATAGAGGCCAGGACGGCGCTCAATGAAAGCCCTAGTAATCCTGGGGGTAAATACTTGGCCATTAACATTCCGTACGCAAGCTCCTTCTTTTCGGCCGTTCTGACCTCCGGCCAATGGATCATTGCTGCCAATGCCGGCAAGGTTAGTGTGGCCAGCAACAGAAAGAGAATGAGAGTCGTCCAGACATACATCTTGGCCGATTCGCGCTCGTTACGGCAGGAGAGAATACGTTGCCCTTCCATAGCGCCTGCCATCGGAGCGGCATCGCCTCCGTAACCGATGGCAGTTCCCATCGTCCATGCGGCGATCGCAACAAGGCCTAGAACCTCGTGTCCGATGGGGGGAAAGACACTGGCTGCCTCACTACCGACCGAATTTTCGAGTGCCACATAGAGCTGTGTTGGTCCGCCAAAGTCGACCAGTACGATCATCATTAGCAAGATGGAACTGCCGATGATGATCAGAGTCTGAAAAAAATCAGACGTAACCACTCCGACATAACCCGAGGCTAGCACGTAGAACAAGATTACCGGAATCACCACCGCGAGTGTGGTGAATATTGACCAGTCAAGCAGAGGGGACGAGATCTTGTGCAAGCCTAATAAACCGGCTCCGGTCCAGGCTGGCAATGCGATCAATGCACTTCGCAATGCCACCCAACTCCGCATTGTTAAGGCTGCCGAGCCGCTGAATCGTAGTTCGTAGAACTCGGGCGAAGTACGCAGGTTCAGTCTTCGCCACAGGCCAGCGAATAGCAATGCTGCGATCATCAGCGCCAAGCCAAATCGGGCGAAATAGAACCAGCAGATAAACACTCCAGTCATGACGGTCATGCCACAATATGCCGGCGCAACATCCGCATTCATGCACGTTGCAGCGTACGAGAAGCCATTCAGCCAACCTGGGAGTTTGCGACCAGCTAGAAAGTAGCCCTCAAGATCTTCTCCGCTCTGCTTGCGCAGTACGAACCCCAACAGGATCAGGCCACCGAAATAAACTCCCAATACACTCCAGTCGAGCCAGTTAAGATGCGCGGAATCAAACAGGTTGGGCATGAATCACTTCCTCAAGCAGTTGCCAGCAATAGAATTGCATCCGCGGCAGATGGAACGGTCCCTTCCATTGATTTCCTTTCATTGTGCTTGATAGTGAGCCATCGCGATGTAAGTAGCCAAACCATTCTCCGAACTCAGGATCAGCAAAGTGTTCGTAAGACCAATCGAAGATCGTCTTGTGCCAATTCCAATACTTGTCATCGCCCGTCATACGCCAGGCAAGCAGTGTTGCAATGATCGCCTCGGCATGAGGCCACCAAAATTTCATGTCGTGCCAGTATTCGGCACACGGTAGCCCTTGGCAGTCGCGGAAGTAGTACAAACCGCCATGCTGTCGGTCCCAACCGAGCTCAAGCGACCAGTCAAGGATTTGTTGGCCCAATGAGGCCACGTCAGGCAGATCTCGTTGCCGAGCTTCCTCCATTAAAAACCAAGCCAACTCAATGGAGTGGCCGGGATTGACGAGACGCCCATCGAACGTGTCGATCACTTCGCCTCGCATTCCCACGTTCTCTAAGACGCAGTCTAGGTCTTCTTTCATGAAGTCTCGACGAATCTCTTCGATGCAATGGTCAATGACCTCGTTGCAATCTTGTAGGTGAGTTGCCTTTCGAACCTCTTGACCAACACCAATTAAGATCATGGGAGTTGCCAAGGACTTCATGGCTCGTACACGCGGATTTATCTTGGGAGGCAGCTTTGAATCGGGGCCTGTGTAATGGCGAATGTTGCGAAACAAATCGATCGCCATCTGCAGGTGTTCATCACTATCAGCCGCCTTGCCGTACGCTGCGTAGGCCATCGCCGCAAAACATTCGGAGAATACATACCGACGTTTTCGCAGTGGCTGGCCATCCCTGGTAACTAGGAAGAAGTATCTGCCATCCCGATCGATGCAGTGTCGCGTCAAGAAGTCGATACCGCTTCGAGCCTGCTTCAACCAATATTCACGCGGATCGACTTGATCAGCGATCGTCGCCAGCATCCATGCGAAACGCCCTTGGAACCAAACCGACTTATCCGTTTGAAGCCGTGTTCCGTCGCGATCAAACGCTGTGAAGTAGCCGCCATGCTCTTCGTCGATGCAACGATCAAGCCAGAAGGGAAGGGTGTCGTTAAACAGATCATCCCGAAACCGTAACTTGGCGATCCGAATTTCTTCCGAGGTCATTGGACCTCCTTGCTGCTCTCAAATACTGGATTGACAGCAATCTCATCGACGAACAGCCACGCGTCCCGACCGGCAGCCTGTTTGCCTTCGGGAATGCTTCCCCGACTATTAATGGCTACACGCAAATATCGCGTGGACATTGACTCGCCGCTGATCGAGAACCATTTCTGGGATTGCTCAAAGTCATCCTGGGCTTGCCATTTCGCGTTCTTCCATTCCGTGAAGGTTCGTCCGTCCTGGGAGTAGGACACATTCGCTTCCGAAGGAAAGTAAATTCCAACAGGCTGACTTTGTAAGGCATGGATGGCGACCTTACTTAGCGAGACTTCATGTCCCAGATCGATGGTCACGATAAGAGGTTCTCCCTCGATTCCAGTCCATTGGACATCGTGATACGAGGAACTTCCTAGCAGGCCATCGGTCAAGGAATTGGGGCCAAAAAAGGAGTAATTCTTCGCGGGATTCGTTTGCCAATTGGTCTTGGCGTAACGAGCTTCATGCAGTAACGGGGCTTTTTCAAGCGAAGCGATGTGCTCCTGGGGGAGCATCTCTGAGCGTTGCTTGTCATAAGCATCAGCGACGTTAACCTCCTGGATCGACTCCCACAGCGAAGTGTTCTGGATTCGGAGTCCTAGAACGGTCACGATCCATCCTTGGGTCCAGCCTGATTCGATCGACCATGCTCCCCAGCCGGCATCTCCGTTTGAGCCCCAGTACTCCCAGCGATGAAAATCAAATGCACGCATCCAAGCACCGTCGAGTTCAGGATGAACGTCACTTGATGTCTGAATTCGGCAGAGAAACTTGGCCAGCCGATCTTCCGCATCTTGATAGTAGGAATCTCCCGTGGCGGCCGCAGCCTCATGCAAGCCAAGGAAAGCAAAATTGGTCGTGTAAAGCAGATCGGATACTGGTTCTCCGTTCTCGTGAATCAGTGGCGCCTCATGGGCACCGAACGATTCATTATCGCGGTGGGGCGGAAACCCACCATGATCGATTTGGCCTAGTTCTTCGCGAATAGCCCCGGAAGCATCCTGACAAGCAATCACATCTTCGGCGATTCGACGCAACCACCGACGATGCTCGGGACTATCCTCTACGCGAATTAACCAGGCCAAGGGCAGCAGCATACGTGCGCGCTCTTGTTGAAGTCCATTGGTCCATCGCCATTCATCGGGGTATTTTGACATCATCACACGGATACCCGTTTTGGCGCGTTGCAAGAGAAGCTCATCTCCCGTCTGTTGGTAGGCCGCCAAATAGCACGCCCAGAGATAGGATTGAAAGTGAGGGGCCAGGTGCACCGTTGAAGACTGGAAAAAGTATTCCCATCCATGTTTCGTCAAATCGTTTTGAGTCGTATTCGCAGGCCTAAAACCATAGGGGCCACACGACCTGAGATTGGAGAGGATGGCTCGCGATGCGAAAGGACTCCACCGATGATCGTCCGTGGTGGACTCGGTTGAAAGTGTCGACAAAACCACCCGGGCAATATCGTCGCCGTAGTTCGACCGCAGCCAAGCGTCGTTTGTGACGCCCCATGCGATCATGCCGTAAGATGGGTGTGAGGGATCTCCTCGATCTCCATGGACGGCTCCAGAACGTTCGTAGAGGTACTCCTGCAGATTCTTGGAAATCGATGAAAGCTTTTCGTCGTTGAGCACCTCTCCTGCGATTCCCAAGGCCATTGCCGATTCACTGATGCAATCGCTTCGAAGGATCACGCGAACTCTTTGACTCCCATCTGGTAAAATGCCCGAGTCAAATCCTTCTAACATCCCCAGACTGCCGTCGCCAACTTGGTTATCGAAGGGCTTATGGTTCGTAACTTCTGATTTTGCCGCGGCTAATCGCGTGACCTCTTCGGTCTTTAAGGTTAGGAGCAAACCCGATTTCAGATACCAACTTGCTCCTCGCCGAAACGCCTCAAGCTCGGCGTTGACCGGAAGCTGGTCTTGCTTGTTGTAGGTTGGGTGAACCGTGGGCGTCCAAGTTAGTTGGATGTTTTGCTTGTTCGGAAGAAGTTTGGCGAGGACTGCCTGCCAGACCTTCTGCCAAGCGCCGGCCGGGGCGTATCGTGCTGTGATAAAGGCACTCATTTTACTGGATGCTAGGAACATTTCCGGACGCCCTTTTGTGGCAGGAAGATGAACCAGCAGCGGGCTAGCCGAATCCGGAATACCATAAACGGCCTTATCGAAGCCTGCTACTCGAGCGAGAACCATCAAAGGGCTGTCTTCTGTCATCGGGACAAAGCGACAACGGTTCATCGACAGTATTCTTAACTTACTAAGATCCGAGCTAAGCTCTTCCGAGGAAACAACGACCCGCTCCCAGCGACTTTCCGTAGGTGATCCCAGCGTGATGCCAGGAACGTATCCAGGAAATTCTAGGTAGACACGTAGGTCTTTCTTGGCGGCGGTTTGGAAGAATTCGTCTGGCAGATCAGTTGTTGACTCCGGGTATCCATCTGCCAACACCGCAATCGCACCACCGGACTCCACCGCAGTCAATGCGGATTGCCAAGTTGGCTTGCTTTCGAATCGAATGTTTTGCTGCTGAAGTGCCTGGCAAAGATCCGATTCTGCGGAGCCAACAATGCACAAATGCGTATCTTCCTCGGCCGAAAGCAATCGTGTATTGGCCCCGAAAACCAAAGCGAATACGGTAGCAAAATACCAAAGACGAAACATGGGCATAGATTCTCCAAGCCCTGGTCCACACCAGGACTAGATTGAAAGCTAACGAATGTAGCTCGTTGAAGACGACGTTAGAGATGCGAGATTATTTGGAATCAACTTTGAAGTCCAAGGCGTTCTCGCCAGGGGTAAGTTCCGCTTCGAGTCCACTCGTTTCTGGGCGGGTCAAGTGACGCGGCAATTTTGTCCGGATAGGTGTTGGGGAGGATTCATGCGGCGCAGGCGGTGGGGGGGGCTGCAAAGCAACCGCGTACTTACCAGTCGGCAAGGATGTTGGAAATGAAAAACTCCCATTCTCGATAACAGCAGTTCCCCCGGCACCGCTCGCGCGGTCCTCAAGCAGGATAACAGCTGACGACAACGGATTGCCATCCAGAGTGACTTGGCCACTGACTTTCGCGTCCTCCGGTGATTCGGAACAACCGGCACAAAAGACGGTCATGGCCAAGAGAACGGCGGAAGATGAGTGTGTGAGTAATGGAGACTTCATCTTAGGGCTCCCAATCTAGAAGTCATCTGTTTTGCTTAGAAGGAAACCGTTTGACCATCGTCACATGCGCTCAAACGACGCAAGATTTCCATATCGATGGTTTCAGGAATAAAGCGAGTCGAGCCATCTCCGAGCGCGCCCATAACGCCTCCGGGATGTAGAGAATTGAGGATCGTATTGTTCTCGTACGGCTGACTGCTAGAAGAGGCAGTAGCTGTCTCATAGTTGATCTGCCAACGGACCGTAGTTAGGCCTGTGTAGTAGTAGTTCTCTGAGGTGCTGCCAATCGACGGGACGGGATGACTTTCGGGCTGGCCTGCCCAACCTCCGCCGTAATTGGCTGCCAGTACCACGCCATCTACCATGCCTGATTGTTCCGAGACCATTAGGCTGTTGGAAGTTCCATCGGTAGCGTTCCGAAATCGAGTAACTTCGCCGGGACGCAGCATACCTGTTCCCGCGGCATATCCTCGAGCCGTTTGCTTTACCACGGCAGTTCGACCACCCGGATCCGGATAAGCGCCAGCGATCCCGACGTACTGGTGCATGAGACTACCCTGATTGCCGTTCAACGCATTAGGAGCGGCCACCTTGGGATCTACAGGGCTCGATGGGCAGATGTAGGCATCGATAACGAGATTATTCAAGACTTCGTTGCCAGTGAACGGCTCGTTGAAACTACCCGTTTCAAAGTTGAGTTGGTCGAAAACGTTCTTTTGCTCCAGAAACGGAAGGATCGAAGTTCGCCAATTAACACCCGATAGATTCGGGTAGCTCACCGTTCCCGCGCGAGAGCCGTAGGGGAATGCCCCGAACGTGTCGTGATAGTTGTGCAGTGCAAGACCCAACTGCTTGAAATTGTTCGAACATTGCATACGCCGCGCTGCCTCGCGAGCTTGCTGAACTGCCGGCAGTAGAAGCGCAATAAGGACGCCGATAATGGCGATTACCACAAGAAGTTCTACGAGGGTGAAAGCGTTGCGACGAATTCTCATGAAACCGGAAAATCCTGAATAAGTGATTAATGAGTAATAGAGCAAGGGGTTAGTGAATCGCATTCAGGGGAAAGGAATCCCTCGTGGGATGCATAAAGCTTAGTTGGATATCGAAACTTGTCAATAATGTTTGCAGAATTCGTTCCGGGTGAGGCAAGTCCGTCTTTAACTTTATCTCTGTTCCAGAAATGGTGGTCCACCGGGGAGCGAGCTCAGTAGCTCCAGTCAAGACACTATTAGTTACGAATTGGTTGGTCCGAACGTGAATTCGCTCGAAGTTGGCTCACTTCTCGTTACCGGGGCGGTTAGAAGACGCGTCGTCCCATGTGCTTCTATTCGACATTGCTTCTATCGGTGAATTGAAACGGCGTCTTGGGAGGCTAAATGTGGCTTGAGAAGCCAATAGATTTCGTGCGCGGCATGGGTAACTGCGAATGTGGCGATAGGCTCCTCATTAGGTCGAAAGAGAACCCAGGTCGCTATGTCCACGTTGAATCAGCAAAACGGGGAGAGTCATAAGCACAATCCATTCACACTGAGGCTGCTCTAAGAGAAGCGGCATCTCGTTCTCCAATGAAGATCGGTCGTGTGGTAGGCTTACGTGGGTATTGTTCGTGGAATCGTCGCATGGTCCGGCAGGCAGATCACGTAACGAGTATGGGGCTGCTTGGGCCTTCGAGCAGCGCAATGAAGATCTCAATCATCTGGGCTGAATCGCGTTTTGCTAGCGTAGGAAGCGAAGAGAATTTGTAAGGACTTGCGGAAATGAATCTAGAACGCAACGTCGTCAAAAGCGATCCGGATGACGCACGCACGTGGCGACAGCAGATTTATGAGGTCGTGTTTGAAGCCGATACTCCGGCCGGCGTACTATTCGATGTCATACTGCTTGTAGCCATTGTGCTCAGTGTCATGGTAATCATGCTCGAGAGCGTCGAGTCGATTCGGCACGAATATGGCACCCTGCTTGTCGGTGCGGAGTGGTTTTTCACGGCTCTATTCACGGTGGAGTATGTTGTTCGAATCGCTTGTGTCCCTCGCCCACTACGGTATGTTTTCAGTTTCTATGGCATCGTCGACCTTCTCGCAATTTTGCCGACCTATCTAATCGCTCTGCCGATCATGACCGATGCCGAGACGCAGCGGCTTACGACGATTCGTGCCCTGCGTCTTTTGCGGGCGTTTCGAATCTTCAAGCTGGCCCACATGCTATCTGAAGCTGAAGCGTTGCGAGATGCTATTTGGGCGGCTCGCGCTAAGATTGCCGTGTTCTTGTCGTTCGTGGTAATTTCAGTAGTCATTGTCGGTTCGGCAATGCACCTGATTGAAGGAGGTCGACTTGATGACGATGGACAAACGATGTCCAACGGGTTCGGCTCCATACCCGAAAGCATGTACTGGGCCGTCGTAACGATGACGACCGTAGGTTACGGCGACGTCTCGCCAACGACCGCTCTTGGCAAGGCACTCGCGGCGTGCATGATGCTCCTGGGCTACTGCATGATTATCGTGCCGACGGGGATTGTTTCAGCTGAATTCGCCCAGGCCGCTAAGAAGAACATGACAGTGCGCGTGTGCGACAACTGTATGGCAGAAGGACACGAAGCCGACGCTCGCTACTGCAAGTATTGTGGAACCATGCTCTGAAGAAGCTGTTGACACTCGTCAATCGCGTCCTTTCGGAACAACGAACAAATAGACTTCTGGCAAGAAGTAATAGCAGACAGCCTAAGAGGGAAGAAATGAATTAATCGCAGCTCCTCGCGCCCCTTTCAGCTGTCACCGCGTAGTGGTGTGATTCGAAGCGAAGTAACGATATCCAGCCTGCCGCTGGGTTTTTAGCATCGCTCGTCGGGCCCATCGATTCAATCTCCTCTGGACGCTCTACGACAGATCGGATTGAATCGAGTCTCTGTAATCGTTGCGCTGGAAGCGAGTTAGAGAAGAGCATCTGTCGTAGGCATCGCCAGAAGCAAAGAGGATGCTAATATATCTAAGGTCTTCGGGTAGTCAGTTTATCGATAATTACGGTTAGGATCGTCTTGGTTATCCGAGCGGTGCACCGCGGTTCCGTTGTCCCGGGAGATCGACTTGGCTGATTTTACCGAAATGATGCTGTTCACTGCATAACGCCTACTCTGGGATTTCATTGATGAACAAAACATTAATCGCCGTATTGGCGTCAACCTTATTGGCCTGCTGTATGCAAACTAACTTCTCATTATCAACGGCACATGCGGCTGAAGCGCCGCTATTGGATCGGGAGCTCTTTTTTGGGAATCCGCAAATTTCTGGCGGCCAATTGAGTCCCGACGGTAAGTACATTTCGTTCATGAAGCCGTACAAAGGGATCATGAATGTGTGGGTGAAGGAGTTCGCAGAGCCTTTCGACAAGGCTCGCCCGTTGACCGATAGCAGTCGGCCTTTGTATGGGTATACCTGGACCGAAGATGGAAAGTACATCCTGTTCGTAAAAGACTCAGGGGGAGACGAGAACATGAATCTGTTCGCCGTTGATCCGAATGAGAAACCAGAGGGGGATAGAGAGACGCCTAATGCCCGCAATCTGACGCCCATGGACGATGTTACTGCGCGGATGATGCACGCCAGTCACAACAATCCCGACCTCCTTTGGGTGGGGCTGAATGATCGAGATAAGGCTTGGCACGATCTCTATCAACTCGAGATTTCGACGGGCAAATTGACTTTAGTCTATAAAAACGACGAACGCATAACCGGTTACGAATTCGACTGGGACGACAATCTCCGTTTGCTTAGTCGAACGGATCCGGCGGGCAATACGACCTTGTTACGAAAAGACGGCGACGATCTCGTTCCGATCTATGAAACTTCCGTTACGGAAGATGCAACCGTCCATGGTTGGGACCCTCAGAATAAGAACATCTACTTGGCCACCAATAAAGGTGACCTCGACTTGATGACTCTATTCAAGATGAATCCGGAAACGATGGAACTAGAGTTATTTGAAAGCGACCCAGAGAAGTCGGTTGATTTCGGTGGAATTCGATTGGATCGCAACACTCATGAAATCATTTCTACTTCATACACCGACGATAAGACCCGCAACTACTGGCGGGATAAGACCTGGGAATCCAACTACAAGTTTCTCCAGGAGAAGTTCCCTGGACGGGAAATAGCCTTCCAGAGTTCAACCAACGACTACAGCAAATTCTTGATCGCCGTATATGGCGACAAGTACGCGGCAGAAGCGTGGTACTTCGACGCGAAAACACGCGAACTCATTCATCAGTACACACCGCGACCCGAACTGAAGAAGGTCGAAGAATATCTCGCACCAATGACTCCAATTCGCTATGCAAGCAGCGACGGTTTGGAGATTCCAGCCTATTTGACGCTACCCACTGGCGTGGAACCGAAAAACTTGCCGGTTGTCGTGCTGGTTCACGGAGGTCCAAAAGGACCTCGCGATACTTGGGGCTATGACGCGCAGGTTCAGTTCCTCGCCAATCGGGGATACGCGGTATTGCAGCCAAATTTCCGTGCCAGCGGCGGCTATGGTAAGAAGTTTCTCAACGCTGGTGACCTGCAATGGGGGAAGCTGATGCAGGACGACATCACTTGGGGAGTGAAATACTTGATCGAGAAGGGAATCGCGGACAAGGATCGCGTTGCTATCATGGGTGGCAGCTACGGCGGCTACGCCACGCTGGCGGGACTCGCTTTCACGCCGGAGCTTTATGCTTGTGGTGTCGACATCGTTGGACCGAGCAACATCTTCACATTACTCGATTCGATTCCGCCTTACTGGGAGGCTGGACGTGCCTTCCTTTACGGCATGGTTGGAGATCCTGCGACCGAAGAGGGAAAGCAGCGAATCAGAGAAGCGAGTCCGCTCTTTAGCGCCGAGAAGATTTCACGACCACTACTCATTGTCCAGGGAGCGAATGATCCGAGAGTGAAACAAGCGGAAGCTGATCAGATTGCCATCGCACTTCGCGATCGAGGTCATGAGGTCGATTACTTGTTGGCGGACGATGAGGGACATGGATTCGCTAAACCCGTTAACCGGATGGCAATGTACGCGGAGATTGAGGCATTTCTAGCGGAGCAGATCGGAGGACGATTTGAAAAAGAGATGCCGGCTGACGTTGCGAAGCGACTTGAGGAACTGCGAGTCGATGTGACGACGTTAACTTTTGAATCTGAAGAGCCATAGGTGAGATTTGGCGACGTCGTACTGGCTAAGATTGCGTTCGTTGCACTGAACGGTTGTCACTCTTGCATTTCAAACAATGTTGACATTGCTCCATTAAACCCCGGTTTGGCAGACAATGCTAAACCGGGGTTTTTCATGACCTGAACACGACATTGGCGAATACGAGGGTTTGCGACCGCCGAACACTCGTCGATTCGTGAGTAGTTGGAAAGAGGGATGGTAGAAAACACATGCGCCAACGTTCGGTTGCATTTGTCATTCCTGCCGCTACCCGCCAATGCCTGCGACCCAACCTGCGATTGCAATAATCCCGCAGCAAACGGCGACGCAGATGATAAATCCCACAAGGTCTAACCTCGACGGCCAGTAGAATTCCAAGTCGCTGCCGGGAATTATCTTGTGACGTTCGATTGCTGAAGGATCCTTCATTGCTGCCGCTAGATTCTTTTGGTCTCGCTCGTGATCTGGATCGACCGGTGTGTTCATCTTGGCGTAATATCGATCAAGCCCAGTCTTGGTATTTCGCCTGGTAAACAGGCTGAAGAGAATCATTACCAGCAGGGGAGCGGCCATCTTGGGTAGCAAACTTAACGTGTCGATGGCCGCATTGCTCTTCGACCGGAGGTCAACGCCAAGCCATTGAAAAAGCAGAAGGTCAAGTTTGAAATTGCCTGAAGCGAGAAGTCTGATGTCCTCCGGGTAACGCATTATCTTTTGCGTTGAATTCTCATCCAAGCGTTGCTCTTTCACCAAGGTTAGCTGAATGTCTTCAATTGGATCGCCATTTTCGTCAATGGGGGAGACACGACCGCTCCAAAAAATTGGTTGTCCGCCTGTTCGCGTGACTTCGGTCATCTGATCACCGACGGCCAATTCTTGAGGTCCTTCTGATTCAAGAAGCTCTTCCTGCTGCTCGAGTCGGGCGATCTTGGCGGCATCATTCTCCCCCTTAGCGATTGCCAACTGTTGTTTCACTTGCTGGTGTTGATCACGCCATAACTCGATATCCAAATTGCGGCGGGCGACATCGGAGGGAGCTGCTGGCCGAGTGGTTGTTGTCTCCAAGATATCATTCGTAACGGTGTAGGAAGCTGCCGTTCGAACTCCTGGTACCAACGGCAACAAGTTAGGGGCAATAAAGAATACGATAGCGCAGTAAGCCAAAGTGATCCAAGCGGCGGAAGTTGTCGCACGCCGCCAGTACATACCGACCCAGAAAGGGGCTGCGAAAAGAACAGCAAGGACCCAGGTTAATTGCAATTGCTCGAACACGTCCATCATTAGTAGCGAAATCAGCACTGCACCAGCAACGATGACGCTTCCGGTTAGTCGGCCTACACGAACGCATTCTTGCTCTGTGGCGTCCTCGTTGACGTAGGCTGCATAAAGGTTTCGCACGACAAGTCCGGAACCGACTATCATGTAGGCGTCGATGCTGCTCATCAAAGCCGCCAATAGACAGGCGACCATTAATCCGGTTAAGCCAGGGGAAAGCAGTTCCCGCGATGCGATTCCCCAGGTCTTGTCGGGATCGCCGGCCAGCTCTGGGTGGCCTGCAAAGAGCGCCAACGCAATAAGTGCGGTAAGCATCCATCCCACTGTACAGAAGCGTTTCAGGAAATTGCCAACGACGAGGCCTACTCGGGCATCCCACTCGCTTTTAGCCGAACCGCCCCCTGTTGCGATAAAGTGTGGTTGAACGACGATACCCATCAAGTTGATCAGCACGATGGCGACAACGCGGTACCAGGGGAACTCGCTCATGGATGATGACCCGACCAGGTCGAAGTGCTCTTTGGGCAGCTGCTCGTGCAAAATACGAAAGCCAGCCAATAAGTTATCTTGGCTGGGATCACCGAATTGCTCCACTAGAGCATGCAAACCAAAAGGTATCAGCATTATCGAGAGTAGGATGATGCAGATGCCCTGAATCAGATCCGTATAGTAGGCCGCCCGCAAGCCGCCCAAAACTCCATACGCCAGCACGACGACACCGATGATTGGAACTAGGATGTACTCGATGGGGATCTCCGTTTCGCCGACTGCAATCGCATTGATATTCGCCAATGGTGCTGCCACTTTGCCAATGGCGGAAAACAGCATCGACCCATAGACCATGAAGAAAAGAAGTCCGAACACACAGTACGCTGCTCCCAGGGCTTTGGATTCATATCGCTCAACGAACCAGTCCCCCAGCGTCAGGTGCCGCATTCGCCGATACCATACGCTTGTGATCCAATAAAATGGAGTCACGAAAAGCCAGTACATAACGCTCCACATTCCACTTAGCCCAGAGGTGAACGTGGTGCGGCCGGTATTGACTGGGTCGCTGGAACCTGTGCCGGCGCCAAATGCAGCAAATGTCTGTAGGATCTTGCCGAAACCCCTCCCCCCCATGAAGTAGTCTTCTTGTCCCTTGATGCTCCGTGCCGAAATGATGCCAATCACAATCATCACCACGAAGTACCCCAACAACACCGCATAGTCAGGCCACGTCATGTTACGATTTCCTCGAGTTTGAAGGCGTTTACCTGGTAAATCAGGTAAGAAGCTGTGTTTGGTAGGTGTCGAAGCGGATTCAAGGATTCGCGTAATTTGGTTAGAGCAGACAGCTCCCTGCGAATTTATGAGCGCTGGCGGGATGCCCCCACGATATCGCACTTTAGATGTCACAAACAAGTAGAAAGACCGTCGGAAAGGTCGCTTTCAACAAGCAATCAAAATGCACGTGGCGTACGGAATACGATTGGGAACGATCTTGATGGGCGAGGCGTTTTGGAGGGACTACGAAAAAGAATTATCAGCTCCAGAGTCTGCGTGCTAACATCGAATTTCGTTTCGAAGCTCGAACGAAGTCAACTCTCGACGCTCGTTAGCCTGGAATTGGTACGAGAATCGTTGATGAGCAGAGCGAATTGCTTATCGAGTTCGCGCCGATTGATCGTGAAACGACTAATTCGCAGCTCTTTAACTTAGAAGCTGTTTCAAAACCTACGTAAACAAATGAGCCCGCACGCTACGTGCATGAAGGCCTGGTAAATCCACGAATGATGTTCGTACCGCACGACAAGTCGACGGAAGTTGCCGATCCACGAGATCG